>CAYJDE010000022.1:0-20044 GCA_964368805.1 uncultured Desulfovibrionaceae bacterium
GGATTGACGTTAACGCTCCATAAGAACCTACGCAATGAATTGTGCAGAGGTCTCAAAGTTTGAAAACTTGTTCGAAATGCAAAATAACGTATGCAGAGGTAAAGGCCCAAAAATCAATCATATAACGGCGAAGCAAAGCTACGTCTATTTTTGATTTTTGGTCGCATGGATTGACGTTAACGCTCCATAAGAACCTACGCAATGAATTGTGCAGAGGTCTCATATAATGAAATAAACCCCACAACCTTAGGTTGTGGGGTTTATTTAGTAAAAAGCAGAGTGAATTTCTGTCTTTTTATGAAAATTATTTCAAAGCGTCTTTTAATTGTTTACCGGGGGTGAATTTGGCTACTTTGCTGGCAGGAATTTCGATTTCTGCGCCTGTGCGAGGGTTACGGCCTTTACGGGCGGCGCGTTCGCTTACTTTAAAGGTTCCAAAACCAGTAAAAGTTACAGAATCGCCTGCTACTAAGGCTTCACGTACAGATGCCACAACGGCATCCAAAGCACTTTCAGCCATTGTTTTGGTAGGTAAGCCGGCTTTAGCGTAAATTTTTTCAACTAATTCTGCTTTTGTCATGGTGTATCTCCGAAAAGAAAAAGGGTTAAAGGTTTAATGGCCCTAACCTTTAGAGAAAGGTGGGCGTATTGTCAACAAAAAAAATAGTTTAATCATGTTTGTACTGTAATACTTAGGTGGCTTTGGACAGCAAGCCCTCGTGCACATTGCAAAATCTTTACCATGCTGTCAAGGTTTTGTTTATGTCCACACCAATTTTACAGTAAAAAAGGTCATGTTATGTCACTTTGTTGTAAAAAAAAGTGTATAGCGTGGTATATGTAGTTTATTTTACCTTGCTATGCTTCATGTAAAAAACAGAATCCGAAATAGTATACGGTCTTCTATTTCGGATTCTGCGTATAGTTAGTTAAAATGACTTAGATAATAACGCTACCGGCAAAAGAAATGAGGATGGCAAGTGTTATGCCAATCATGCAGCTGGAGAGCCAAGGGTGGGCGTATACGCTTTGCATATAGTCGTCTTCTGCTTCTTGGGTATTGACATTAGCATCAAACAGATCTTTGTAGGAAAGACTTTCTTCATCTTTGTTTTGTACTTCTGCACGAGACATATAGGATAAAATAGCTCGGGCACCAAAAACCATGAAAATGGTGAAGAAAATACGTAAAATCCAAATATTATCATGGCTTTCGTGAATGCGCTTCAGTAGCACTTCTTCAGCTATTAGGGTGCCGGGGTAGATAAGGGGTATTTTATCGCCTTTGCCATCTTCGTAGGTTTTGAAGGTATCTTTATCTACAACGGCCACAAGGCTAGCCTCTTGAGCTGGAATGGTGTAAAAGGCGATACGCATATCTCCAAGGCGTGGCTTTTTGGGGTCATAGCCAAGATACAGTTCGTCATACATCACTTTAGCAAGAATGCTTGGGTTTTTGCCTTCTGCTTGTTCTTTCAGATAGAGTTCGGTACTGTCAGCAGGGTTACGCATTCTTTTAGCGTCACTTAGAATGCTTTCGTGTATAACTTGCAATTGTTCTGGTGTAAAATTTTGTGTAAGTGCGCTTGCTTTTACTAAGCTGTGCAAAAGCTCTTTATCTAAAGAGTAGGCACCAAGGGATGCTTCTGATACGTACGTAATACCATTGTGCACGTTTTGCAGAATAAGCGTATTGACTGCTTCATCATCAGGGTCAAGATATTTTTCAGGTACCTTTGTCCATTCAACTTTATCATCTTCGCCTGTAACATTTTGATAATAGCTTACTGAATAAACAAGGCCTAGTCCTTCAATATTCAAACCAAAAAGGTTGTCTTTAATGGTTTCTTTTGTGGTGACTTTGCCTTGTGCGGCAACGAGTTTTTCATCATAACTGGCGTCAATTTTGTTTACATCTGGTAAATTAACCACGATGGCTTGCGCATCTGCAAGAGCATCACGTTGTGCAGCAGAAAATTTTTCCATGGCAAAGAGTGCAATGCCAAATAATAAGAGTAAAACAATACCAAAGGTTAAGAATAGAATAGACCGTGACGCTTTTTTTTGATCTTCGGACATAGATACCTCCCTCGAAATGTACTTTAAGGATACTAGAGCACAAGTATAATTGCAATACTTTACCGCTTTAAAAGAGCTAAATTTTTACTTGGCGTACTGGCCCTTTGGCATCCAGTACATTTTTCTTAAAACGTTGACGCCATTCAGGGCCATAGAGATGCTGTGCAAGCCATTCTGTCACATGTAAAACCGGCCGACGAATAGATAAATTTTCTAAAATACGGCCAATACCCACCTTGCAGGAGGGGCAAGCCACAATAACAGGGCCGGCATAATTGCCAAGGGCATCGGCAATATTAGCACTTTTGCGCTGACGTAAAAGATTATAAATATGCGGCGATGTTAAGGACCCCATGCCCGATTCGCCACAACAGCCTGGTGATGTGGGAAAGGAGGCTCCGGTAAAGTCGGACAAGGCCTGTAAAATTTTGGCTCTTCCTTTAACCTTGCTCACACCAACCCATTCTGTATGACATGATTCATGATATAGGCGTGGTGCACCTTCTAAATTGGCCAAAGGTGGTAATGAGGTCAAAGTCAATTGCACTACATCTTGTTGCTCAAGCTGCAAGGTTTTGCTTATATCTTCAAGGCTCTCAATACAGGTGCCGCAGGCGGTGACCATATATTTAGCTTCAAATCCGGCAGCTTTACTTTCTTCATACAGGTCTGTTAGCGCCTTACGTACGCTGTCGCGATGGCGTTTATACACTTTTTCCATGCCCGCCGAGTGTAAAGGGTAGCCACAGCATAAATGCTTGGGTGCAATAATAACACTGTGTCCGGCATTTAGCAACAGCATAAGGCCTGCGGTGGCAACTCTATCATAAAAGAGCGCACCACCACAGCCTACAAAATAGATTACAGGGGGCTTGTTTGCTGCGGCTGTGGTGAAAATATGTCCACGGTGCAATTTTAAAGATTCATAAAGATTAGTATAACCAATCTTGGCACCTTTGCCGGAAAAAAGTGGATTTTGGAAGTTTTTCATCCAACTTTTAGGAATAAGGTTATGTACTTTATTTTGCGCTTTTTGCCCAAGTGAGGCCATTTTGGCTGCTTTGGGAATGCGTTGTTGGGCATTGGCCACCAGCCAGCGTAAGGCACGGGTTTTAATGGGGTGCCCGCCAACACCCTTACTTTCCACCATACTGCGCAAAGCAAGGGCCACTTGGCCTGAAGGAATGCTTACGGGACATATTGCCGTACAGCGTCCACAAGCCGTACAATGTTCAAATATGGCATTAACATGCTGTAAAAGACGCTCGTCCAGTCGTCCCGTATTGGCCTGCGTGTAGTAGATGGCTTCCAGCAGCATACCTAGCACCATATTTTTATTGCGTGGGTGCCATTGCATGGAGCGTTCGGGATAGGTCATGGGGCATACATGTTTACATTTTCCACAGCGGGTGCAGTTTTGCACGAGGCTGAGCAAGTGCATAAGCTGTTCTTTATCGGGTAAGCCGCTTTCTTTAATGTCGTTGATGAGCCCATTAAAGGAGAAAGTAAAAGGGCGTACCGGCAATTCTTTGTTGACAAGTTTGGCCGGATTTAAAATGTCCCTAGGGTCAACCCTTTCCTTAAACTCTCGTAAATCAGCTATTTTTTCTGCCTGTAAAAAAGCAATCTTGGTAATGCCTATGCCGTGTTCTCCGGAAACGGCGCCGCCCATTTCTTGGGCTGTATACATAACTCTGGCCGCCACTTTTTCTGCTTCTTCTAGCATATGGTGGTCGCTGGAGTTTACGGGAATATTAACATGGCAATTGCCATCGCCGGCATGCATGTGACTGGCCACGATAACACGACTGGCATACATATAGTCACTGATAGCAAATATTTTCTTTTCTAAATGCGGATATTTACTGGCAATATCTTTTAAAAACAGGGTGGCTCGCATGAACATTTCATCATCGCTAACTTCTGTGGAAGAAATTTTGCCTTGGGCTGCTTTGGATATATAGGTAAATTCACGGTTAAAATCTTTATCCTCCATGGGAAAACCGGGAAGACGCCCCACCGATTGCATGGCATGCCGAAAGGCCGAAGCAGCACATTCTAAGTTAAGTTGCTCTAAAAACAGAGCAAAATCTGGTATGCGCGCCATGGGTATGACCACGTCTTCATTGATTTTAAAGCCGGAAGTGCGCTTGGCAATGGCGGAAAGTTTGTGTCTATCTTCCCAAAAAACTTCGGCTTCCTTGGCATTTTGTGCCACGGTACAGTCCACGTTATCTTGCTTTGCTACCACGTCTACAATGGCGTCGATGGCTTGTTGCAAAAGCACTTGGTCGTCACCGTCTACTTGCACAATGATGACAGAAATGGGATCGCCTTCGTATTGAGTAGATTTTCTTTTATATTGAATGGCTTGCACATATTTAACATTGAATTCTTCCAAGGCTGAGATGCTGGCATAGTCGCCATCTTGGCGAATTTGATCGCGCAATGCCACCAACTCTCCAATGACCACCGCAGCAGTGTGCATGGAGCGTCCAAAAAATTCCAAAACAATGACTTTAGAAAATGTAGGTTTTTTATGCACAATAAAACAGGCTTCGGTGATAATGCCATCAACGCCTTCTTTTTGCATACCAGGCAAACCACCAAGGGCTTTATTGGTAACATCTTTACCAAGGCCGGGTAAACGCACTTCATTGCCGGGCAATTGTACCACGTTGCGTACTCCACCCGATTGATCTTTTATTTCAAAAATCGCCGTTTCGTTTTCTAAAATTTTATGCCGTGGATGGTTTTTACGTTCCACGGTGATAATTTCTCCCGTGGGCGTTACCATGCGCCACCAAAGTAAATTGTCAAGGGTGGTGCCGTACTCAAAAGCGCAAGGGCCGCCGGCATTTTCTGAAATATTGCCGCCAATACTGGAAGCAAGTTTGGACGCAGGATCGATGGAAAAAAAGAGATTTTTTGCGGCGGCGGCTTTGATAATCTCATGGGTAAGGGCGCCGGCCTCGCAGGTAACACTCATGTTTTCCATATCAATGGGGTTGATGCGTGTAAGGCGAGTGAGGGAAACAATGACGGTACGTTTGCGGGCAGGTACTGCTCCGCCCGTCATGCCCGATCCACCCCCACGGGGGATGAGAGCAAATTTCTTATCATTGGCAAGGCGCACCAATTGCGCCACTTGTTCGGTACTGCTTGGTTCCACTACGCAAAGGGGCAGTTCCATGCGTAAGTCTGTGGCATCGGTGGCATTTTCAACGAGAGCACCTGGTCGTGTAATGATACATTCTGCCGGCATAAATTCCCGAAAAGTGGACACAAGTTCGGCTCTAAAGGCACTTTCTGCTTCATGGGCAGACCAAAACATGGTAATGCCTTCACCAATGCTGGTAGCATAGTGGTGAGCCAAGGCCAAAGACTGACTATCATAGTACTTTTGTACACTTTCACGCACGGTTTCCGCATCGATGAAAGGATTGTAAGCCACAAGAAACAATTCTTCGGCAATGGCAATGGCAAGGGTTTTTACAGATTCTGGCCATTCTTCAAAATCGTGGCGGTTGATGCGTAAAATACGGTTGACCACATAGACGGGGGATATGGAAATATGGGGGCCTTTATGTGCCATGGATCGCCTCGTTTACCACGTGCTGAAAGGTTTTTGCACGAGTTGACTATTTTTATACTGTGTATTGTAGGTTACTTCTTCCAAAAGCCATGCTGGCTTGGTAAAAGCTTCGTCTTCATGGGAAAGTTCAATTTCTGCCACCACAAGTCCGGCATTAAGGCCCAAAAAAACATCCACTTCCCACATATGCCCTTCATGGGCTATGCAGTAACGGATTTTCTCCACAAGGGGAGGAATGGCAAGGGTATCTAAAAGTACACGGGCTTCTTGTGGGGGGATGGCGTATTGGTATTCGCGATTGCTTAGGGGCGATTGAAAGCTTTTAATGGTTATATACGCTGTTTCTTGCCCATATGCTTGTTGGTCTTGCGCTGCTTGCTTATGTGCCGCTGGTGAACAGGGCATGGGCTGACATAAACGTATACGTATGGTGCGTTCACGGTCTGTGCATAAGTACCCTTGGGTAATGCGTATACCTTCACTATGATTTTCTTGCCAAGGGCTACCTTTTACAAGAAATTTGCGCTCTATTTCCATGGCCATGATAAAACTCTATATCTATCTTAACAAAAAATGTAAGCCTGTACACAATGTATTGTGCAAAGCATGCGTCCTGTGAGACCTTGGCACAATACATTGCGTAAAATCTCATGGAGTGTTGACACTAGACACTAGTATTCCAATGAAAAAAGCCTAAAATGTAACATAGGCCCTAGGGGATTTCCATAAGGCCCATGTAACACTATATACTGTGTTTTAGGTTTAATCCCATTCACGCTTATCTTCAATGGGGCGAATTTGCGGAGGCAAGCTGCCTGGCGTAAGCACCACTAAAGCAGGACGCAACTTGATTTTTTCGCGGAAAGAGTGCAGTAGCTCTTCTTCACGTCTAAAGTCACTAGTTTCCACATAGAGCACCATTTCATCAATGCCGCCGGGGTTGGTAACTTCAATTTGCCAGCGCTTGATTTCTTCAAAGTTACTCATAACCTGTTCTACTTGATGCGGATAAACAAACATACCCTTAATGCGTGCTGTAGTATCTACACGACCCACAATGGCACCAAGGCGGGGGCTGGTACGTCCGCAGGCACAAGGGGAGCGGTCCACATAGGACAAGTCACCAGTAGCTAAACGAATAAGTGGATAGGTTTTGTTAAATGCTGTGACGACAATTTCGCCCACTTCCCCATCCTTCAAAGGAATACCAGTATCAGGATGGCAGATTTCAACATAGCAACGATTGGCAATATGCAAGCCTGTTTTGTGGAAGCATTCATAACCAATACAGCCCACGTCGGCGGTGCCATAGCCTTGGCGTAAAAGTAAATCATACTTTTTTTCTAGCTGGTTACGCATTTTTTCCGAAAGGCGTTCGCCAGTAACAAACCCCACTTCAAGGAATAAATCTTTACGTAAATTTAAGCCTTTTTCTTCGGCTCTTTGGGCCAAGTGCAAAAGGTAGCTAGGGGTGCCCACATAGCCAGACACACGCAATTTTTGCATAATATCAAGCTGAGTAAGGGCTTCTGAAGGGCCGGCAGGAATGACGGCACAGCCTAAATTACGCAAAGGTTCTTCAAACATAAGGCCCGCAGGGGACAAATGGTAGTTGAAGGTTACTTGTACAGCATCACCGGGACGATAGCCGGCGGCATAAAAGGCTTCGGTATAGCCCCAGTAATCGTCCGCTCTGTCTTCTGGATCAAAGATGGGCCCGGGAGAAAGGAAAATACGTTTTAAATCGCCAATATCCTTGGTGAGTAAACCACCAAGGCGTGGCCCCATGGATTGCAGAAAAATTAATTCTTTTTTCTTCAAAATGGGGATGTGTTTAATGTCGGTGAGGGTTTTGAATTTTTCCACATTAAATTGAGCGCGGTCAAAACGTTTTTTGACATCTTCAGAATAACGATAGGCATACGAAAGTAAATCTTTTAATTGTATAAGATAAAACTGCTTGCGTTCGCTTTCGTCAAGCACTTCTTTACGATTATAAATACCTTCAGTCCGATCTTTACGGGTCATAGAGTTCTCCCAGAAAGAAATTAATACATCTTACAGATGTGAGTTAATCACATTGCGCTAAAAGACAAGGAGATGCAAGAAATATTTTTGGTATAGATAAATTATGTGCGTCCATTACTTTGTATCTTTTTTGTCTAAAGTGTACGTGATATCGTCCTGTAACAGCTTTTTGAACTCATCTACAGGGATAGGGCGAGAAAAGTAATAACCTTGGGCAATATGGCATTTTAAATTTCTAAGCCAAAGCACTTGCTCTAAGGTTTCTACACCTTCAGAAACAATTTGCATATTAAGCTCTTTGGCCAGCTCAATAATTTTTTCTACCACAATATGGCCATGGTCGGATTCTTGGTTAAAATTTAAGAAAGATTTATCAAGTTTAAGTACATCTACTTTGATGACCCCCAAACGATTAAGGGAGGATTCGCCGGTGCCAAAATCATCCATGGCAATGGAAAATCCGTGCTCTTTTAACTGTGCTAATGCGGCAATAATGGTGGCTTCAAAAGCATTAAGGGCACTTTCTGTTAATTCTAATTCAAGGCTTTTAGGACACACGCCATATTTTTGAGTGATGGTAAGCAATTTTTCCACAATACTTGCTTCGCACATGGTCACCGCTGAAAGGTTGATGGCAATTTTGGGTATGTGGTGGATGTCGGTATTTTCCTGAATAAAGGCACAAACTTTTTCAAAAACATACAGGTCAAGTTCGGTGATAAAGCCGTCAGTTTCCATGGTGGAGATGAATTTATCAGGGTAGATGGGGCCACCTTCTGCGGGAATCCAGCGCACCAAGGCCTCTGCGCCAATGATTTTTAAGGTGTCAAAACTTACTTTAGGTTGAAAAACAATTTTAAACTCCCCATCTTTGAGGGCATTTTCCATAGTGTGCACAATGCGCAAGGTATCCAAGAAATCTTGGCGCATACGCTCGTTGAAGGTGACATACGTGATTTTATGCAAGGCTTTACCCCGCCGGCGGGCAATATCAGCAAAGTCAATCATATCGCTTGTTTCTTCGTGTGGATCTTGAATAGGGTAAATGCCTGTGGACATGGTAAGGGAATAATTTTTGCCCACCACATCTTGAATGGCGCGCACAATGTAATTTTCCACCACGTGTTCAATGCTATAGCCTTCGTCGATTTTCTTAAAAATGGCAAATTGTTCTGAGTGATTACGTGTGAGGACCACATCGTTTCCGGCATAGGCTTGTTGCAAGGAATCTGCCATATAGCAAATGACTTGCGTGCCTTTTTCCATGCCATAGTGTTTGTTAATCATGCGAAAATAGTCAATATCAAGGGTGATGAGTTCGTATTCGTTGGGACGAGCTGTTTTTAATGCTTTTTGCACTTGAATGCCAAAATAGCGTGGAGAGATGAGCGATGTTACATCATCTGTATATAATAGCTTGAGAATTTCATTTTTTTTCTTTACCTGTGCCCGCATTAAATACATGACAAAAATAAAAATAATGCTTAGTAAAGTTACGAGGATATATGCCCAATTCTCCAAAAGGAAGTCTATAATATCGTATTGGGGCGAGTAACTTGAGGTGTGCTGAAAGTTGATTTGGTACAGCTCTTGGTAAGAAATATTGGAGAGCATGGTGTTAAAAATATCCAAATAAGGCTCTGCCAGCGCATGGGCTATATGAAACTGTATAGGAAGCTCTATCCCCAAGGGGTAGAGATGATATTGTTTTTTCATGATGGCACTGGCATATTGTGCATCGGTGCTGGTAAAAATGGCACTATTGACTTCGCCTTCTTCAAAGGCTGTAAGCAAATCTTCAAAAGTGTTGTGATAGGTGATGGCAGCCTTGGGGGCTATACGACTTAATTCACTATGGTCAAAGGAGATTTTTTGCACCATGCCAATTTTTGCTTCTTTTTCTAAAATCTTTTTGATGCTTTCATCGCCAGATTTTTTTATGAGCATAATCATCTGCACCAGATAGTAAGGATCGGTGCTTTGGAAAAATTTTTCCACATGGGCTTTTTTTCCACGCAACGAGAGCAAAAAATCTAAGGTGCTAAAATCTACCGCTTGTGAACCACGCACAGTACTATAAGGTACATAGTCCACATGGAATTGGTATTTTTTAGCCAGAAGGTTTAAAATGTCAATGCTGATACCTTGCGCTTTTCCATTGTCGTCGAGATATTGGTAGGGGGGATTGTTTTGCAAAAAGCCAACACGAAAGGTTTTGCCCCGTACTTGTTTTGCTTCGTCTTTGGTTAAAGAACGATTGTCGAATTTATCATCTATTTGTTTAAATTTTTCTTCAATGCGACTGACGATAGAGGTCTTTCTATCGCTTAAAATGGTAAATGCCTCTTCAAAAGGCTGCATATGAATTTCTTGCCCTTTTTTGGTGGCAAGATGTAAAGGCCGTTTACCCAATTTCAGGGCAATTTCAAAATCATGGATATTTTTTATGCTGGAGAAAATAAGATAGTAATCTGCCTCAAGCTCGGTGTACGAGTTTAAGTTTCCGTAGACAAAATCTACAGAAATGTTGTTTTTTTCCAAATATTCTTCAAAAAGAACGTTGGCATTGTTTCCATGGAAAGTAGCGACTTTTTTATCTTTGATGGAGGCAGGGTCATCGTAATAGATTTGGGAAGTATGCTTGGTGGCAAGGCCAAATTGTGCATAGCCATAAATATTTTTAGAATAGGTAATCTTGTCTTCCGTGTGGGGCAGCGGCACCACCAAGCCCACCATATCCACCAGTTCCTGGTCTAAAGCTTGTACAAAATTTTGGTGTAAATCTATGAGTTGCACTTTCACATGGGCATGTTGTGCTAGCTCCATAAGGGAGTCGTGCCCTAGTGCTTTGGCATTGTTTTTTTGTGATTGTCCAAAAATGTTAAAGCCAGAGTAATAGCCTAGGCGTACGCTTTTTTCTGCGGCAAAACCCAGCTGTGAGAGGCATAAAAAGGCAAGGGTGAATCCTAAAATCCCAACATATTTTTTTTTCACTAAGGCAATATTCATCTTTGTGTCCCAAAAAAGCAAAAAACTAGGAATTTTCTTAGAAGTGATAAGGCTTCTAAGAAACTTTTCTTCAAAGTAACATAGGTCAACGTAGGAAAAAAAGAGAAAATGTGCAAGCCTATTCTTTGTTTATTTTGAGAAAAAAATATTTTTTAGTAACACTAAAATTTTTTTTATGCTCAAATCGTAGCACGATTTTTTAAAATTGACACACTTTCTTGTGTTGTGCTAGGGTGCCGTGTTTGCTGTGTTTCTTTTTGTACAGTATTTTACAGCTATTTTCCTTAAGCAATCTGTACAATGTGGCTTTGTAAATTTTATGGAATAAGGAAGTTTTATGAATAAAATCGTTTTATCACTTTTGTTTATATTGTGTTTAACTACACAAAATACGCACAGTATTGCCGCCCCCTCCAAGGATACTCTTGTCTATGCATGGAGCAGCCATGTGGGACCTTTACACCCCCATGACTATGGGGCCAACATGATGTTTGCGCAAAATCTTGTCTATGAGTCCTTAGTGAATTATGGGCCAGAGGGAGAAATTTTGCCGGGACTAGCCACAGCATGGACGCTTTCTCCCGATAAAAAGACCTATACTTTTACTTTACGCCAAGGCGTGCTTTTTTCTGATGGCGCGGCCTTTAATGCTGCAGCAGTAGTAAGCAATTTTGATGCTGTTTTTGCCAATAAAAAAAGGCATGATTGGATGGAGCTTATAGGGCGCATTGCTTCGTATAAAGCCATAGATACGCATACCTTTTCTTTAACCTTGCATACTCCTTATGCGGCCACCTTGCACGAACTTACCTTTGTGCGCCCTTTACGTTTTGCTTCGCCAAAAATGGTGGAGCAATTGCGTGCAGGGAAAAAAAATGTACAGCCTATAGGCACCGGCCCTTGGGTATGGCAAGAGCGCAAAAAAGGCCAGTATGATTTGTTTGTTCGCCATAAAAACTATTGGAATGCCAAATCTTTTTTACAGGATGGCCCGCAAAAATTTATGGTAAAAGTTATCCCCGATGCGGAAGCTAGGGCCGTCGCTCTGGAGACAGGTGAAATAGACTTTATTGCTACGGTCATGGGCGACCATGGTACGGCAGAAATTCAGCCCGATGCCTATGCGCTTTTTGCCAAGGATGCCAAGTATGCCACGGCGCAATCCATGCCCCGTAATACACGTATCCTTGTTATGAATGCCGGCCGTGGCCCTTTACAGGATATTCGAGTGCGCAAAGCCATTATGCGAGCCATTGACAGAGCTGCTCTTTTGCAAGGGGTACTTTTGGGGCAAGAATTGCCAGCTCAGCAGTTGATGTCTGCCGATCTTCCTTATTGTAATGTGCCTCTTGCCCCTTATCCTTTTGATGTGCAGGCGGCTCGAGCCTTTTTGGATGATGCCGGTTGGGTACCATTACAAGATACTTTTTTACGGGCTAAAGGGAATAAGTCCTTGCAAGTAACTTTGAAATTTGTGGCTCATGAAAGTCTTATGCGCTCCATGGCTCAGGTGATACAAAGTGATTTGGCTGCCATTGGTATTGATGTACAATTGGTGGGGGAAGAGGGAATAGCTTTTCTGGAGTCGCAACGTTCAGGCAATTTTGATTTGATTTTTGCCAATTCTTCAGGGCCACCTTACGCTCCATATTCCTACTTAGGCATTATGCAAGTGCCCGGACATCCAGAATATCAGGCTCAAAAACATATTGAAGAAAAGGCGGCTTTAGCTATTGCCATGGAAAAAGCTTTACACGCCACCGATGCAGCCAAGGCGCAAGAACACTTTGCTACTATTTGGCGCATTTTACACCAAGCAGAAATTTATGTGCCACTAAGCTTTACCGTAGATAAAGCCCTGTACAAAAAAGGGCATGTGGATGGTGTTACTTTTGGCCCTGTGTCCTATGATTTAGACGTGGCACGTATTAAAAAACAATAATATTTATATGTTATTATTTATACTACGCCGACTATTGGCCACCATCCCTTTATTGCTGGGCATATCATGCTTTGTATTTTGTATTTTACGTATTGGCGATGCCGATGCGGCCTTGGCTTACATTCGTTTGTCCGGTCTTGTACCTACTGAGTCCTTATTGGAAGAAGTGCGGCAAGAACTGGGGCTAAATTTACCTTTGTGGCAACAGTATCTGCTTTGGCTTAAAAAAGCCCTTCAAGGAGATTGGGGACTGTCCTATGTGTCGGGTACATCGGCCCTTGGCGAAATTTTGGCTTATATGCCTGCCACCTTGTCCCTCACCTTTTGGGCCATATTAGTGACGGTGCTGGGTAGTATTCCCTTGGGCATAGTGGGGGCCTTGTATAGAGATAGCTGGCCTGACACTCTTATTCGCCTTTTTTCCTTTTCGGCTGTGTCCATGCCGTCCTATTGGTTGGGCTTTTTATTGGTACTGCTTTTTGCACGTATATGGGATATTTTGCCGGCCATGGGTATGCAAGGGCCTTTGTCCTATATACTCCCCGTAAGTACTTTGGCTTTTATGTCCCTAGGCATTAACGCCCGTTTGGTGCGGGCCGCTGTCTTGGAACATATGCAAAGTCGTGCTGTCATCTATGCCAGAGCCCGCGGCCTTTCTACCTATCGTATTTGGTGGCATATTTTGCGTAATGCCTTCATTCCTGTACTGACGGCGCTGAGTATGTATTTTGGTGAATTGCTTGGCGGGGCTGTCATAGTGGAAAGTATTTTTAATTGGCCTGGTGTGGGACGCTATGTGGTAGGGGCCATTTATAATCATGATTATCCGGTAATACAGGCTTTTACTCTAACCATGGTAGGTATTTTTGTACTGATTAATCTGACGGTGGATATGGTCTATGCTTACATCGACCCTCGTCTTGCGTTGACAAAAAAAAAGGCCATGGCAATCCATGAAAAATAAAAAACTGTATGTGGCTGTAACCATTTTTATTCCTCTATTTTTAGGCGTGGTGCTTGGCCCTTGGCTTAGCCCCCACGACCCCACCGTAGTAGACTTAAGCAAGAAATTTTTGCCTGCCAGTAGTGAATACTGGCTTGGTACCGACCATTTAGGCCGAGATGTGTTTTCTCGTCTTATGTTGGGGGCGCAATATTCGCTGTGGACAGTCTTTTCCATTTTAGGCGTTTTAGTGCTGTTTTCCATGGTGTTAGGCTCTTTTTCTGCCATGCTTGGCGGGATATTTGATACCATCGTCATGCGTATTTGTGATGGCATGATGGTGTTTCCCACCGTTGTACTGGCTCTTTTTCTCATTGCAGTACTGGGCACAGGCCTGACAAATTTGGTGCTGGCCATCAGCATCACACATCTTGCATGGTATACCCGTTTGGTGCGTTCGTATGTGCTTACCTTAAAGCATCGTGAATATGTTTTGGCGGCGCAAAGTATGGGCGTAAGCCGTCCACGCTTGTTGTGGCGTCACTTTGCCCCTATGATTTTAGGGCAAATCTGCATTTTAGCCACCCTAGATGTGGGACATATGCTTTTGCATGTGGCCGGCCTGTCCTTTTTAGGCCTTGGCATTCAACCACCTACGCCAGAATGGGGCGTTATGATTGCCGAAGCCCGTAACTATTTGCGTACGGAACCACAGTTATTATTGTATCCCGGTTTGATGATTTTTTTAACTACCGCAGCCAGCAATATGTTGGGAGATGCTTTGCGTGACAAGCTTGATCCGGCTTTACAGGAGGCGCAGGCATGCTCTGTGTAAACGATTTGAGTATTTGTGCTGGCAAGGTAGAGCTTGTGCACCATGTTTCTTTTAGCGTGGCGGCGGGGGAAAGCCTTGCCCTTATGGGCGCCAGTGGCAGTGGTAAGTCCTTAACAGCCATGGCATGTATGGGGCTTTTAGCCCCTAATCTGCGCCAAACCAGTGGCAAGATTGTTGTAGGTTCGGGGCAAGATGCTACAGCAAGTATGCACGAACACGAGAAAAAAAGGCCTATGGGGCTTTTGCCTGCTTTAATTATGCAAAATCCCGCTGACTGCTTTGATCCTCTTTTCCCCATACGATCGGTATTTGTGGAAACCTTCGGGGCCGCTGTCTGCTGTACTACCCCCAATATAGGTGGCATGGGGCAAGAAAGCTTTATGGAAGATCTGCTGCAACAAGTAGGCTTTGCTGCACCGCGAGATATATTGGCTTGCTATCCCTTTGAATTGAGCGGCGGTATGTTGCATAGAGTTATGATAGCTTTGGCTTTGGGGGCCGTACTTTGTCATAAAGTGCCTTGCGTCATTGCCGATGAACCCCTTTCTGGTTTGGACATGCCCTCTAAGGTGCAAATATTGACTTTAATACGTACTTTACAACAAAAATATGGCTTTTCTTTGTTGTATATAGATCATGATGTCAATGCGGCCCGTGCTGTGGCCCAAAATTTGGCCATTATGCATGAAGGCTTTTTAGTAGACCAAGGGAGCTTTGTCACTTTGTCGAATCACGAGCAAAGCCAGCAACAAAAGAGCGCAGAGGTTCATAAGCAAGACAGTACGGCGCAAGTTGTTGCGCAAGGTATTCAAGAAGACAGTAGGTGTGGTCCCTTGTCTGCTCCGGGGCAAAAGTGCTTAAAAGGGCAGGAAAATGCCGGTCGTCATCATGCCACCAAGGCCCTTATGGCGGCGGCTGTGCGCCTTGGGCATGATTACACACCTATAATGGCAAAGGATGCGTTTAAAAAAGATACACCTCTCTTGGAGGTGTGCGCTGTGCATAAAGGCTATGGTGCAAAAAAAATCCTTGAAAATGTGACTTTTGCTTTGCACGAAGGACAAAACATAGGCGTTGTGGGCAGTAATGGCGCAGGGAAAAGCACCTTAAGTCGATTAATTTTAGGGCTTGAAGAAGCTGATGCCGGAGAAATAACCTATTGCGGGCAAAAAATCACCAAAGACTTTCAGAACCCTCCTTGGCGTCAACATGTGCAAGTGATGTTTCAGCACGCCAGATTGGCTGTGAACCCTCGTTTATCGGTGACAGAAGTTTTACGAGAACCCTTACACGCCCAAGGCCGCTGGCAATGTCTTTCAAGCGCTGCCCGTCGCCAAAAAATTGAAGAGTTACTTACTTGGGTGGAGTTACCCGTAAGCTTTGCGCAGAAATATCCTGCACATATGAGTGGAGGTCAATTACAACGCCTTTGTCTTGCCAGAGCACTGGCTTTAGAGCCACGCCTTGTTATTTTGGACGAACCCTTGGCCGATGTTGATGTGGTGGTGGCAGAACATTTGCAAAAAATGCTTGGGCGTTTACAGCAAGAGCTACAGATGTCCTTTTTATATATTTCTCACGATATTACTTCGGTACTGCGTTTTTGCTCGCACATTCTGGTACTTGATGGGGGGCAAGTGCAAGATTTCTTTCCTTCCCATGAAGCGACTATGCCACAAAGAAGTGTTGCTTTTAAAAGTTTATTACAGGCTAATTTTGTCTCTTTATAAGCAATATCTAACAAAAAATATGTTTTCCTATAAAACTTGACGTTTTTTCTTTTTTTTGACAATATAATGTAAGAATTTCTTATGCTTTCGCCTTTGAAAGAGGTGAGAAGTCAAAAATATTGCTTAATTCCCTTGCATTGATGTATAGAATAAGCTATTGTTAGGTAATTCTTTGAAAGATTTTATGTATACATGCACGTAAAACCCTTCAAAGAAGCTTACTGAGGTACACTTGATACAAGAACAAAACGAGGTGGATTATGAAAACAAATCAACACAAGGTATCTCCCTTTATGGTGGGGGCTTCCAGTGCGTACGCAGGCAGGCTAAAACAGGCCAGTCCATATGCGGCTCCTTTGTTTCATGATGAAGTGCATTATAATCCCATATGGATTACCGGCACTTCTCGAGAGTGGGAGCAACAACTTTCCAAAGCAACACGTCGTCATTTTAAAACCAAGGAATGTATTCCACCCACACTAGATGGGAAAGGGAGCGTTCCTGGTTTTTATTATATGAAGCACGGTAAAGCGCGTGCTTTGTACAGTGATGTGCATGGAAGGGAGGTGACGTTGTATCATTTGGGCGAAGGGACGCTTATGTACGACTTAGCCATTTATGACCAAGAGCTTCCGTACTTTTTATATGCGCTTACCCCCGTAGAAGCCTACTTTTTTCCCCTAAAGCAATTCTTTGATGAAGCTTTTGTGGCGGAAAATCCTACGCTCTTTCTTTCTTTTATGTATTCTCAGGCTTTAAAAAATGCCTACTATACACGTAGGATTATTAATATTGCTGGGGGTAATGCTTTTGCCAATACATGTAAGCTTTTACTTGAACTTTCCCATGCTCATAATGATGCCCTTGATGTGCCCATGGGGGTTACTCATGAAGAAATTGCATCGCTTTTATGTGTGCGGCGTAGCTGGCTTGGTAAGATATTACGCCGCTTGAAGGATGAACACATCATCAGTCGCTGTACAAAGGCACGTCTTGTTATTGAGGATTTAGAAAAATTAAAGGCATATGCACTCAACTAGGGTCATTACTTTACTCTGTATTTTTCAAGTGTATCTTCGTTGTCCTATACAATGTTTTAAGATTTGTGATGGTTACCCATGTTAGTATGCTTTGACACCAAATATAAATGGTACGTTGTTTTACTCAAAAGTACGTTGCTTAAAAATGAGTGATTGCTCATAAAATTAGAGATTTGTTATTATTTAGAGCCCTCATGCTATCTATTGCAGAAAGGGGTGTTAAGGGGCAGAGTATGTATACTGCATGGTTTTTTTTACTCTTGTAAAAGAGAGACTGTATAGGCGCTACTCTAAGGCCATTTTATTCTTATCTGTCTATTAAACTGTTAAAAATATTTATTTTTGGCAGTATAGTAACGATAAGAATGAAATGGCTTTTCGTATGCGCTCTTTTACCTTTACCAAGGATAAAAAGTTTATTATACAAAGACTTCTGTATAAGACTTTTTCAACAGGCTGCTAACAGTAATGCGCTTTGCAAGACTGTAATTGTTTTTTGCCATATCAAGGAGAACACCCCATGTCTGCCAACATAGCTCGTAATAATGCTACTCAAGCCATCACTAACTATCGTTCCAATCAAGCCCCTTTAAATTTTGTGGATACTAAACCTCAAGACTTTTTTGCGTGCAATGTATTTGATGATAAAGTTATGCGTGAGCGCTTACCCCGTGCAGTATATAAATCTTTACGGAAAACCATTGACTTGGGCGAGCGCATGGACGCAGGTATTGCAGACAATGTGGCAGCGGCCATGAAGGATTGGGCCATAGAAAAAGGGGCAACGCACTTTACCCATATTTTTTATCCCCTCACAGGCACTACTGCAGAAAAACATGATAGCTTTTTACAACCAGACGGATTTGGCGGCGTTATGGCCTCTTTTTCTGGTTCTATGCTCATTAAGGGCGAGCCAGACGCCTCCAGCTTTCCGTCTGGTGGCACACGCTCTACCTTTGAAGCACGTGGATATACAGCATGGGATGTGACCAGCCCTGCCTATATCATGGAAAATCCCAATGGTACTTTTTTATGCATACCCACAGTATTCCTTTCTTGGACAGGTATAGCACTGGACAAGAAAACGCCTTTGCTGCGTTCTAATCAATGTCTTAATAAAGAGGCAAAACGCCTTCTCTCTATTTTTGGTGTGCATAGCGAGATGCCCATTGTGCCCTTTGCTGGCCTTGAGCAAGAATACTTCCTTATTGATGCCAATTTTAACTTTGCCCGTCCCGATATTCACTTGGCAGGGCGCACGCTCTTTGGTGCGCGCTCGGCTAAAGGGCAAGAGTTTAGCGATCAATATTTTGGCGTCATTCCACAGCGTGTACTTTCATATATGATGGAAGTGGAACGAGAGCTTTTTAAGCTTGGTGTACCTGTTATGACCAGACACAATGAAGCTGCACCAAGTCAATACGAAATTGCCCCACGCTTTGAAAGCGGTAACCTAGCCGTAGATCATAACCACGCCATCATGACGGTGCTGCGTAATGTGGCAAAACGCTATGGCCTTAAATGCCTATTACACGAAAAACCTTTTGTGGGCATTAATGGTTCCGGTAAGCACTTGAATTACTCCTTGGGGAATGATGAACTAGGCTCCCTTTTTGATCCCGGCGATACACCCCATGAAAATGCGCAATTCATGGTGTTTTGTGCGTGTATGTTGCGTGCCGTACATAAATACGGTGCTTTGTTACGGGCCACTGTAGCCAGTGCCAGCAATGACCATCGTTTAGGTGCCCATGAAGCACCTCCGGCCATTATGTCCATTTTCCTTGGCGATCAACTTACTGACGTCTTTGAACAATTTCGTGCAGGACGTGTTAAGGGTGCCAAGGGCAAGCGCATTATGCATGTGGGCGTAGATACTTTACCTCCTTTACCTGCAGACCCAGGCGATCGCAACCGCACAAGCCCCATTGCTTTTACTGGAAATCGTTTTGAATTTCGTGCGCTTGGTTCCAGTATGTCCGCAGCAGACTCCTTGGCAGCATTAAATACCATCATGTCTGATTCCATGAATTTTGCCGCAAATTACCTTGAAAACGCTTTGTCTGATGATAAAGTGAGTCTAAATGATGCCGTGCAAAGCTTAATTCAAGAAATTATTGAAGAACACAGCGCCATTATTTTTAATGGTGATGGCTACTCAGATATTTGGCATAAAGAAGCAGAACGTCGTGGCCTACCCAATTTGCGCACTACACCGGAAGCGGTGGGCGCTTTTATGCAAGCGGAAATCGTTGCCTTGTTTGAAGGCCAAAATGTGCTTAGCAAGGTAGAGCTTAAGTCTCGTCAAGAAATTCATTATGAGTTGTACAGTAAGACCATACGTTCTGAGGCTATGCTGGTACAGCGCATTGCTAAGACCATTATTGCCCCTGCGGCTATGCGCTATCAAGGCGAACTTGCTGGCACCTGCGCAAATCTTAAAGCCATTGGTAAAGAGTTTCAAACCACCACATTGGATGATGTGACAGAATACTTGCACAAAATGCAAGCGGCTTTAGCAAAGCTTACCAAACAGTTGGATAAAGCACAGAAAATGGAAGATAATATGGGGGCCCAAGCTACGTTCTATTGCGAAAAGATTATTCCCTGCATGGTGGAAGTACGTCAATGGGCAGATATGTTGGAAACTATTGTGGCCGATGATTTGTGGGCTTTGCCTAACTACCAAGAAATCCTTTTCGGCAAATAGATGAGGGTTAGGGGTTAAGGGCTCAAGGGTGACTGCGTCCCCCTAGCCGCCCTTAACAATCCCGCCTCCCCCTCTTGCTCTTCGTACTATCCTTTCGTGACTACGTGGCAGGAAAAGAGACTTTTCCTGCGGC
>CAYJDE010000023.1:0-16383 GCA_964368805.1 uncultured Desulfovibrionaceae bacterium
GTCCATGCCATAAGCAAAAAACACGTCTGACGAAGTAGATTGTACTTTTTCAACGGCCTGTTAAGAAAAGTAACTATAATGGAGCGAACATGACCTTACTTTTACTTGGTGTGGTGATATTTATTTTTACGACATATGCCATTATTAAACAATATAATACAACCTTAACCTTACTTTTTTCAGGCATAGCTTTATGGGCATTGTCATTTCTTTTTGACGCTCCGCTACACCCTTTGGAGAATTTTCACTCTTCAGGCTCAAAAGCACTGGATATTTTTACCACATATACCGCATTAATGCATGGCAGCGTTGCCGAAGTTGGCCTCATTATCATGGCTGCCGGCGGCTTTGCTAAATATATGAATGTCATTGGGGCTTCTGATATGTTTGTGCAATACGCATCAAAACCGCTTCATTTTATTCGCAACCCATACCTTCTTGTGGCCATAGCTGTTATTTTTGCACAAATAATGAATCTTTTTATCCCCAGTGCATCTGGCTTAAGCATGTTACTTTTAGTCACCCTTTTTCCTCTATTACGTGGCCTTGGTGTTACTGCAGCTTCAGCGGCAGCAGCTCTTGCTTCAGCAGCTTGTTGGGAATTTGGCCCAGCATCAGGCAGTACCAGCATTTCAGCAGAATTAAGCGGCATGTCTACCATGGCATTTTTTGTGGATATTCAAGTGCCTGCAGTCATCGTCAGCACTCTTGTGGCAGCCGTTTTATATTACTTCACCTCCATGTACTTTGACAAACAAGAAGCAAAAAACAATGCCACCATTAGCATGCAAGATACAAAGCCTGAGGAACAAGAAAAAAAAGATTTACCCGGATTTTATGCCCTGCTCCCCATTATTCCTCTTTTTTTATTGCTGATTTTTAGTGACTATATCGTTAGCTCCGTGCAACTGGATGTGGTAACAGCCATGTTTCTTTCTTTAATCATCACTATATGTTTTGAATTTATTCGAGCACGAGATATAAAAACTGTTTTTCAAAACGCTACTGCTTTCTTTGCCGGCATGGGGGATATGCTCAAAGATGTGGTTATGTTACTTGTAGCGGCACAATTTTTTGCCAAAGGCCTTGAAGCTGTGGGCATAACGGACTATTTAATTTCCACTTCATCTTCCTTAGGGCTTGGCGGCCTTGCCATGACTTTGGTACTTGTAGCCATAATTGGTCTTTTGGCTGTGGTTTCTGGCAGTGGTAATGCAGCTTTTCTGGCCTTTTCTAATCTTGCACCATCGGTGGCTAAAGCCATGAATTTACCAGCCCAAGCTATTTTATTGCCCATGCAAACAGCTTCTGGGGCCTTTCGCTCCATGTCCCCTGTAGCCGGTGTGGTTATTGCGGTGGCCGGCGGCACAGGCGTAAGCCCTTTTACAGTGGTAAAGCGTACTGCCATTCCCCTTATGGGTGGAGTTATTGCAAATATTGTTATGGCCCACATGCTTTAATAGATTGTTGTAAAAGAGAATTTCGCACAGATTGATATTAATTGCTTGTAAAAGTAATTGCTTGCCTTTATCATTGCCGTGCAACATCTGCGGGCCTATTAAAAATTTTACCAGTTTGCTAACCCATTACAAAACAAAGTACACGTATGTTACTCAACGCTCAAGGCATAAAAAAATCATATGGGGCCGTAAAAGCTCTTCGTCACGCCGACTTGCAATTGGTGAAAGGGGAAGTGGTGGCTTTACTTGGTGATAACGGTGCCGGAAAATCCACCTTTGTACACATCCTTTCCGGAGCCATTACTGCCGATACAGGAACCCTTGCTTTTGAAGATACCCTCATTAACCCTAAAAAATATTCTGTACGCTGCGCCCGTAATCTTGGTATAGAAACCGTACACCAAGACCGTTGCCTATGCGAAGGGCAAAGTCTTTGGCGCAATCTTTTTGTGGATAGGCATATTCGTACAAAATGGGGCTTCATTGACACCAAGGCAGAACGTGTCGCCACCCATGCTCTACTTACCCAATGGCTAAATCATAGCCTTGACCCCAATGCACCGGTGCAAGTGCTTTCTGGCGGAGAAAGACAGGCCCTTGCCATGGCCAGAGCCATGTATTTTAATGCCAAGTTGGTTATTTTAGATGAACCCACCACGGCCCTTTCCCTTAAAGAGTCTGAAAAAGTCTTACAATTTATTGATGCATTACGCAATCAAGGACGTTCTGTTTTGCTTATTTCTCATCATGTGCATCAAGCCTACGCCGTGGCAGATCGTTTTGTTTTTATGCAAAAAGGGCGCACCGTAGGTGAACTGAAAAAAGACAACACAAACCCCAGCGCCTTAAGTGAATATCTTTTAGAGCTTGCTGAATAAACAGAATAAAAACATAAGGGATATCTATGTCTAGCGGCGTACGCAGCCAACTTTGGCTTACCGGCCTTTTTTTGCTTTTACTTGGTACTTTTATGCTGACCGGAGCCCGTGCCTTTCTGGCTTGGCCCATGTATGAAAGCCTTCTTTCTACCCTGCCCCTTTATGGATTTTTAGCCTTAGGGCTTACCTTAGTGGTGGCTACCGGCGAAATGGATTTATGTTTTCCCGCCACCTTAGCTGTGGCTGGTTTTGGTTTCGCCCTTGTGGTCAGCACCACCGGACAAATATGGCTAGGTATGCTAGCCGCCGTAGGTATAGGCCTTGCCATTGGTTTTGGTAATGGCCTTTTGGTGGCCTATGTGGGGGTTCCTGCCATTATTGCCACCATTGGCACGCAATTTTTTTGGCGAGGCATGGTCATGCTTTTAAGCCAAGGTCTTGCCATAAGCCTTGCAGACCTTGACCATGCGCCTATGCATGCCCTCTTTGTGGGACGACTCTTTAATGCGCTGCCCATGCAAGCCCTCTGGCTCATTGCTTTAGCTGCCGCTTTATGGGTGCTTTTGCACCGCCACCCCATGGGTGACTGTCTATGCTTTACCGGAGAAAACGCCACTACCGCCGCAAAATTGGGCATTCCTGTACCCAAAACTCGTCTTGGCGTACATATGCTTATGGGGGTCATTGCGGGCTTTGCCGGAGCAGTAGGCTGTATGGAAATGGGCTCTTGGTGGCCCACACAAGGGGATGGGTATATGCTGCTGGTCTTTGCTGCTGTTTTTATTGGGGGCACTAGCGTCTTTGGTGGCTCCGGAAAATTGTATGGCACCCTCATCGGTATTGCCACCGTAGGCATCATTGAAGCAGGTATCGTTAGCTCTGGCCTCTCAGGTTTTTGGACACGCACCATTCATGGTATGGTTATTGTGATTGCTGTGTCTAGTCATGCTCTGTTATCCAAAAAACGCAGCTAATCATTAAATTACGTGTTAAGGACTTAAAGGGGACTGCGTCCCCTAGCAGCCCTTAACAATCCCGCCTCCCCCGCTGGCTCTTCGTTCTATCCTTTCGTGACTATATGGCAGGAAAAGAGACTTTTCCTGCAACCGAAAATGGTTATTACGTTCTTGAATGAAAATATTATTCGAGACCTCTGCGCAATTCATTGCGTAGGGTCTCTTGAAGCGTTGACGACAGTCATGTATAGTTGTTTATGTTGAAAACAATAAAAGGGCAAAATAAAAGAAGTTATTATCCATGATGTTTATCTTTTATAATTTGGTAGTGTTTAAAAATACTGACACCATTGGTTTTTTTGAAGGGGAGAGTTTGAGAGGGGGAACTTTTTTTCCCTAAAAAAAGTTCCCCCTCTCAAAAAAAAGAATGAATCAACGCTTCCTTACACTTGCAAAGCTGTAAAGTCTGCAAATTTTTCCATACGCTGAGTAAGGGCTTTAAGCATATTTAAGCGATTGACTCGCACCTTTGTATCATCGCACATAACCATAACCGTATCAAAGAATGCATCTACAGCAGGACGCACTTCCAATAATAGTTGAGGTATGGCCTCAAAATTATCTTCAGTCCACAGGCTGTCAAAACGTGGTAAAACGCTGTCTAATTTTTCAGCTAAGGCTTTTTCAGCCTCTTCTTGCAACAAGGCGGTAGTATAGTTTCCATCAAGGGCGTACTCTTGCCCCTGCTTGCGAATAATATTGGATACACGCTTAAACGTTTGCACAGCGGCGGTAAATTGCTCACTGCTATGCAACTTTTGTATGGCCTCAAGGCGTTGCGCTGCAGCGCACACATCATGGCTTGGAGCGCCTAGCACAGCATCCACAAGCAAAGTATCTGCCCCTTGCCCTTGCCAGTAGTTCTTCAAACGAGCTGCAAAAAATTCTTCCAATTTTTGTAAGCAGGCTTCTTTATCCAGTTTCCAAGTACGTTGCCCATAAAGTTCGTGGGCTTTTTCAAACAGCGCACGCACATCAATGCGTAACTTAAATTCCAATAAGCAACGAGTAATACCCAGCACGCAACGACGCAGGCCATTGGGGTCGGCGGTACCTGTGGGCATCATCCCAAGGCCAAAGCACCCCACAAGAGTGTCGGCTTTATCGGCAATGGAGAGCAAAGCCCCAAGTTTTGTGCTAGGTACGGCACTTTCAGGGCCGGCAGGTAAGTATTGTTCTTGTAAAGCCTTGGCAATCACTTCTTTTTCGCCTTTATTACCGGCGTAAATACCACCCATGATGCCTTGTAAGGTATCAAATTCTCCCACCATTCCAGACACCAAATCGGCCTTGGATAAACGGCCGGTACGCGCGGCATCATTTGTATCTATTTCACTGGCGCATTGTTTGGCTAACCATTGGCATAATTCCTCCAAACGGCGTGTTTTATCACCCATGGAGCCTAATGGCCCTAAGAAAATAACGCTATCCAATTTTGTGAGCCAAGCCTCAAAATTTGTGGCTGAATCACTGTGCCAGAAGAAACGTGCATCTTCAAGACGTGCCCGCAGCACACGTTCCCAGCCCTTTTGTACTACAGAAACATCGGGCGGCGTCATATTTAACACCGTCAAAAAATACGGCAACAAATTGCCTTGACTATCTTCAAGCCCAAAGCTTTTTTGATGGCTTTCCATACTGGTCAATAAAGCTTCTCTTGGTACTTCAAGGAAAGAAGGATCAATATTTCCGATGATGGGCACAGGATGCTCACAAAGACCTTGTACTTCATCAAGAAGAGACTCTTTCCATAAAATACGGGCGCCTCCCGCAATATTTAATGCTGCGGCAGCGGCATTACCACCATCCACAATGGTTTTACGGCGCATGGTGGCGTCAGGTTCCACATGGGCTTTACTACGCACCATGTCAAGATATTCTGCCGCTGAAGGTATATCTATACCTATATTGCCATCATTTTGCTTGGCATGAATACGATGGCCCCAAGTGGTACGCCCGGAGGTAACCGGCCCCACACTAAAGGGCACCACATGCTCATCAAAAAGAGCTAAAATCCAACGTAAAGGACGTGCATAGGCAAAAGGTTGGGCCCCCCAGCGCATTTTTTTAGCAAAGGGCTGGGCGGAAATAATGGCAGGACAAATATTTTCAAGCAATTGTGTTGTTTGAGCGCCGCCCACACGTTTACGCACGGCCACGTACGCACCTTTAGGTGTATCTTCAAGAAAAACATCTTGCAATTCTACACCATTAGTACGTAAAAAGCCTTCTAAAGCCTTGGTGGGCTTGCCTTCAGCATCATAAGCTACCCTTTGTGGCGGGCCAGAGATAACTTCTTCTTTTTCCGATTGAATGGGCTGAATATCTTCTAAAAAAACCACAGCACGTCGGGGGCTTGAAAAAACACGTACAGCACCGCATGCAATGCTATTTTCCTCTAAAGCTACAGTAAAACGTTTTTGCAACTCAGCTTCTTGTATAGGCAAAAAACGTGCGGGCAATTCTTCACTGCCAATTTCTAAAACAAATAAAGACATAAATTCCCCTACTTCTTTAACATGGGATAGCCAAGGGCCTCACGTTGCGCAGCATAAAGATGAGCCACACCGGAGGCAAGTGTACGCACTCTGCCAATATAGCCAGTACGCTCGGTAATGGAAATAGCCCCACGTGCATCAAGTAAATTGAAGGTATGTGAACACTTTAAGCAATAGTCATAGGCTGGCCAAGGCAAGTTGAGCTCAAGCAATTTTTTGCATTCGGCTTCGCATTCGTTGAAAAATTGCAAAAGCATAGTGGCATTACTTTCTTCAAAGTTATAACGTGATTGCTCCACTTCATTTTGATGATACAAATGCCCATAAGTCACATGTTCATTCCATTTCAAATCATAAACCGACTCTACCCCTTGCAAATACATGGCAAGGCGTTCAAGGCCATAGGTCAACTCTACGCTAATGGGTTGTAAATCTATGCCACCTACTTGCTGAAAATAAGTAAATTGCGTCACTTCCATGCCATTGAGCCATACTTCCCAGCCAAGGCCCCAAGCACCCAGAGTGGGCGATTCCCAGTCATCTTCCACAAAACGAATATCGTTTTTAGCTGCATCAAGCCCCAATGCGCTTAAACTTTCCAGATATAACTCTTGCACATTTTCCGGTGAAGGCTTTAAAATTACTTGAAACTGAAAGTAGCGTTGTAAGCGATTGGGATTTTCTCCATAGCGTCCGTCAGTAGGACGGCGTGAAGGTTCCACATAGGCCACAGACCATGGTTCCGGCCCAATAACACGCAAAAAAGTATGCGGATTAAACGTTCCGGCACCGCATTCAATATCCATGGGCTGTTCGATAACGCAACCGCGCTTGGCCCAAAAATCCTGCAAGGTAAGGATTATGTCCTGAAAATACATGAAGCATCCTTTCTCAATAATTACAAAACATTTGTCGCAACAAACATTTCTGGGGAAAATCTTTTTTAAAAGAAAAGTTTTTCCCCAGCCCCTTTTCCAAAAACTTCCATAAAGAAAACAGCGTTAAAAAAACGCTGATTTCATTTTTTATCTTCTAACAAAGAAAACAAATTTACTGAGGGTATGGTATATTTTTACTGAAACAGCAGTTTACCTTTTGGATGACAATCTGCTAAATGCGGCGAAAACGTCCATCTTCCCATAAAATTCCAAGATGAAATTGCACAAATCCATCAATGGCTCGAAAACAGGCTTGTCTTTCCGGTAAAGATAAAGCCGTCACATTCCACGCCCGTGGCGAGGCCTTTTCCACCGTGTGCAAAAGTTGCAAAGCTTTGGCAGGCATTTTTGTGGTATAGGCCAAAGATTTTTTATTTGGCACACAACGCTCACAGCGACAAAAGCCTTCATCCATATGAAATATAGTATCCTTCCCCGTCAAATTTGCACCACATATGGGGCACACATGCCACGCCGGTGCAAAGCCTTGCTCCGAAGCCATGCGCAAGCGAAAAAGTACTGGAAAAAGAGCGTGCAATGTGGTGTCTTCTTCAAAAAAAAGTAACATTTCTTGAAGTAAGGCATAGTTAGTAGAAGCATTTTCCTGCGCAATGCCAAAAACTTCTAAAAAACGTATACAGTTCATAGCCATACCAAGACGTAACCAATCGTAGCGCAATTTTTGCGGCCCATGCACAAGGGCCCCTTCTTCTAAAGCAGCATATTGCCCATTACGACACGTCTTTACACGACACGTTATGGTATTAAGTACATCAAGGCAACCGCAAAAACGACGCCGGCTTCTACTGCCACCAAAGGCAAAAACCGTCATCAGCCCTCGTTTTTGCGAAAAAATACGTAACCACATGTCTGCTTCACGAAATTTACCCGTTTGCAAAACAATGGCAGAATCATTCCATTCCATATTATAAGCGTGGGGGGAAAACCACCGTCTTTTCTTCGCCTTTCTTGCCTAAAGCAGGCAACATCTTTCCATTATAATGAATACGCACGCCACCGGCATTGCTTAAGGTAAGGCTTAGCGTCTCATCAAAGGTAAGGGCAAAAGTATCTCCCGGTTTTAAAGTAAATTTACGAATTCCAGTATCATCGGCAGCAGACTGTATCCAGCTTTCCGTTAAAGCGGTGATGATGACTTTATGTGGCCCTGTATGCTTTGGCAAATCTTCTGCGCTGGGGGTTACAGCATTTTGTCTAGCAGCATTTTGTCTGGCAAGTTTTTGCGCTGCCGCTTCTTTTTCTGCTTGGGCCTTTTGTGCAGCAGCTTTTGCTTCTTGAGCTTTTTTTGCTGCAGCTTCTTTTTCTAATTGGGCTTTTTTAGCATCTTGCTCAGCTTGTAGTTTTTTGTTTGCTGCATCTGCCTTTTTTTGTGCGTCTTTACTGTCATTTTTAGAGGCGGTAGCTTCATTTTGAGACTTTTCCTCAATTTTTTGCGTAGCAGCCACACCCGATTTTTCTTGTGGCGATGGCAAAGCAGGGGCTGGTTCTGCTGTATGTACGGCAGGCGCATCAAAGAAATTCTTCACACTAGCAAAAATTTCTGTATTTTGGTATGCCCAAACACCGCTTCCCACACAAAGGCATACAAAAACAAGAAAAAACAAGCTTGCTTTATGGCTTTTTTTAACAATAACAGTACGTTCAAATGCTGGATGATTTGGCTTTTCTTCACCTTCTTCATACAAGACAGAAGAAGTCAGCAACTGTTGAACATCAAGTCCAAGATATTTTCCATAAGCAATCACAAAGCCGCGAACATAAACTATATGCGGTAAAGAAGTACTATCTCCGGCTTCCAAAGCATGTAAAATGCGCACACTGATTTTAAGGCCATCGGCTACATCATCCACAGAAAGATGTTTCCTTTCCCGCTCTGCACGTAAAATTTGCCCTAATTCTTCTAATGTCTCTGCCATATAAAAAACCTCAATCTTCTAAGAAGAAACCTCTGTATAATCATTTACAAATATAAAACTTCACATAAAAAGGAGCGCTTGTTCTTTATGGAACATTACCTGAGCAGAGGTAAGAGCACAAAAATCAACCATGTAAAAGTGGAGCAAAGTTCCAACTATTCTTGATTTTTGGTCGCATTGCCCATAGTCAATGCCCACGAGCCCCTACGCAACGCATTGCGCAGGGGTCTCATTTTTGCGCTATTTATGCAAAAAAATCACACAAAGGCCTTAAAAACTGATGAAGTGTTTCTTGGCCTACCACAACCTGTCGTTATATGCGCACATCTACCACGGCATTGCTACGCAATTGGCGAACATACTCATCAAATCTTTCTTTTAAACGTGGCTCACGCACTGCTCTATCAGCCATTTTTTCTGCCTGTAAAAAAGATAGCTGTTCCCCGCCCTTACTAGCTTTTACTTTTTTAAATTGGGACTTTTTACCATTAAGCACCAACATGGGCGTGACACCACCTACTGGTAATTTGTTAATAAGCGCCACCAATTGTGGAGGCATTTTAGAAAAATCTACAGCACCAACAACACCGCCGGCGTTTTTGTTGGGCCCTTCAGAAACTTGGCGTACCACCGCTTCAAACTTAGAAGGATCTTTTATAAGCTGTGCCACATAGCCAGCAGGATCTATGGAGTTAGGGTACACAAGTAAGGCTAAAATAGTTTCAGCTTTGGAGACGAATTTGCTCTTATTGTTTTCATAATAGGCACGTACTTCATCGGGGGTAACAATGATTTTGCGTCCCACCATGACACCCATAAGTTTATTACGTAAAATACTATTATGCACTCGACGTTGGTAAGCCGCAATAGTCATACCTTCGCTGCGTAATTGCTTTTCAAATTGCGCTTTAGTCATACGGCCTTGTTGCATAACTCGTGCGATCTCCTCATCAATTTCTGGAGAAGATGCGGTAATCCCTTGTTTTTCAGCAGCGTCTACAATAAGCAATTCAACAATGAGATCATCAAGGGTTTTTCGGTAAATTTCTTGTACGTTGGCAGAGTTTCCAGGTTTTTTGGTGCTTACACCGGCCCTTGCCAAAGCAGGCCCCGATGCCACTTGTACATCATACATGGAAATCATTTTACCATTGACTACAGCAGCCACTTGATTCACCGCAGCAGCCTGAGCCATACTGGCCATCAGCAACAAAATAAAACAAAATGAACAGATTTTTCTCACAAATAGTCCCTCATAGCAAAAAATAAAAAGTACAAATTGAAAGCGCACCCTTGCAAAAACGCTATGGTCTTTTAAGGCATGCCCTCATCAAAACCTCTTTACATACCGTTGAAAAACAATAAAAAAGACATTTCACCGATATTTTTTTTAAAACAGACTTTTTCAACAGGCGTCATAAGCATAGTCTAACTTTTTTCTTACGAACATGCAATGCCACGCCCTAAAGCTTTTTTTACCCCACAAAAAATAAAAAAATCTTTGTAAATTTTGCAGATAACATCCTTAAGAAAATACTCATTTAATAAATTTTTCATTCTCTAGCAAAGAAAATGAATTTTCTAAGCGTGCATAGTATAAGAATATATACAATCTTAATAAAATTAATCTAACGCAGCTAGAAGGCGCAACGACATTTAATCAGCATATCCCTACAATAATTATTGAGCTATGTCATTGGCCACATGTGCCGAAATTTTAATATCCGCCACACTCAATTTTTCTTTAAGCCAAATATCAAAGCGTTCTACCATACGCTCATCAGCCAAAAACTCTTCGATGTACACATAGGCTTCTGCCGAAGATAAAGCCCGTTTGGACTGATGCTTTTCAAGACAAAGAACAACAAAAGCGTCATCTTGAGCCAAAATGTCAGTACAGGCATTTTCTTTTAGAGCAAATACGGGTTTTCGCCATTCTTTTGGCATAGTATTTTTGTCTATGCGCATTTTATAGGGTGACAAAGTAGCTTTTTTTGCAAGTAAGTCTTCAAGGCTTTTTATTCCTTCCAAAGCTTCTTTCTTCTCATTGATAGCCTCATGCAAAAGGTAATTTTCTTCCAGTACAAAACTTTCTTTATTTTTAGCATAGTACGCTTCAACATCCTGCACAGAAGGCACAAAATCTTTACGCAAAAATTCTTGATTGAACTTTTGTAAGGCAATAATATAACGTAGTATTTCTCTCCATGCGTTAATATCTAGAGCATTTTCTTCAAAGTACTTTTCAAACTCCCCTTCAGGATAGTCAGAACGCACGTTTTGTTCAAAAGCATCCACCATTTCTTTGGTAACAATAATGCCTCGTGTTTCAAGGTCTTGCAACATCAATTCATATACAATGAGGTTTGCTATGGTTTTTCCGTATTTGGCCCGCAATTCCTGCAGAGAAAATTGCTCAAAGATGCCAAGGTCAGCCATATCCGCCTCTTGCGAAGCTTGCACTGTTTTTAAAACAATGGGGCGTCCATTGACTGTCGCCACCACACTTGCCGGAGTTTCAGCCTCATAGCATGCCCCAAGCATAAGAGAAAAAAGACAAATTATTGCTAAAGCACTACGCACACATACCACCTTTTTTTCTTTTCTGTAGCAAGAAAAAATTAAAGCTACAACAGTTTTCTTACCACTTTTTAGCACACCTACGAAACTACTGACTTTTTTGTAAAGATAACAATAAAGCTTGTGTATTTTCAAGGCTTTTTACAAAAGATTGTTCATCTACTGCAAAACGAACTTCTATGGTAGCAGGCGGAACAAGACGCACTTTTTGTCCATTTTTCCCACCACCTGTCATGAGTTTTACTAATTTTTCCCCATCAAGATTTTTTTGATCCTTGCTCCATTGTACCGTCACTTTATGTGTAAAAATGTCTGCTCTTTGCGCCGCTAAGAGACCTAAATGTTGCTTAAATGTTAAAATACTTAAGAAGTTTTCAAACTCTTGAGGAAAGGCCCCAAATCTATCACGCATGGCCAAAGCAATGTCTTCACGGGCGCTGCCATCGGGTGCAGAAGTTAATGACTTATAATAACGCAAACGCTCTCGACCGTCTTGTACATAGGCTTCAGGAATATGCGCCGGCACACCAATAGTAATCTCTGTTTCCACCAGCACCGAAGAAGGGGTGCCTTTTAAACGGCTTACCGTTTCTTCCAGCATTTCTAAAAATAAATCAAGCCCTAAACGTGTCATATGCCCCGATTGCACTTCGCCTAAAATATTACCGGCACCACGTAAGCGTAAATCTTCCATGGCCACTTGAAAGCCTGCACCAAGATAGTCCAACTCTAAAATAATGCGCAGGCGTTCCCGTGCAGTATCAGACAAGCGATGTTCTTCCGGTATGACAAAAAAGGCATAAGCCTGTCTATCAGAACGCCCTACTCTACCGCGTAATTGATACAATTGCCCTAGGCCAAACATATGGGCTTGATCCACAATAAGGGTATTAGCCCGAGGAAAATCAAGGCCAGATTCCACAATGGAAGTACATACCAACACATCTAATTCGCCATGCCAAAATTTATGCATGGTTTCTTCCAGCTCTTTTTCCGGCATTTGCCCATGGGCCATACCAATGCGAGCCGTGGGAATTAGGCTACGCACATATTCTGCCACACGTTCAAGGCCCTGTACACGATTATACACCCAAAAAACTTGCCCTTCACGTTGCAATTCACGCTCTAGCACTTCTTTAAGCACCTTACCATCTCGTTGCAAAATGGCTGTGGAAACAGGTTTTCGTTCTGGCGGCGCCGTTTCAATGATAGATAAATCTCGAATGCCAGACATGGAAAGTTGCAAGGTTCTTGGAATGGGTGTGGCAGTTAAAGTTAAGGCATCCACATTTTTCTTCAAGGCTTTTAATTTCTCTTTATGACGTACGCCAAAACGTTGTTCTTCGTCCAAAATTAATAAGCCCAAATTAGGTAAATTCACATCTTTAGAAAGCAATCGATGGGTACCTACCACAATATCCACATGTCCTTGTTCTGCGGCTTTAAGTACGTCTTTTTGCTTTTGTTTACTTACAAAACGGCTAAGTAAACCTACATTGATGGGAAAGCCTGCCAAACGTTGGCGAAAGGTTTGATAGTGTTGCTCGGCAAGTACTGTGGTGGGACATAATAAAGCCACTTGACGCCCCTCGGCTGCGGCCCGAAACGATGCCCGCAAGGCCACTTCGGTTTTACCAAAACCCACATCACCGCATACCAACCTATCCATGGGTTGGCTTTTTTCCATATCATCCAGCACATCTTGAATGGCTTTGGCTTGGTCTGGAGTTTCTTCAAAACCAAAGGTAGCTTCAAATTCATGAAAAAGTTCGTCAGGTGGGCCATAGGTAAAGCCTTTGGTCACTTTACGATAGGCATACATCTCCACTAAATCTGCTGCAATTTTTTCTATGGCTTTGCGAGCTTTTTCTTTAGAGTTATGCCACTGACTGCCGCCCAATTTATCCAGCACAGGGGCAACGCCATCCCCTCCCTTAAAACGCTGAATCAAGGCCAAACGATCGGCCGGTACGTACAATTTATCAGCACCGGAATACTCTAATAAAAGGTAATCGTTACGCACTTGCCCAATTTGCATATGGTGCAAACCCGAAAAGCGTGCAATGCCATAGTCCCTGTGTACCAAAAGATCGCCCACTACCAAATCATCAAAGCGATCTAAGCCCTTAAAGGCTCCTGCCGCCGTGCGTTGTCGTTTTTCCGCCTTGGGATACATGATATCTTCGCCCAAAATGCGTATATCATCCCACATAACATCCACACCGCCACGCCATGGAGCCACCAAGGCAAAAAGCCCCTTCATATCAGGAGCATAGCGTAAATGTGGCACAAGACCATCTTGCTCTGCCAAGGCTAAAAACTTACTGCGGCTACGCTGAGACGCAAAAGAAAGCAACACTTGCCGCTTTTGACTTTGCCACGCCTTAAGGCCCATGACCAATTGTTGCCAAGGGCGATCCTGAATACGTGCAGCTTCAGCAGCATCTTTTTCTACATGAACAAAAAGTTCAGCAAAAGAATGGAATTGCCTTTCTTGTAAATCAACAATATCGGCACTATTTCCATCCATATCATGGCCCATAACAAGCGGTTCTTGGTAGATGGTGAGGTTTTTATCACTTTGCCATAGGGCCGCTACGGTGGTCACATCACGCAAGACCATGCGGGCCGGCTGTGGTAAAAAGCTTTCTTCATCTTCCATGTTTTGAGCTAGCACCCTAGCAGTACTTTCTAGCGCATCCTTACTGTCCACCTCTCCTGGCAGTAACCACACAGCATCTTTAGGAAGCCACTCTTCAAGCACCGTGGGCGCATCATAAAAGACTCCAGGCAAAAGGGCGCCCCCGCCACGGTGTAAATCTTTTTTAAAGTCATGCACATAATTTTCATCCAAAAGGCCTTTTTGCTGCAATCGTTCCCAACGTTGTACGGCTTTATGCATTTGTGCGGCATCGGCGGCTAACGGTAAGGGGGGCAGTATGGTTACTTCGTGCACAGCCACAAGTGATCGCTGCGACGTGGCATCAAAAAGCCGCATATCTTCCAAAAAGTCACCAAAAAATTCTAAACGCACAGGTTTTTCATACCCTGGAGGAAAAATATCTAAAATATCACCACGCCGTGCTATGTCCCCTGCCCGCGACACCATCTGCACCCGCTCATAGCCCCAATCCACCGCCTGCTCTACCAACAAATCTGGCGACATTTCTGCCCCCTTGCTTAACGTAAGCTCATGGGCATCAAAGAAGTTTTGTGGCATATATTTGATAAGCACATTATCAAGAGTTAAAACCAAACAAGAAGGCTTTTTAAAGTGCAAAGCATAGAGCACAGCCATGCGCTCTGCCCAGGATGAATGTTGGCCTGCTTGTGTGGGCAACACCCCAGGGGGCATAAATAACAAAGGAGATTGCCAGCGTAAGAGTTCTGCCGCCCCCACATCGTGGGACAAATCCGGCGAGAAAAGTGTTAAAAGCCCACGGGCTGCAAGCATCTCTTCTCTATTTTGTACCACAAGCACCGCTGTTTGCCCCTCAGCAATACATTGTAAAGCCAAACGACAACGGCTAGCCATGCCACTACGGGCAAGATGACAGGAATTTTTTTTCTGAAGTATTTCTTTGAGGGTGGACATAATAATTTATTTTGTAGAGGGATAATGAGATTATTTTAAGTGCAAGAAAAGATAGGCATGCACCCCCCCCTTGTCAATGGAAATTCTAAGAGACTATTCGAGAAAAACAGCATGCCACAGCATGTGGTTAGCAACCTGTTGAAAATAGTCTGTTTCGAAAAAAATTCTAATGAAGCGGTGTTTTCATCGCCTTTCTACAGTCGGCTCAAAAAAAGCAAGACACGAAGAAGAAGACGTTTTTTTCTAGGAAATATAGATAAACATACATGACCGAGCAAAAAACACGTCAACGACGTAACTAGTGTTTTAACAGCCTGTTACAGTCTTTCAAGATGCCCAGCACCCCATGCACGCAAGGCATGCAAGACTGGGGAAAGGGTTTTACCATATTCGGTCAATGTATATTCAACTTTGGGGGGTACCTCTGCGTAGACAGTTCTATCGACAATACCATCTTCCTCAAGCTCACGCAATTGATTAGTAAGCATGCGTTGCGTTATTTTGGGTATTGCTTTTCGAAATTCACCAAAACGTAAGATATCATTTTCGATAAGTTTAAAAACAATGACGGCTTTCCAGCGTCCACCTATAACCGTCAAAGCCGCCTCCACCGAGCAACCACACGGCTTAGAATATTCTCGTGCCATTTTTCTCTTCCTAAAAAAGGTAATAATATCAATGAAAGTATACTTTTTGTAAGTATGTCATTTTTCTGTGCCTACTTGCGAAAAGTGCGTGTATTCTTGTATATGATTCTTGTGTACATGACAAGTAACATAACATGTTTTTTTTACATGTATTTTAATACAAACCATATTATTTAGGAGAAATATATGTCTATTTCACGTAGAAATTTTTTACAAGGTTCTGCCCTTATGGCTGGTGTAGCGGCCCTCGCTGCGCCTACAAAAGTTTTTGCCAATGCGCAAAAAGAAATGGGAACCATTAAAGCAATTATGACACGGCGTAGCGTGCGTGGCTTTACAGATAAACCTGTTAGCGATGAACAAATTGAAATTATTTTGCGTGCGGCCATGGCGGCCCCTAGTGCCTATAATGAACAGCCTTGGGAATTTATTGTCGTAGATGACAAGGCTAAACTTGAGGCTATTTCTAAACTTAATAAGTACGCTACCTTTGCTAAAAAAGCCCCTGTGGGAATTTTAACCTGTATAGACTTTAACAAAGTACGCCATCAAGACCAAAGAGATTATGGTATCATTGATGTTTCCATCGCCACTCAAAATATTTTGCTTGCCGTTCACGCCTTGGGACTTGGTGCCACTTGGACAGGAATTTACCCTAATAAAGCCCTTGTTGCTCCTTTCGTGAAAGAATTTAACTTGCCGGAAAATATTACGCCGCTGGCCTTTGTCCCCATTGGCTATCCTCAATCTACACCAAAGCAAAAAGATCACTTCAAACCAGAACGCATTCGCAAAAACACTTGGAAGTAAAACAATGAAAACAATACAAACACT
>CAYJDE010000023.1:16483-19503 GCA_964368805.1 uncultured Desulfovibrionaceae bacterium
TTAATAGATCGGCTGCGCTTAATAATGGTAAAGATATCACCAAACCGCCTTTCTTAGTGGTACGAACCAAGCTTGTTCCTGAGCAATAAAAACCGTACCTACACAGAAAATGCATGGTAATACAAGATAACACAAGGAGAAAACAATGGAAAATCTAAAAGGCATTGCATTATTAAAAGAACGTAGAAGCGTACGCACCTATAAAGATGAAATTGTAAGTAAAGAAGTCATGCAAAAAATTATGGATGCTACACGCTTTGCACCTTCTTGGGCAAATTTTCAAGTAGCACGCTACACTTTTCTCACTTCCCCTGAAAAAATTGCTCAATGCATTACCGATGGGGTAAATGATTTCACTTATAATATCAGCACATTAAAAAATGCAAAAAATGTGGCTATTCTCAGTTTTGTAAAAGGTAAAAGCGGCAAACTTGATCCGGAAAAAGATGAATTTGCCACCAGTAAGGCCAACGTGTGGGAAGTTTTTGACGCAGGTATTGCTTGTCAAACTTTTTGCCTTGCAGCCCATGCTTATGGTGTGGGCACGTGTATAATGGGGGTCATTAATGATACAGAACTTGCTAAAATTGCAGAGCTTCCTGAAGAAGAAACTGTGGCAGCGCTTATTGTGTACGGCTACCCAGATGCGGCAACACCTGCAACGCCCAGAAAGAGTGTGGAGGAGATTTGTCGTTTTATTGACTAGCGAAGTAAGAGTGTAACGTCAACGCTTCAAGGCTCCTGCACAACGAATCGTACAGGAGCCTTACTTCTTTTACTTTAAAGCCTGCTCCAAAGCCATAGATAGATCCTCTACACTATAAATATCTCGAATGACCACAGGTTGCGCCGCCTCCTTTCCCACACCAAAAATCGCTGTGAGAGGAATACTTTGACTGCCAAGGCTATGTAATAATTTTTCGCCTGCCATATTGTCGCGGGTAATATCCACTTTTATTAAGGTAAGGCCGTATTCTTCTTGCCATTTTTGTACATTTTCTGGCGTCAATACCGTTTTTTCCACAAACTTACAATTAGGACACCAATCGGCGGTAAATTCCACCAATAAAGGTTTTTTTCCCAAATTTTCAGCAAAATAAGTACTATTAAAATTATTCCATGTCACTATAGAGGCCTTAGGCGGCGCAGCAACAAAAGCCACAGTACCCACTATGCCCAACATAAACACTATACTTAACAAGCGTCTACGCCAACGTGGTGCGCTTAAACCGCCTAACGTCCCCCAAAGCCAGCCTGCAAATGCCAAAAGCAATAAGGCCACAAGCATGGAGATGTGTGCATACACAGGAAGAATAGAGAACATATAAATTACTGTACCCAAAAGGAAAAAAGCTACAGTTTTCTCTAAAAATCCCATCCATGCCCCAGGCCTTGGCATAAACCGTACCCATTGAGGTTGCCAAGAAAAAAGAATATAGGGCATACTCATGCCGACGCCCACAAACATGATAATAAGTACTACAAGATGAAGCGGTTGTAAAAACGCCCAACTTAAAACCCCGCCTAACAATGGTCCACTACACGGGGTAGCCAATAAGGTAGCCACCATGCCCGTCATAAAAGCCTGACGACGTGGGGAAGCGGTGGTGGATGTTTTCAAATCAAGCATGGGCAAGGTGAATACCCCTAGTAGCGAAAGGGCCAATACAAATATTACCACCAGCATAGCAGACACAAAGTATACATTCTGGAAGAATTCACCCCACATATAACCGGCAGTACCCAAAAGAAGAGCCAAAAGAAAGAATTGCGTTAAAATTCCCGCTGCAAAATACATATTATGCGTGCGAAAAGCCTTAATCCGCTCCTCCCCTTCTTCTGCTAAAAGCAAAGACTGTATCTTTAATGTAAGCACAGGCAATACGCAGGGCATAAGATTCAAAATAAGGCCGGCTAACAGTCCAAAAAGTAAGGCTTTTCCAAGGCCGGACACTTCCAAATCCGGTGCAAAAGGGCGTGGAGAAAAATTCTCATAAGATGTGGTTTCTTTAAAAGAAGTTAGCTTTCCGGCAAGCTTTCCCGACTGTAAAGTAGTGGTCCATTTATTTTCAAGCTGAGGTTGTTCCTGCTTAGAGTCTACATACCCATTTTTACCCGTAGCATCGTTATTGTTAGCAGTATCATCCTTTATATTTGCGCTTTTGTCATTGTTATCATGGTATAGTGTACCAGCTAAGTTACTTTGTTCTAGCGTGGTAGTTTCAAGCTTTTTAGGCGATAAACCCGCATTAGTATTGCCCAGTTTTTGAGCCGATTGCCACGCCTTAGCCATTTCTGGCGACAAAGGGGGCAGTGAATCTGGCACAGTAAAAGTAAAAGGTATATTAACAGGTAAACAATGCTTCGCGGAACATAATAAAAGTGATAGCTCTGCACTAAACTGTGATTTTGGAACAGTTTTTTCACCTAAATCAGCAAAGGCAAGCATTTTTCCCATATAAGAAAATATACGCTTATCCGGTTGAAAAATATCTTGCCTTTCTCCACCTGCCGGAAAATAGGCCCCTTGCACAAAGCCCCTAGCATCATACACCTCAAGCCGTGTAGGCAAACCCACATCTTCTGGGTTACCCTGCGCATAAGCATAATATTCTGGGGCAATGTTCAAAATAACTATGCCTAAAACACGACCATTTTCCTGTGCATATCCCACTTGTACCGATAGGCCTTGCGGCGTTTGCAATTGTGTTTGTACTGGCACATGTAAAGATTGATCTTGCCCCTTTATACCCTCAGCATTCTCAACGATTTTAAAATTTTCTGCCTCCGCTAATTTCTCTGTGCCTGTTGCCTTTTGCTCTGCCATAGCTTGCGAAATAAATACCACACAAGAAAAAAAGAAGAAAAAAATAAATGTACGTATATTAAAATAAAAAAGCCTATCTTTCATGACACTTTCCTTAAGAAAATTTTTTTTATAAATCTCTTGACGAAGAACACCTATTAGGCATATAACCCTCTTCGTCGAGTGGGTCATTAGCTCAATTGGTAGAGCAGTT
>CAYJDE010000024.1:0-19496 GCA_964368805.1 uncultured Desulfovibrionaceae bacterium
ATTTTAATAAATTTACATATAAAACCTCTACACAATTCATTGCGCAGAGGTTTTTTCTAAGATAAAAAAGAAAATTTGTGAAAATTTTTAATTACGTAAAGGAGTTATGCAGCTGTTTTGCAATAAATGCTCCACAAGCGGTGTTACAGGTAGTCCCACTACTGTACTCCATGAGCCTTGTATGCTTTCTACCAAAAAAGCCCCTTGCCCTTGAATGGCATAAGCTCCAGCTTTATCTAGTGGTTCTCCACAGTTGGCATAATTACGTAAAATATCTTCACCCCAAGGGTAAAAAAATACTTCCGTACTTTCGTAAAAAAGCACTTCTTTTCCCGATGGAAAAACACAGCATACGGCAGAAATAACGGTATGACCTTTGCCGGCTAAAGCCTGTAGCATTTCTAAAGCATGCTGAGCATCTCTGGGTTTACCAAAAATCTTTCCTTGTAAAGCTACCACCGTATCTGCCGCTATAACCACAGCGTCTTTATGATGTTCTGCCACAAACCTAGCTTTTACCGCTGCCGCTCTTTGGGCATATACATGCGGGCTTTCATGCAATTCTGGTAAAGGTTCAATGCCGTGTGGACACACCACAGTAAAGGCAAGACCAAGTTCTTGCAAAAAAAGCTGTCGCCTCGGTGAAGCAGAAGCCAGTACCAAGGCGACTTTTGTATTAAAAAGCGTTTGCATATCTTTGCTCAGTCATTACAGCTTCATCACAGGCGGCGCACTTTTTTGCTCTGAAGCAGGCGGCGGCGGTGCTGGTGCATAGGGGTCTGATGATTTCTTTGCATCTTGTTGCTTAGACTTTTCAGGTGTAGTTTCTCTTTTAGATGTTGCTTTTAAAGCTAATTCTACAGCATCATTTTCAAGAAGACCTTGTCCCGACACTTTCCACACAGAGCCTACTTTAGCTAGTACAATCCATGAGGTCATGCCCGCCGGTGTGGTAACTTTAGCTACTGCAGCAGTAGAGGAAAGTTCTTTCACCTTGGCATTTTTGAGCGCACTTGGCACCCAAGGACAATAAGGTTCTTGGCTTGTAGAACATTCTAACAACAGTTCTCCTGTGCTAACACCACGATTAAAATAGTCTGCCGTAGCTGTTTTTACATCCACAATATTTCCCACCAAATCGGTAAGGCCACCCACGCCAAAAAGTTTACCCAAATTGTCTAACGCAGCTAAAGGGACGTTTTCCTTGGTGAGATTTTGTATTTGTGCCAGCGCAAAAAGGTCCAAATCTATTTGTGCTAAAAAAAGTTTACTGTCTTGCGTTTCCATGGCCTTTGCCATGAGTGACAAAGGCTTTTGCGCACCGGAAGAATTACAGCCAGTAACACAAAGCCCGCACAAAATTAAAAGATACATGCATATAATATATTTTTTCATATTTTGCCTCTAAAAAATTATAGTTATCTAGTTTACACTGGGGCATGTTCACATAAAATAATTTTTCGTGTTAGATGAAGGAAGATGCGCACGCTTTGAGGGAACACACCTGGGCTCACGATATTCGTAAGTTTCGCTCCTCACCTAACGGCTATAAGCCCTTTGGGTTGGACTCTTCTAGTATTTAAAAAGAAAAACACGTAAAATCTGGCGCAGAAATAACCGAAAAGGCATTTATGTGAACACACTTTAGAAACTATTGCGTAGCACTACGTGCTAAAGCCTCTAAAAGGCCTTGTATTTTTTGAACTATGGCATGATTTTTAGGCACCCCATACGCTGCAAAACGTTTTTCCAAAAGAGGATAAGACAGTACAGTTTTACCATCTTTTGTTTGCGCAATAAGAATTTTTAATGGCAATTCCATGCCAATGCCAGGAAAAGCTTGCATCAACTTTGTGCCTACTAATGGACTTCCAAAAACAATCACCGTTGTGGGAGGTAAGGCAAGTTGCACATCTTGCGCATTTTTCCCATGATCAAATTCTGCAAAAACAGTCAGGTTTTTACTTTGTATGAAGGCTAAAGCCTTAGCACGTACCGTGGCAAAATCTTGAGCAGAAGACACGTCTTTCATGATGCTGGTTGCTGCACGACCATTTTCAACAAAAAAAGTTCCCATAAAAGACAAACAAATCACCACAAAAAAACTCAAAACAATACGCTTCATGGAATTACTCTCCTATAATAGGTGTTATAAAAAAGGGTTAGTATAAAATACACATGACACAACATTAAAATATTTATACCCCATTGTAAAACAATTTTTCTCCGCTCTTTATTAAAAAAGGTTACTATACAGCGAGTAGAGATGTCCTTTTTTAAAAAGCTGTAAAATTTATCTGTCAAAAGATAAAAGGCATACTGTGCCAGCTTTTCTTTAACTGAGACCTCTGCACAATTATTTTAAAATATAAATTTTGATTATTAAAAAAAAGACCCTAATCCTTTACATGAGGACAGAGTCTTATTTTTATAAAATGTAGAGAAAATGCTTTTATACTGTATTTTTAAGACTTTTAAGCAAGCAGACAGTACTTACTTAAGAAGGAAAATTTTCCATTTTCATCATAAAAAATGGTGTTTAACTATGATATGTCTTAATATATTCACCCAAACGACGCATGCCCTCACGCAAATTTTCCATGGATGTGGCATAAGAAATACGTAAAAAACCTTCGGCTTGCGAGCCAAATTCACTACCGGGAGTAATACCCACATGGGCTTTATCTAAAATATCAAAAGCTAAATCCACGGAACACCCACCAAATTTCTTTGCCAAATGTTTCGCATTAAAAAGCATATAAAAAGCACCGCACGGCTCCACAGGAATACGGAAGCCAAGTTCACGTAAGGCCTGTAAAACATACATACGTCTTTCATTGTAAATGGAGCACATATACTCTGTTTGATGTTGTGCTTTTTGTAAAGCATGAATGCCTGCCACTTGCGCTACGGTATTGGTGGAAAGCAAAAAGCGTTGCATAAAAGAAATAAGCGCCTGCGCACACCATGGCGGCACAATAAGGTAGCCTATGCGCCATCCTGTCATGGCGTACGCTTTGGAAAATCCGCCTATAACCACAGCGTTTTGTGTACATTCTAAGATGCTGTGTTCTTTTTCCGTATAATTGAGACCATGATAAATTTCATCTGAAATAATAAGTGGTTGTGTAGAATGCGCCGCAGCGATATCTGCAAGGGCTTGCATACGCTCTTTTTCCATCACAATACCTGTAGGATTGGATGGAGAATTAATCATAATGGCTTTTGTACGAGGCGAAAGGGCCTTTTGCACATCTTCAGGGCGATATTGAAAGCCTTCTTCTTCATGAGTTAGCACTTCTTTTACTACACCGCCCACATGCTGTACAAAGGTAGGATACACAGCATAGGCTGGATTTGAAAGAATGACTTCATCCCCTTCATTAAGCAGCACTTCATAAAGAAGCTTCATGCCTATGGAAGTACCTGGAAAAACAAGCACTTGATCTTCGTGAATGGTGACCCCATAACGTTGTAGATAATGCTCTGCCACCGTTTTGCGCAGTTCAACCATACCTTGGGATGCTGTATAATGCGTGTACCCTGCGTCCAGAGCGGCCTTTCCCGCTTCTATAATACAAGGAGGGGTATCAAAATCTGGTTCGCCCGCCTCAAGATGCACCACATCAATTCCCTGTCTTTGCATAACTTGAGCACGATCAAGAATTTCCATAACTAAAAATGGCGATACACGTTTACAGCGATCACTAACTTGCGACTGCGACATAACTCTTTTGCTCTCCTTAAATAAACTTTTAAAGATGATTGAATAAACGACTTGAAAAGTCAAGCGTAAGCCTTTGTCTCAAAAGAAAAAATCTTATTTGAAACGCCTCAAAACAGTAGTCAAAAAAGATTTTCTATATAACAGCCAAAGTCAACATATAGGCCCCAACCCAAACAAGAATTCTATTGAGCCAAATAAATACACTTTGCCCTTGTAAAGTACGCCGTAAAGTGATGGCAAAGGATAAAACATTAGCAAGAACGTAAAAAAAGAAAAACCCAAGCATAGCTAAAAAGCCGTGTTGGATGACAAGGCTTAAGGCAAGCGTCAAAGTGATGATGGCTGGTAAGCAAGAAGTAAGGCTAGGATTTTGCACAAATTGCGTACTTTGTCGCCAACCTCGGCCATGAACGCCAAAAGAAACACCGCCAAAAGAGTTTTGAGTATTATCATACGAGTGGTAGCTGTAATTATTGCCTTGCTCATCAATGATTTCTGCTTCCACAACTTGTGTTTGCTGGGTTTGCCCTGTCTGAGATTGCTGCTTAGGGGGCTGTACGAAAGCATCTTTATCTTGAGGATGTGATGTCATTTTCACCTCGTCATCTATTTTTTAAGATTACCATCAATGCTTCAAAAAACCTCGCACGACGGATTACGCAAGAGTCTTTTTACTATTACAAATTTCTTCGAGTTTTTCTTTCTTCATCGGCAAAAGAACCTTTCCATACTACATTTCGGTAAATTTCTGGCACCGTATCCCCTTCTGTACTAATACATAAAAGGGATGAATTTTCATTAATTTCTAATAATTCTTGATATTTTTTTGCTTGTTCATGCTGCATAAGCCAATAAATAAGACCCATTGTACATGCACCGGATTCGCCGGAAGTAATAATTCTATCCCCTGCTAATGGCGCAGCTAAAATACGCATGCCATTGGCAGCAATAAAGTCGGGGCTAGAAACATAAGCAAATGCATAATCACGTAAAATGGGCCAGCTTTGCATGCAAGGTTTTCCACAAGCCAAGCCCGCCATAAGCGAAGATAAATCCCCATCTACCGTATGAGCCTTGCCATCACCAATTTTTGCTGAAACATAAAAACATGGGGCACTGTGTGGTTCCATAATAATGCATTTCGGTGCCTTATCTCCTAAAACAGCATGAAAAAAAGCCACCATGGCTGCAGGAAAGGCCCCTACTCCCGCCTGTAAAAAAAGATGTGTTGGTAATGTTTTTTGTGCCTGCAATTGTTCTAAAATCTCTAATGCTAAAGTAAGATATCCTTGCTTAATCCAAAGAGGAATGGTTTCATACCCCTCCCAAGAAGTATCTTGCACTAGAATATGTCCCTCTTTTTGCGCTTTTTCAAAAGTCATACGCACAGTATCATCGTAATTTTCCTCTGTTACTGTACATAGGGCGCCAAGGTCAGTAATATTTTTTACCCGCCCCTCATCAGAGCCTTGAGGCATAAAAATTTCTGCTTTTTGCTGCAATTTTTGGGCTGTCCACGCTACACCACGTCCATGATTACCATCCGTAGTGGAGGTAAAAACAATGTCTCCCATACGTGCTCGTACTGCAGCATCACAAAGATAGGCGCAAGTGATATTACTGAAAGGTTCGTCAAGTTTTTGTGCTAAATAACGCCCCATGGCATGAGATGCTCCAAGCACTTTAAAGGCTTTTAGGCCAAAACGTGTAGATTCATCCTTAATCATAATTTGCGCCACGCCTAATTCTTGTGCTAAACGTGGCAGTGAAATCAATTCTGTGGGCATATATTCAGAGAAACTTTGATGATATGCGCGTATTTCTTGAGCTTTTTCCAAAGAAAAGTCTTCAAGATTTGTGCCTTGCTCTCCATTTTCTGGGAGTTTTCGTAAGGTATTTTTATGAACAAGAACGTACATTTTCCCCTCAAATAGCTGTCTTTAATGCTGTATATTATATATTATCGATAATTTTCCAATCTTTAACCCTTATCTCCACAGAAGCCATACCATTGTAGGTAGAAATAAGGGGTGTATACGCCAAATATATACGTTTTCCTACAATATCTGAAGAAAATTCCGCAGCTTTACGCCATATTTTGGCATGTAAAGTAATATCTGTGGTTTCATCCATCACTTGTAAAAGCACATGCTCCTTGGTATAGCCAAAAAAACGCATACTTTTTACTTGCAAAGGCGGAGAGCCGAAAACCGGCTCTGCATTACCAACACCAAAAGGTTGTAATAGTTCTAATTCTCGTAGAAATATGGCATTACTTGCTGCAGAAAAATCTATAATAGCATCAATAGACAAAGAAGGAATGGGAGCTACATCTTTAAAATGTTCTTGAGCAATTTTATCGAAACCAAGTTGCAACTCCGGCAAACGCTCTGGCATAATGCTTAGCCCCGCTGCCAGAGGGTGCCCACCATAGTTTTCTAATAAATCCGCAAGTTTTGTTAGGCCATCATGCAAGTCAAATTCTTTAACAGAACGCCCTGATCCTTTAATGCCTGTCATGCCATCACATAAAATAAGGGTGGGCCGATAAAATTCTTCCACAATACGTGAAGCTACGATACCAATAATCCCTTGGTGCCAATCGTGCCCATACAACACAAGGCCAAGCCCCCCATTAGCCACTTGTTCTCTAGCTTGCACTCGAGCTTCTTCATGAATGCGTTCTTCATCTTTACGGCGTTGAATATTTAGTTCATCCAACTGTTTAGCAAGTGACACAGCCAAATCAAAATCTGAGCAGCGCAGTAAATCTAAAGCTAGATGCGCATGGCCCATGCGTCCGGCGGCATTGATACGAGGTGCCAAGGAAAAAACAATCTGCCCTCCTCCCAGTTTAGCAGATCTGTCAAAGTTGCACACCGTCTTTAGTGCAGCCAAACCGGGACGTTTTGCCTCAGCAATGGTAAGTAGCCCGTTTTTTACTAAAATTCTATTTTGTCCGTGCAAAGCCACCATATCGGCAAGGGTTCCCATGGCAACAAGGTCTAACACCTTTCGCATATCAAAGGTCACCTTACTATGTTCTTGTAAAGCTTTATTAACGGCGCACATGAGGAAAAAGGTTATACCCACACCTGCTAAATCTGGGCAAGGGCATTCTCCCATACGTGGATTACAAATGGCATCAGCTGGGGGAAGTATTTCTGGAGGTAAATGGTGGTCTGAAACAATAATAGACAGCCCAAGGCTCTTGGCATGCGCCACAGATTCATAGTCAGAAACACCACAATCTACTGTCAAAATAGCTTCAACGCCCTTTTCTGCCAACATATCAATGTTTGCGATGTTAAGACCATACCCTTCAGAATATCTTTCAGGAATATGGGCTAAGACAGAAAAACCATGGGCCTCAAGCACATCTAAAACAAGAGTTGTGGAGGTAATACCATCTACATCGTAGTCACCCCAGACAGCGAACTTCTTTCCTTCTAAAAGAAGTTTTACTATTAAGTCAGCTGCTTGAAGAAGGCCTGGCCATTGCTCTAAAGGGGCAAGCAGGCGTAAATGCGGAGAAAGAAAAGCTTGAATATCACTTTCTTTCATAAATCCGCGGATTTGAAGTAAATGGAGCAACAGCGGTGAAACACCTAAAGCATGCGCCTTTCCTACCTCGTGGGAATTCATGGTCGTTAAGGAAGAAAACACCTGTGCACTTTCAAAAGCAACAGCTTCCGTTGTTTGTGTAACAGAGCTTGAAAGGTTTTGCCGCAGCATCCATTTTTTCACGAAAATATAACCATTATCCTTTATTATTCTTGAGAAAATTTTTGAGCCTGTTCCATATATTCAATGGGGACATGCCTTTTCTTTAACATCCATTGTATAAATTTTAAGCCCGCCTCATGTTGCGGGTCTACTTCAAGCACTTTTAAAAGGTTTTCCGTACATTGCGCATATTCCTTAAGTTCAAGATAGGTGCGGGCTAAATTAAAATATAAATTTTCATCGGCCTGACTTAAGGCGATGGCTCTTTGGTAATAGTCGGAAGCTTCCAGATACATAGCACTTTTCCGTAAAGATATTCCAAAGTCATTGAATAAGTGCTTATGCTGTGTTTCAAAAGTGCCTTCTAAGCGTACTAAACGTTCAAAAATATTTTTGGCTTTATCTGGCTCTCCCCTTTGTAAATAGGTTAGACCAATACCAAAATTTGCACGAATATTATCTTCGTCAATGTTTAAAGCTGTATCATATTCATGCTCTGCCGCAAAATTTTCTCCTTTTTTGCGATGATCATCGCCAGCATCTACGCTTCTTTGCAATTCTTGCATTTTAGGAAAAACAGAGCTCATATAAAACTCCGGCTCTGGAGAATATTTTTCCATAAGCTCATCCATGGTCATGGTGCGCTTAGAGCCAGCCGGAATAAGATTATTATTAAGCGGTTGACTTTCAAGCGTACCATCTTCCTGTGTTTCCACAAACCAGTAGCTTTTTTGTACCGTTCGTCTTGTGGTGGTGCCTGTGCCAATTTTTCTAATTTCTTGTGTAGAAAAAACACCTTTGACATAATTAGGGTCATTTTTATACGACATAACTCTTACCTTTACTTCCCAAAAAGGTTTTTACCTTTTTCCCTTAAACTACATCAAACAATCATAAGTGTTTGCTATAAACACCTACAGAAGTTGCATTTCCTGCAAAATTTCCTGAGCCGCTTTTTTAGGATTTTCCACCTTCGTTATGGGTCGCCCCACTACCAAAAACCGTGCACCGGCCTGTACTGCTTCTTTGGGAGTTAACGTGCGGCGTTGATCATCTTGTACGCCGTCTTGTGTTTTAGGACGAATGCCAGGCGTTAAGCATAAAAATTCTTGTCCACACGCTTTATGAATAGTGTGCACTTCATGCCCAGAGCTTACCACGCCATCAAGCCCCCAAGTGTGGGCATTTTTTGCCAACTGCAACACTAAATCATCCACAGGAGCAGCATTTAAAGGTAATTCCCCTTGGCTCATACTCGTAAGCACCGTTACTCCAAAGACGAGTGGGCCACAGTAGGGTTGCCCTTGAGGGAGATTTTGTGCTCCATCTTCCCGCAACGCATTTTGGGACGCAGTAAAGTCATGTACTGCTTTCATGGCTGCCTTGGCCATGCGTTCGCCACCTTGAAGATGTATAGTTAATAAATCAACACCCATGGCACATGCTGAATACACTCCGCCATACACCGTATTGGGAATATCGTACATTTTTAAATCTAAAAAAACTTTAAAACCCATCTTTTTGAAAGTGGCTATGCATTGCGGGCCGCCTTGCACAAAAAGCTCTAGTCCCACTTTCACCCAAGAAACCACACCACAAAAGCTTTCAGCCATGGCGTAGGCTTCTTGCACATCTTGGGTATCAAGGGCTACAATAAGTTCTGCATGTTGCATAAAGACTACCCGCTTTTTTTTACAAAAGCTTTCCCTTCTAATATATCGTTCAAAACAAAGGGATTATTTTGTGCTGACAAGGTTGAAGCTATATATACTGCACGAAATTGATCATAGGCTTTTTCTAAATCATTATTGATGACCCAGTAATCAAACCAGTGAGCTTCTTCAATTTCGCAAACAGCATTGGTAATGCGCTGCGTAATTTGTTCTACTGAATCTGTACCCCGCCCTTCCAAACGCTGCTGCAATACTTCTAAAGAAGGTGGCATAATAAACACATATACCGCAGTTGGTAGAGTGAGGCGTAATTGCGAAGCACCCTGTACGTCCACATCAAAAATAAGATCTTGCCCTTTTTCAAGCACATCAAGAGTTGCCTGCAAAGGGGAACCATAGTAATTGCCGTGCACTTGTGCCCACTCGGCAAAAAAACTATTCTCTCTTTTTTCTTTAAAGTCTTTCACGCTTACAAAATGGTAGTCTTTGCCATCTTCTTCACCCGCACGTGGCGCACGTGTCGTATAAGAAATAGAATAGCCAAAACTAGGAAATTCTTGACGTAATCGTTTGATAAGTGTTGTTTTTCCAGCTCCAGAAGGGGCACATACCACTAAAACCATGCCCGAACGTTTTGTAGACATACTGCCTGCTCCTATAGCTTAGAATCCCCTTCCGAAGAAGATTCTGTTTCTTGTAAAAACCTTTGACTAATGGTTTCTGGTTGGATAGCAGAAAGGATAACATGATTAGAGTCAGTCACTAATATAGAACGAGTTTTTCTGCCTTGTGTTGCATCTACAAGTCGACCTTGTGCTTTAGCATCTTCGCGTAAACGCTTCATGGGTGACGAAGAAGGGTTTAAAATAGACACCACACGTGATGCAATAATATAATTGTTAAAACCAAGGTTAATTATTTTTTGTACTTGCATAAATTATTCAATATTTTGTGCTTGTTCTCGGCATTTTTCCAACTCGTTTTTCATATCTACCACAAGCCGAGAAAGTTGCACATCGGGAATTTTATTACCACAAGTATTGATTTCCCGAAAGCATTCTTGCAAAGTGAAATCCAGTTTACGTCCAATATCTTTGCCTACTTGCAAAAGCTCGCTCAAACGTCGAAAGTGCGTACGCAAACGAGTCACTTCTTCACTTACGTCTAGTTTATCCCCAAGGGTGACAAGCTCTTGCAAAAAACGTCCTTCATCAAGCTCTACATCGTGTTGCGATAAAACTTCTGTCACTCGTTCTCGCACGGTATTCATACGTTCTTCTTTAATATTGGGAATATTTTCTTCAATAATATCAGCCCAAGCTTCCATGCGTAATATTCTTGATTGCACATCAAGGGCCAAGGCATGTCCTTCACCTGCACGCGATTCATTCCAATCTTCTAGGGCCACACGCAACCCCTCTTCAAGACGTTCGGCCAATTGCTCTTCTTGGTCATCCTCAGTACTGCCCCAAAGAGAAGATAAGGAGAAAAAAGCATTATAATCTGGCACAAAAGCCTCTCGTCTTTGCCGTGCAAGGTCATGCAAAGCATTGAGCATAGCCGAGGCTTGGGCGGCATCAAAATGTAAAGAACGCTCAGCATCAGCTTTATATTGCAAGACAAGACTAATATCTACACGCCCCCGTAAGGCATATTGACGCGCGTATTTTTCAAGACGCGCTTGTAAAGAACGCAAAGAGGCAGGCATATGCCAACGTATGTCTAAATGTTTTCCATTGACACTACGTATTTCCCATTGCTGCACAAAGTCTGCATCTTCCACAAGGCAACGTCCAAAACCTGTCATACTACGCAATAGAACACCTCAAAAAAGTATTTTATGTGCAAGCTTTTGCACATTAGCAAAACAGAACGAAAAACAAATAAAATACTGTATAAAAAGTCACCCGGACTTTCTTATACAGCTCATGAAGAACCGCCACCCCCACAACCGCCAGATGACGGGCAGGCGTGACGTTTTGGCATAGAGACCGAGGGATGTACCGGCCCTACTTTATAAGGAAAAGCCCCCGTTTTCAAAGGGCTTGGCGCAGAAACCTTCTTGGTTATAGTAGTGCCCGCACATTTAGGGCAGGCAGGCATTTCAGATTTAACAACAATATCTTCAAATTCGTGTTGGCAATTACCGCAAACAAAATCATAAATGGGCATAAAAAATATCCTTTACAAAAAAACGTCCATATTGGTATTACCAATATACGGTTGCAAGAGCGTATTTGCAAGTATAATTTTTTTCTGACCCCTTATAGAAAATATGAAGTTATTTGAAAGGAATTATCATCTAAGCGATTTTTACCTTCTTTTGAATAAAAAAAGCCCGCATACTTACATACAAGTGCATGGGGCTTTTACTCGGTGCTATTTTTCTTTCGTTGATTATATAATTCAATAACAAAAGTAAATCAGCGTTTCTTTATGTATATTGTGGCTCGATTTCTTTAACAATTTGATAGCCTTTCATGGACTTTACAGTAGCTCCAAGGCCATAGTACTTCGTCACTCCAGCCACGGTACAAGGCAAAAGATCTTCCATATCAGTATCTAGCACCAGCACATCACCTGTTTTCATACGCAAAAGCTGATTACCGGTAATTTGCGTCTTACCAAAGTGAATTTTTAATTCCACAGGGGTTTCCATAAGACGTTCTTTAAGGCGTGCCACCCAGGCATGGTCAACTTCCAGACGTTCCGTTTGGAAACTGGCATGCAATTTGGAGCGTATGGGTTCAATGGTAGCATACGGCAAGCACACCACCATGGAGCCAATGGTATTATCAAGCTCCACCTCAAAAGTAATAACCACCACTACGTCCGACGGGGGTACAATGGCAGCAAATTGCGGATTAATTTCAGAACGCACCATTTCAAATTTCACATCATGCACAGGACGCCACGATTCTTCCAGCGTTTCTAGTGCAATGCGAATTATTTTATCAACCACGGCTTGTTCAATGCGAGTAAATTCGCGCCCTTCTACCTTGGGCGTAGAGCCAGCACCACCAAAGAAGTTTTCTACCAAAGCAAAAACAAGACGAGAGTCCACCACAATAATGGCATTACCACGCAAAGGATCCATCTTAAAGATGTTAATACTGGTGGGCACAGGTAAAGAGCGAATGAATTCGCCAAACTTTGCCATATCAATGGAAATAGGGTTTAGTTCCACACGTTTACGCAAAGCATTGGACATGGCGTTGGTGCACAGCCGCGAAAAACGATCGTTGACAATTTCAAGTACAGGCATACGCCCACGAATGATACGGTCTTGATTGGCAAGGTCAAAAGGCACAATGCCACTATCGTCTTCCGGCGCATCGTTCTCACTTTCAATTTCACCGCCAGAAAGTCCACGCAACAAAGCATCTACTTCATCTTGTGCTAATACTTTATTCATGAAACACCCTTATTTATGTTAAATATACTTGGTCACTTTAAGCGTAATTGTTCTTGTGGTCAATGTTTTTATGCTGCCCTTATGACACAGACTTCGTGTCAAATCTTTGTATTGGCTGATAGAAAGCAAAATATATGCCATCTTTATTTTGACACTATAACAACATAAGCTATCGCACGCGTCAGTAGCGCATAAAATAAATCCGTGCTTGCCTTTAGCCCGCTCCCCTGCGGGGCTTGCCCACTTCCTGCGGGCTGATAGTAACCACGTAAGGCAGTAGCTTGCCATTAGCCTTTTGTGTTTGTAGTCCACTTGACCTTGCCCAAAGCCCAAGCTATAGCAAGCCATGCACAACACAACACAAGCTTCTTCATGCGTCACGCAAAAAAAAATTCTTCTTGTACAGCATGATAGTACAGCACCTATAGAAATATTCCCCAGCCTGCACATACCAGAACAAAGTCTGGCTCAAGGCATTTGGCTTAGCGGTAAAATATCGGCACCGGCTTTGTGCTCTGGCCTTGGCCGATGCGGTGCGTGTAAGGTACAATTTCTCTCCCCGCCTCCGCATGTACTGCCCATGGAGAAAAGTATTCTTGGCGAAGAAGCCATCAATAAAGGCTGGCGTCTTGCTTGTCGGCATAGACTAGATGCTTTGTTTGCCCATACAGACACCGTACATCTTAAAGTGCCAGAGTTTTCTGCACCTTCAAAAATTCAACATACAGAGTCCATTGGCAACACAATAGGCTTTTTGGCCATGGACCTTGGCACCACCTCCCTTTGTTGGCAAGTGCTTAGCCCAGAGGGACAAATACTTGCCAAGGGAAGTCAGCTTAATCCGCAAATGGGAGCAGGAGCAGACATTATTTCACGCCTTGCTGTGGCTATGCATCCTGAAGGCAAAGCACAATTGGCTACACTTATACACGATACTGTACAAGATATTCTTAAGTCTTTGGCTCCTCAGATATCCATTACCCAGATATGTCTTGCTGCCAATACAGCCATGACCTCCATCTTTTTTGAAAAAGACATCCAAAGCCTTGCCCATGCGCCCTACGCTTTACCCCTACAAGGCCATGAAACCGTGCATGTACGACAATGGCCCCCCATATATATACCCCCGCAGTTGGCTCCCTTTGTGGGCGGTGACATCAGCGCAGGGTATGCAGCGCTTTTACAAAAAAAAGATCTTGTGTATCCTTTTTTACTGGCTGATTTAGGCACCAATGGAGAATTTATTTTAGCATTAAGCCCAGAAAAAGCGCTGATTACCTCTGTACCCATGGGGCCATCGCTGGAAGGCATTGGCTTAAGCTTTGGACATATGGCCCATGGTAGTGCGGGTATAGTACATGCCGTGCGTCTTGCCCCTACAGGGCTTATACCCCTTACTTTGCAAAATGATGCGCCGCAAAAAATTTGTGGAACAGGCTATATTTCTTTACTTCATACCTTAGTGAAGGTAGGCTGTTTAACAAGAGAAGGCCTTTTTAATAGTACTGCCACAAAAAGCACGCCGTTTTCAAAAAAAATTCTTGAACACCTTGCCTTACACGCAGGAGAACACGTACTGTACCTCTGGCCAAAGCTTACTGCCAATACAGCCCCTTCCGCTGGCTCCATGTATTTAAGCGGTAGCGATGTGGAAGAAATTCTTAAGGTAAAAGCTGCATTTTCCTTCGCCATGAGTCAGCTTTTACATCACGCACAATTACCAGCGTTGGCATTGCAAAAAATCTATCTTGCCGGAGCTATGGGAAATTATGTGGCCTATGCAGACCTTGAAGGCCTTGGCTTTGTACCCGAAGGTATGGGCGCACGTATGCAATCCATAGGAAATAGTGCCTTAGAAGGTGCAGGCCATTTGCTTTTCCATGAAAATACACGTACACAGCTGGCCACATGGAGTAAAAATTGTACCTCCATCGCTTTAACCGAAGACACGCATTTTACAGAAAAGTTTATGCAACACATGATCTTTTCGTATGAAGGATAATAGGCATTTTTTATGCAAGAACTTTTTCCCCCTCTTTCACGTGCCCTGCGCCAATGTTTAGAAGATTTTCCTAACATCTTACAACAAGCTTGGCCCATACAACAAAAACATAAACAACAGTTGCCTTATGCCATTGATGAGCTTTCCACACGCTTAACGGCAGAGCGCAGCCTTTTGCATCAACCCTATTGGTCGGCTCCCCGTTTGGCATCGGCCTATGTTTGGTACTTTTTACCTTGGAATATTATTCGTTTAGCTCGCCTTTTACAAGGCCTTGAGTTGCCACCACCAACACCCATGCCCACAAAAAAATCTGGCGAAGCTTTACCACGCATTTTTGCCGACATGGGCAGTGGCCCCCTTTCTTTACCTATGGCCCTTTGGCTGGCAAAACCTCAGTGGCATCACATACCTTTAACCATTGTATGTACAGATATTGCCGCACAGCCCTTGAGTATTGGCCAAAAAATCTTTGAAAATCTTGTGGGAAAGGACAGCCCTTGGCGCATTGTACCAAGACGTGCTACTGTGGAAGCTACCCCTGCAGAAATTCATAAAACAGAAGGGGTGCCATGGCTTATCACCGCTGCCAATGTATGCAATGAGCTAAAGGGCCGCCAAGGGCAAAGTGTAGATGAGCGTTTAGAAGAGCTTATGGAAAAAGTGTTTTCCTGTCTGCGTGCGCCGGATAGCCGTCTTCTTATGGTAGAACCAGGCACTCGTCTTGGCGGAAAAACCATTGTATCTTTACGTGAAGCGGCGCAAAATTATCATTTATTGCCTTTGAGCCCTTGTCCTCATGATAGTGCCTGCCCCTTGGAAGATTCACGCACATGGTGTCACTTTACCTTCGATACCCATGGTGCGCCTAGATGGTTGACAGAACTATCTGCCGCTGCAAAACTACGTAAAGAAGCACTAAGCCTTGCCTTTGTGCTTTTGCATCATGCGAAAAATACAGAAGAAGAACATGTTGACTCTTCTGCTGTGCGTACGATGTCTGCTAAAGGACGCATTATTTCTGCACCCTTTCGTGTACCTTCCTTACCGGGTTTTTCACGCTATGTGTGTTGCCAAGAAGGTCTTGCTTTGGTGGGACGCGCTGAAAGTTTACCTTCTGGTGCGCTTATCAACCTGCGCAGTCCCACAGAAAATACACGCATCGACGCAAAATCCGGCGCATTTATGTTAGAACACACCGAGCATGTGGAATATACACGCAGCACAGAACAACGCCCTTTTACACCTCGTGCGCCACATAAAAATGATGACAAAAGGTACGCACCTGCGCCAAAAGCAGAAAAAGAACGTAAGAAAAAAGTTATTAAACCTTCCAAAAGAAATGAAAAAAAATTCTGGGAAAAATAATATGCACCAAGACGCTCACCTAGCACAAAGTTCTATCTTAGATGTTCAAAATCTTTCTGTGCGTTTTCACACAGAAAATGGAAACTACGCTGCCGTTGCAGATGTAAGTTTTAACATTAGTGCGGGAGAAATCTTTTGCCTTGTGGGCGAATCAGGCTGCGGTAAAAGCCTTACAGCCAAGGCTCTCTTGCGCCTTACCCCAGAAAATACATGTATTGACGGCAAAGCTTTCTTACACGGCCAAGATATACTTAGCCTTAATAATAAAGACATGCGCTCTTACCGTGGACAAAAAATCAGCATGATTTTTCAAGAACCCATGACGGCACTTAATCCCGTACTTCGAGTGGGTGCGCAATGCACAGAGCATGTACAGTTACATCTTGGCTATTCCGTAAGCAAAGCTAAAGCCCATTGTTTAGAACTTTTTCGCCAAGTAGGTATTCCGGCCCCTGAAAGCCGTTTTAATGATTATCCGCATCAACTCAGCGGTGGCATGCGCCAACGTATTGTCATTGCCATGGCCCTTGCCTGCGACCCTACCTTTGTGCTAGCTGACGAGCCCACCACGGCCCTTGATGTGACCATACAATGGCAAATACTGCAGCTTTTGCAAAATCTTGCTCAAAAAGAACAACGAGCCATCTTACTTATCACCCACGATTTGGGCGTAGTGGCACAAATGGCCCATAAAGTGGGTGTCATGTATTGTGGACAAATGGTAGAATATGGCCCTGTGCAAGATATTTTACAAAATCCCTTGCACCCCTATACGCAAGGGCTACTCCATGCTTCCCCCAGCAAACACAGCATGACGCAAAAACGCCTCCCCACCATTGAAGGAACCGTACCGCCTCCGTACAATGTGCCTTCCGGTTGCCGTTTTCACCCCCGCTGTCCCAAAGCCATGGAACAATGTACACAACAAGAACCAGCTTTTTTAGGAAAAGAGCATAAAAGCCGTTGCTGGTTGATACATGCTTGACCAATATGCCATGTTGCGTTCCACACCTTGTATAACAAGTAGCTAAAAAACTAGTGATTAAATATCTGTGCGCCAACCGATTATGCCAAAAGAAAAAAATCTCTTTACATCCCGACGATTTTTACCCCTTTTTATCACCCAATTTTTGGGGGCCTTTAATGATAACGCCTTTAAAAATGCTTTTCTCATTTGGTTTACCTATGATGTAAGTGTGTATCATGGGCTGAATGCACCGCTTATGGTAACCCTTGCCAGCGGTCTTTTCATTTTGCCTTTCTTTCTTTTTTCTGCCATGGCGGGGCAAATTTGCGATAAATATGAAAAATCGTGGCTCACTCAAAAAATCAAATTGGCAGAAATTATCCTCATGCTGGCCTGCGGATTTTTCTTTAATGTCAATAGCATCATGGGATTATTGCTGGTACTCTTTCTCATGGGGGTACAATCTACCTTTTTTGGCCCCATTAAATACAGTCTTTTGCCCGAACATCTTCTAGAAAAAGAACTTGTCAGTGGTAATGCCTACATTGAGGCAGGTACCTTTCTTTCCATCCTCTTGGGCACCATTTTTGGCGGACTCATTATCCTTACAGAGTACGGCAAAACACTTTTAACCATTAGCGTGCTTCTTTTTGCTGTAGTGGGCTATGGGGCAAGCTTTTTCATTCCTAAATCCATTGTTGGTGACCCGCAAATAAAAATTGATTGGAATATCTTTGGCCAAACAAATACTATCATTAATTATGTACGCAAAGAAAAAGTCATTTGGCTTGCTATTTTGGGTATTTCATGGTTTTGGCTTATAGGAGTCAGTTTTCTAACGCAATTTCCTACCTATACCAAGGATATTATTGGCGGCAATGAACATCTGGTTACCCTCTTCCTTACGCTTTTTTCCGTAGGTATTGGCATAGGCTCAATGCTATGTAATAGCTTACTCCAAGGCAAAATCAGCACCAAACTAATACCCTATGGTTGCCTTGGTATGAGCTTTGCCATACTCCTTTTTGTATTTTGCTCTGCCCTTTTTCAGCAACATCTTATCTCCCTAAGCCATGCATCCAGCACGACGCGTACATTACTGAGTATTACAGATTTTTTTCATATGCACTTCTCAAGCTATGGTATAGTATGCAGCTTACTTATACTCTCCATCTTTGGTGGCATCTATATTGTGCCCTTGTATGCCATTATGCAACATTATGCAGAACCGGCCCATATGGCCCGAGTTATTGCGGCCAATAACATCATCAATGCCATATTTATGGTGCTGGCTAGTATTTTAGCCTTTGCACTATTTGCCATACACTTTAGTAGTACCGATCTTTTTTTAACTCTTGCTTTCATGAATTTAGTTGTATTTTTATATATATACACAACACTTAAACAAGGACTTTAACTGTGTTGAAAAAGTTTTTTACTTTTCTTCTTACCCGTTGTTTTCGCCTACAAGTACAGGGCTTGGAAAACTATCATAAAGCAGGCAAGCGAGTTTTGATTATTGCCAATCATCTTTCTTTTTTAGATGCCATGCTTTTGGCGGTAATTTTGCCAGATAGGCTCATGTTTGCCGTTAATACCGACATTGCCAAACGCTGGTATTTTAAACCTTTTATAGCCTTAGTACAATCTTTTCGTATCGACCCCACCAACCCCATGGCCACACGCTCCATCATTCAAGAAATCAGAAAAGATAAAAAATGTGTCATTTTCCCTGAAGGGCGCATTACCCTTACTGGTTCCCTTATGAAAATTTATAAAGGCAGTGCCATGATTGCAGACAAATCACAGGCTGTCATTTTGCCCATTCGTATTGAAGGGGCTGAGTATAGCCTTTTTTCTCGATTAAAAGGCAAAGTGCGCCGTCGTATCTTCCCTAAAATACGCATAACCATTCTTCCCCCCACAGATTTTTCCCTTGATGAAAATCTCAAAGGACGCAAACGATTACACGCTGCTGGCATTAAGCTCTACAATATGATGAGTGATATGCTTTTTACCACTTCAGCCTTAGAAAAAACCCTCTATCAATCTTTGTTAGAACAAGTGCGTGTGCATGGTAGAAAACATATTATTGGCGAAGATATACAAAGAAATCCGGTAAATTATGGACAATTTCTCATACGTTGCTTTGCCCTAGGTACACAAATGGCCAAGGACACACAACATGATGCGCCTGTGGGTATCTTATTGCCCAATACCGTCACCACCATGGCTTGCCTTTTTGCTTTGCAAATACATGGACGTATACCGGCCATGCTCAACTTTTCTGCAGGCACACAAAATCTGCTCTCAGCATGTAAGACAGCGCATATTCATACTATCTATACGTCTAAAAAGTTTATTGAAGCCGCCTCCCTTAGTGAAACCATAACACTTTTACAAAAAGAGCATATTGTGGTGCACTATTTAGAAGATGTGGCAACGCGCGTTGGTGTGCTGGAAAAACTTCGTGCTTTGACGGCTTCGTATTTTCCGCAATCTTATGTGACATCATTGACGACACAAAATACGCAAAGTAACGTGCATACTCCACAGGCAGAGGTAAAAACACATAGGCAGCAGATACATATGGGCAACAATATCACAAAGCAACATAC
>CAYJDE010000025.1:0-19187 GCA_964368805.1 uncultured Desulfovibrionaceae bacterium
CCAAAAATCAAGAATAGACGTAGCTTTGCTTCGGCGTTAAGTGATTGATTTTTGTGCCTTTACCTCTGCACACGTTAATTTACACTTCTAACAAATTTTCAAACTTTATACACAAAGCTATATTTAAAAATAATTGTGCAGAGATCTCATTTTAGACATAAAGCTATCTTTGAAGGTGATTGTGCAGAGGTCTCCTTGCTTTGAAGGAAAGTCGGAAGTGAGCACATTTGGGGTATATTTGACACTTGGCAAAGTTGCCAAGAGCGTGTATAGTTCCCCATTGTAAAATTTGGGGAATGTATGGAACGATTGCCTTGGCCAGAATATTTTATGCGCATCACCTCCATGGTGGCAGAGCGCAGTACATGCTCACGCCGCAAGGTGGGGGCTATCGCTGTTAAAGAAAATCATATTTTAGCCACGGGGTATAATGGTGCCCCTGCCGGTCTTGAGCATTGTCTTGATATAGGTTGCTTACGCCAAGAGCTGGGCATTCCTTCGGGCGAACGGCATGAAATTTGTCGTGCCATTCATGCCGAACAAAATCTTATTATTCAATCTGCAGTGCATGGCATTAGTTTGCATGGTGCAGATATTTATTGCACCACATTCCCTTGTGGTATTTGTGCAAAAATGCTTATAAATTGTGGTATTAAACAAATCTTCTTTATGGAATTTTATCCAGACAGCCTCTCCATGGATATGCTGCGTGCTGCAGGTATCCCCTATACGCATATGGAACAGGCTGCTAAAAAATCTGCACTGGGTGAGCGGTCTGCCAAAAAGCCTGCAGTAAAAGTGCCTGCGACAGGAGAATCTCTATGAATCATTCTGCGTATGCTGAAGCTATGCGCCATGCTGTTCTGCTTGCGGAGCAAAGTCGCTTTGCCGTATACCCCAACCCTTGTGTAGGTGCGGTGCTCGTGCATCATGGGAACATTGTTGCTGAAGGATGGCATAAAGAGTGTGGCGGCCCCCATGCTGAGGTGGCTTGCTTGCAAGATGCCGCTGAAAAAAACGTGCCTGTGCAAGAGTGTACCTTGGTTGTCACCTTAGAGCCTTGCCATCACCACGGCAAAACCCCGCCATGTACCGAAGCCATCACCAAAGCTGGCATTAAACATGTGGTTATAGGTCTGCGTGACCCTAACCCCGTCGCTGCCGGCGGCCTTGCCTATTTGCAAAGCCAAGGGGTACAAGTGGAAGAAGGTGTCGAAGAGGCGCTTTGTCGTGATTTGGTGGCAGATTTTTTATGCTGGCAAGAAAAGCGCCCCTATGTCCTTTTGAAATTGGCCTCTACTTTAGACGGGCGCATTGCCACCCGCACAGGTCACTCTCAATGGGTAACCAGCGAAGAATCTCGTAATCAAGTGCAATACTTGCGTAAATGCTTTGCCAATGTCGGCGGAGCTGTTATGGTGGGCGGTGGTACCTTTCGTGATGATAATCCTCGTTTGACCGTGCGCTACCCAGAAGGAGAAACGGGGCCGCAACCGCTGGCTTGCGTTGTGACCTCTCGTTTGCCCACAGTTAATTTAGACAATAATATTTTACAGCAACGCCCCCATGAAGCCCTCTTTTTCACTTCTCCGGCAGGGGCGGCTTCGCCAACAGCCAAGTCTCTTATGGAAATGGGGGCCAAGGTGTGGTCAGAGCAGCCGCAAAGTCCCACAGTGCGCTTGCCCCAATTGGAAACGTTAATAGCACGTTTGTATGCTGAATTGCATTGTCCTTATATCTTGTGCGAAGGCGGCGGTAAGCTGGCCCTTAGCTTATTGGAATGCGATCTTGTGGATGAACTCCATTTGCATTTGGCCCCCAGTATCTTGGGTGACAATGAAGCTAAGCCGCTTTTTGACGGAAAAAGTCCTCTGAATATGGAGGAAGCTTTGTCCATGCGCATTACTGGTTCTTCCATGCATGGGCCGGATATTCACATCTTTTTAAGGCGTCTCTAATGTTTACAGGACTTATTCAAGGGCAAGGTACCTTACGTACTGTACAGCAACAAGGGCAAGATATGCGTTTACACATAGAAACGCATTTTTCTTTGGATGCATTACAATTAGGTGAATCCATTGCTGTTAATGGTGTATGCTTAACAGTAGAAAGTGGTAATACCCACGCTTTTTCTGCCTATGTTTCTGCTGAGTCTTTGGCTCATACCAATTTGCGTGTCTTACGCCAAGGAAGTCTTGTTAATTTAGAACGTGCCTTGGCTGTAGGCGATAGGCTTGGGGGGCATATTGTCAGTGGGCATGTGGACTGCGTAGCCCATGTGGCTGACATAAAGCCTGCCGGGCAATCTCGTTGTATTACCTTACATTTTCCTGCTAAATACAGCCCAGAAGTTATTACCAAAGGCTCTGTGACGCTGGATGGTATTAGTCTTACCATTAATGCTTGTGGGCTTCTTTCTACTGATACCGACGCCCAAGCTTTTTTAGAAGTCAATGTTATTCCCGAAACGTGGGAAGTAACCACGGTGGGGCAGTGGAAAGTAGGAACGCAAGTGAATCTTGAAACAGATATTATTGGAAAATACGTGCGTCATATGCTGGGGCCTTTTCATGCCAATCATGAAAAAAGCTTTGCCCAAAAGCAAGAAAGCGCCATTACCGAAAACTTATTACAACAGCACGGTTTTATATAACCACAGCCATTTTAAGGAAATGCCATGCCTCTGTGTACTATAGAAGAAGCCATTGAAGAAATTCGCCAAGGGAAAATGATTATCCTTGTGGATGACGAAGACCGAGAAAATGAAGGGGATCTTACCATCGCCGCTGAGCATGTGACCCCAGAAATCATTAACTTTATGGCCAAATATGGTCGTGGTCTCATTTGTTTGCCTCTCAGTGCCGAACGCTGCGAAACCCTAGATTTGGGCTTGATGACTCAGCGTAACGGCTCCAAATTTGGCACCAATTTTACCGTATCCATTGAAGCCAGAAATGGCGTTACCACAGGCATTTCTGCCAAAGATAGGGCCACCACCATTCAAGCTGCCGTGGCTGACGACGTACGCCCCGAAGATTTGGTAACCCCTGGGCATATTTTCCCTTTACGTGCAAGACCGGGGGGTGTGCTTGTGCGGGCCGGACAAACGGAAGGTAGTGTGGACTTAGCCGTTCTTGCTGGTTGCAAAGATGCCGCTGTCATTTGTGAAATTATGAATGATGCCGGTGAAATGATGCGTTTGCCCGAATTGGAAGTCTTTGCTGCTGAGCATAATTTAAAAATTGCCGCTGTTAAAGATCTTATTCGCTATCGCATGCAACGTGGGCAAGTGTCGGTGCGTCGCATTGACGAAGCGCATCTTCCATCCATTTATGGCGACTTTACTGTCATCGCTTATGAAAATGATTTAGATAATGGTACCCACGTGGCCATCGTCAAGGGCGACCTTTCCGGACCGGAACCTGTGCTTGTACGTGTACACAGTGAATGCCTTACCGGTGATGCTCTTGGCTCCATTCGTTGCGATTGCCGTGGGCAATTGGGCGCAGCGTTAAGTCAAATTGAAAAAGAAGGCCGTGGTGCTGTGCTCTATATGCGTCAAGAAGGGCGAGGCATTGGCCTTGCCAATAAAATTCGTGCTTATGCTCTACAAGATAAGGGCTTTGATACGGTGCAGGCCAATGAAAAATTGGGTTTTGCGCCAGATTTGCGTGATTATGGTACCGGCGCACAAATATTAGTGGATTTAGGCATACGCAAAATGCGCATGATGACCAATAATCCTAAAAAAATTGTGGGCCTTGAAGGCTATGGTATTGAAGTGGTGGAAAGAGTGCCCATTGAAATGAAAGCTTGCGCCGATAATCAACAGTACCTGCAAACGAAAAAAGAAAAATTAGGGCATTTGCTTAAAGACATAGATAATAAATAATATTTTTCTCTATGAAGGGAAGGAGGTTCCTTTTGCTAAGCCCAAAATATCTCCTCCCCTCCATCTGCTACCAAAAGGCACTTTATTTTAGCTATGCTACGAATAAATGATTTTTTGAAAGGGTGGGTTTGGTAGGGGGCTCTTTTTTTCTTAGAAGAAATTCCCCCTCCCTAGAGAAACTTTTGTGAGAATAATTTCAGATTTTCCTGGGAGGAATATATGAGTAAGATACGTACCATTGAAGGCATGCTGGATGCTAAGGGATTAAAATTTACCATTATCGCCACACGTTTTAACGATTTTATTGTGGATCGCTTGGTGGGTGGAGCTGTGGATTATTTGGTACGCCATGGCTGTGCAGAAAAAGATATTACCGTTGTGCGTATTCCTGGCGCTTTTGAAATGCCTGTGGTGTGTAAAAAGATTGCTGCCAAGAAAGAATGCGATGGTATTTTAGCTTTAGGGGCTGTGATTCGTGGTGGCACGCCGCATTTTGATTTTGTGGCCAATGAGGCCACCAAGGGTTTAGCGCAGGTATCGTTGGAGTATGGCGTGCCGGTGGGCTTTGGTTTGCTGACTACTGACAATTTAGAGCAAGCCATCGAACGTGCAGGCACCAAAGCCGGTAATAAGGGCGTGGAAGCTGCTGCCGCTGTCTTAGAAACCGTTCGCGTGCTGGAGCACATCTAAATGTCTAAGAAAACTACACGGCGTAGCGAACGTGCCTTTGCCTTTCAAGTGCTGTACGGCATTTCTTTTTCTGCCATAAAAAATGTGGAAGCCTTGCGTGCGGCCTTTCGTAATTCCCCTGATTTTCAAGAAAAAGAAGGCGTGCATGATGAAGTGCAGGGCTTTGCTTGGGAGCTTGTGTCCGGTATTTGGAAAAATGAAAAGGAATTGGACGAGCTTATTACCCGTTTTTCACTCAATTGGCGTATTAATCGCATGGGCCGCATCGAGCTTACCATTTTGCGCATGGGCCTGTATGAAATGCTGTTTCGACAGGACATTCCGTCCAAGGTAGCCATCAATGAAGCTTTGGAATTGTCACGGCAATTTGGTGAAGAAAGCGCCCGTTCCTTTGTTAACGGAATTTTAGATGCCACGGCAAAAGCCTTAGAAAATGGCGAAATTCAACGTCAATAACTATTTTTTTCTGCAATTATTGTATGAGCCTTTGAAGAAGAGAGATTCGCATCATGACCCAATATCTTCCCGAAAATATTGAAACAAAATGGCAAGCCTTTTGGGACAAAGAACAAAGTTTTGCCTGCACACATAAGAGTGATAAGCCTAAATATTATCTATTAGAAATGCTGCCCTATCCTTCGGGCAATATTCATATGGGCCATGTGCGTAACTATTCCATCGGCGATGTTGTGGCACGCTTTAAGCGTATGCAAGGCTTCAATGTGTTGCACCCCATGGGTTGGGATGCTTTGGGCCTACCTGCCGAAAATGCCGCCATAAAAAATAATACGCATCCAGCCGCTTGGACTTTTTCCAATATTAAAAATATGCGCACCCAATTGCGCCGTCTTGGCTATTCCTACGACTGGAATAGAGAGATAGCCACCTGCGTTCCCGAGTATTATCGTTGGGAACAGCTGTTCTTCTTAAAAATGTTAGAAAAGGGCTTGATTTATCGTAAAAAAGCCCCGCAAAACTGGTGCCCCGATTGCCATACCGTACTTGCCAATGAACAAGTCATCGAAGGCCTGTGTTGGCGTTGTGACTCGCCGGTGGAGCAAAAAGAGCTGGCCCAGTGGTTTGTACGTATTACCGCTTATGCTGAAGAGTTGTTGGCTGATTTAGACAAATTGCATAATGGCTGGCCCGAAAGAGTTATTGCCATGCAGCAAAACTGGATTGGCAAATCTCATGGGGCAGAAATTACTTTTCCTTTGACCCAGTCCATTACAATAGACGGCAAGGAATACAAAGGCATTGACGTTTTTACCACCAGACCTGATACGGTTTTTGGAGTGAGCTTCATGACCCTTGCGCCGGAGCATCCCTTGGTGGATTCGCTTATCAGTGGCACTAAGGATGAAGCCAAGGTGCGCGCTTTCATCGAGCGCATTCGTAATATGGACCGCATCGACAGGCAGTCAGAAACTTTAGAAAAAGAAGGTATTGCCACCGGAGCCCATTGCATACATCCTTTTACGGGGAAAGAAGTACCCATTTGGCTCGGCAACTTCGTTTTAGCTGATTACGGCACCGGAGCTGTTATGGGCGTGCCTGCGCATGATCAGCGGGACTTTGAATTTGCTAAAAAATACGGCCTCTCTTTTATTCCCGTTATTCAGCCGGAAAATGTGGCGACATTGGATGTGAACAGTATGACAGAGGCTTGGACAGGTGCAGGGCACATGTTCAACTCGGCACAATTTGACGGCACTTTCTTTGAGGAAGGCAAAAAGGCCGTGGCTAAAGCTTTGGAAGCGCAAGGCCTTGGAAAATCAACGGTGCAATATCGTTTACGTGATTGGAATATTTCACGCCAACGCTATTGGGGTGCCCCCATTCCCATGATTTTTTGTGAAAAGTGCGGTGAAGTACCAGAAAAAGAAGAAAATTTACCTATTGTTCTCCCTTTAGATGTGAAAACCAAGGAAGATGGTCGTTCTCCTTTACCGGAAAGTCCTTCCTTTTATGCTTGCACTTGCCCCAAGTGTGGCGGCACAGCCAAAAGAGAAACGGATACCATGGATACCTTTGTGGAATCTTCGTGGTATTTTTCTCGGTATGCCGATGCACGCAATGAAAAAGAGCCTTTTGATAAAGACATCATTAACTACTGGATGCCGGTGGATCAATATATTGGCGGCGTAGAACATGCCATCTTACACTTGCTCTATGCCCGTTTTTACACCAAGGCTTTACGTGATTTAGGCTTTTACCCTAAGGATTTAGACGAGCCTTTTAGTAACTTGCTTACACAAGGCATGGTGCTGAAAGAAGGCACAAAAATGTCAAAATCCAAAGGCAATGTGGTAGATCCCACCCAAATGATAGCAAAATTCGGTGCTGATACGGTGCGTTTGTTTTGCCTTTTTGCTGCGCCGCCGGAAAGGGATTTTGACTGGTCAGAATCGGGTATTGAAGGCTCTTCACGTTTTTTAAATAGAGTATGGCGTCTGTTTATGGATGCACGCCCAAGTTTGTTGGCCATGGCTGCTTGTTCTAGCAGTGCAGATGATGCTCAAAAAGCCAAAGATAGTACAGCGGCCAAGGAATTACGCCGTAAAGAACATCTTACCGTGAAAAAAGTACAAAGCGATATTGAAAATAAGTACCAGTTCAACACAGCCATTGCTGCCATCATGGAATTGGTCAATGCCATGTACTTGGCTAAAGATGCCCTTTGTGACTCTGAAGATGAAGCCGGCAAAAAGGTCTTTTCATCAGCCATGGGGACGGTACTTACCCTACTTTGCCCCTTTACGCCGCATATGTGCGAAGAACTATGGCAAGACCTTGGGCACAGTGGCACGTTGTCTGACATGGCTTGGCCCACATGGCAAGAAGAAGCCATGGCCCAAGATGTATTGACCATGGTGGTGCAGATTAATGGAAAATTGCGCGGAAAGTTAGAAGTTTCAGCGCAAATTGATAAAGAAGATGTGGAAAAATTGGCCCTTGCCGATGCCAGCATCCAAAAGCATCTTTCAGGGCTTACGGTACGTAAAGTTATTGTGGTGCCGAAAAAATTAGTCAATATTGTGGCGGGATAAAAAGCACTTTCCCTTGTGCCTTTTTGCGTAGCAAATTGCCGGAAATGGCGATGCACAACTGATAATGTGAGGTGTATCCTCCAACGGAGCCCTCCTTTTGGGGGGCTTTCTTCTCTATAAAGAGATCTCTGCACACTTATTTTCAAATATAGCTTTGTGTCTAAAATGTAAAAATTTGTTTGAAATGTCAAATAAAGTGCGCAGAGGTCTCAAAAAAAGACTCCGCACAATGAATTATGCAGGAGCCTTAAAAAATAAAAACGGACAATCATAGCAGGCAAGCCATGTCAAGACCGGGATTTTACTTTTGCATCTGCCCTGATGCAGGCCTTATCAAAAGGCACATAGAGGATTTACTTGTACAATATCCGGCCGAGGTAAGCGGCGATGCCGGCGGCGGGCTTATGGGTAGTAGCCTTATGGGCGGTGATATGTCTGCGCTTATGGGCTCTAGCGAAAAAAGCGCTTCTGCATCTTGGCAAAAGCATGTGTACTGGGGAGATGAAGAATTGCCCGCTTCTTTTTGGGAAAATCTCACCTTACAAGGACTTTTTTCTACCCCTAAAGTACTTATCTTACGTAATGCGCAGGCCATCAATGCTGCGCAGTGGAAAGAGCTTTCCTCTGCCATAGCACAGCCTAACCCCCTAACATGGCTCATCATATGTTTTGAAGTTCCCTTTGAGAAAGACAAGCCTAAACTTGCGGCGCACCTTGCTAAACTCAAACCCTTGTTATTTTCTGACAAAAAAGGTTGGATTTGGCGGCACTCGGGGCTTGATATTAATGGCATTAGGAATTATATTATAAGCAAGGCACCAAAATTACACCTCACCTTTGAAGCCGATGCCCTTACTGCTCTATGTGCTTCGGTGCCTGCGGACGCTACGGCCATTGATAGCGAACTGGAAAAACTCTGCCTTGCTGCTGATGCTGGGCATGTTCGTTTAGAGATGGTAGGTTCTGGTTCTTATGTTCCCGAGTCAGATATTTTCTCCTTTATGAAATATATCTATGCAGGAAATCTAAGTGCCGCTTGGGCAGAGATCTATCGTAGTCAAAAAGATATTGAAGCCTTACTGTTTCCTTTCTTAGCCTTACTTTCCAGAGATACAAAAATTTTATGGCAAATCCTTGCCGGAGAAGCTGTGCGCTTGCCTTCTTATTTAGCACGAGAAAAAGAAACCTGTGCTAGACGATTAGGTTATGAAGGCATAACAAAAATTTTCTCTTGCATTGTTCAAGCAGAGCTTTCCATAAAAAGTGGCGAAAAAAGCGTTGAACAATGCCTTGAAACCCTTGTTGTGCAGCTTACAGATCTGTTTTCTCCCGCTCAGCGTAGCTTTTCATAGCGTCAATGGGAAAAAAAATGGCAATTTTCTGTGCTTACCCCTTGCATAATACGTAATGCTGTTTACTTATGACAATGACCAAGACAAAAAATCCTCATGGTGGACATCGTCAGCGCTTAAAAGCACGATTTTTGCACGATCCACAGCATATGGAAGATTATGAATTGCTTGAGTTGCTTTTGGGCTATTCTCTTCTTCGTAAGGATACAAAACCTCTTGCTAAGGAACTATTGGCTAGATTTGGCTCCTTACAGCAGGTTTTGCAAGCGCGTAAAGAGGAACTGGAGCAGATTTCCGGTTTTGGTCAGGGCACATGGATTTTGTGGCAAGTGTTTAGAGAGTGCCTTGCCCGTACAGCAGCAACCCCTTTGTTGGAAAAGGAAGTGCTGGCTTCACCGGAAAGTATTGTTCATGTGGCAAGAAAAAGGCTTTTTGGCATAAGTCACGAAGAATGCTGGATTGCTTTGGTAGATGCGGGGCTGCGTTGCCTTGGGTGGGAAAAACTTATGCAAGGAAGCATAGACCATATACCACTTACTCCACGTGACGTGCTTGCCAAAGTGCTTGAGCGTAAAGCTTATGGTTTTATTTTGGTGCACAATCACCCCAGCGGCTCTTCCAAAGCTTCTAGGGCCGATCTTGTACTTACTGAACAGTTGCGGCAGTTAAGTCCGCATATGAATATAACATTTATTGAGCATATCATTATTACAGAAAAAGAATGTCGTAGTATTTTATCAGGACATACTTTTACAAGCTTATAGGCTATTGTACGACATTCGAGGAGTGATATATGTCAGACAAAAATAAAGAACATCAAGAACAACAAGATTTGACTGAAGAAAAAGTACATCTTGAACACGAAGATGCTACATACACTTCAGAAGAACATAGTGAGCAAGAACAAGCTGAGCAAGCGCATGCTGAGCAAGAACAGGAAGAAGAAGCCAAGGTTTTTGCCGAAGCTTCGCCTTTCCCAAATTCTATGCCAGTACTTGCCGTGCGAGATGTAGTTGTTTTTAACTACATGATTTTGCCCCTCTTCATTGGAAGAGATAAGTCTGTGCAGGCCATGGAAGCCACCCTTGATAGAGACCGCTATCTTTTTGTGTGTACCCAAAAAGAAGAAGATACGGAAGATCCTGGCCCAGAAGATTTATATACCACAGGCTCCATCGTTAATGTCATGCGTATGCTTAAAATGCCTGACGGGCGCATTAAAGTTTTGGTGCAGGGAGTTAGCCGTGGTAAAGCAAAATTATTTACGCAAACGGATCCCTTCCTTGAAGCTGAAATTGAGCCATTGGAAGAAAATATCACGGTGCTAAGCCCTGAAGTAGAGGCCATGTTGCGCTCTGCACGGGAACAAAGCGAAAAAATTCTTACCCTGCGTGGCATTTCCAGTGCCGATGTGGTTAATATGCTACAAAGTGTTGACGATGCTGGCCATTTGGCCGACCTCATCGCCGCCAATTTGCGCATGAAACTGGAAGATGCGCAAGCCATTTTGGAAGAGCAAGACCCCATTGCTCGCTTGCAATTGGTCAATGAGCAATTGAATAAAGAAGTGGAAGTGGCCACCATGCAAGCACGTATCCAATCTTCAGCCCGAGAAGGCATGGATAAGGCGCAAAAAGATTATTATTTGCGTGAACAAATCAAGGCCATTCGTCAAGAGCTTGGCGACGGCGGTGAAGATCAAGAAGAAGAAATGGATGATCTTGGCAAGGCCATTGCCAAAGCCGGTATGCCCAAGGATGTACGCAAGGAAGCAGATAAGCAACTACGCCGTTTAACCTCCATGCATTCCGACTCGTCTGAAGCCAACGTGGTGCGCACATATTTAGATTGGCTGGTGGAATTGCCTTGGAAAAAGACTAGCCGTGACACCTTGGATATCAAGCATGCTTTCAAAGTGCTTAATGAGGACCATTATGCCCTTGCCAAGGTAAAAGAGCGTATTTTAGAATATCTAAGTGTACGTAAGCTTAATCCGCAGTCTAAAGGTCCTATTTTATGTTTTGTGGGCCCTCCCGGCACAGGCAAAACGTCCCTTGGACGTTCCATTGCCAGAGCTCTTGGACGCAAATTTCAGCGCATATCCCTTGGGGGCATGCGTGATGAAGCAGAAATTCGTGGGCACAGGCGCACGTATATAGGCTCCATGCCCGGACGTATCATTCAGGCTCTTAAGCAAGCAGGCACCAAGAATCCTGTCATTGTGCTGGATGAACTAGATAAACTTGGCACAGATTTTAGAGGCGATCCCTCTTCGGCCCTTTTGGAAGTGCTAGATCCTGAACAAAATTTCAGCTTTAGCGACCACTATTTAAACGTGCCCTTTGATTTATCTAAAATCATGTTTTTATGTACGGCTAATACTCTTGATACCATTCCGCCGGCCCTCAAGGACAGAATGGAAATTATTACATTGCCGGGCTATACCGTTCATGAAAAGCTATCCATTGCTAATATTCACCTTTTGCCTAAAATGATTAAAGACCATGGCTTAAAGATTAAGGAAGTAAGCGTTTCTGACGCAGCCATTGAAAGAATTATTAAAGAATACACTCGTGAAGCTGGCTTGCGTAACCTAGAAAGGGAACTGGGCGGCGTGTGCCGTAAGTTGGCTCGCAAGAAAGCCGAAGGCAAGGAAGGGGGCTTCAAAGTAACTGAAGTGCAAATTCCTAAATTGCTTGGTATTCCTCGCTTTGTGGAAGATGATAAAGAAAAGCAATTGTCGCCGGGCTCGGCCTTTGGCCTTGCATGGACACCTTTTGGTGGCGAAGTGTTGCATATAGAAGTAAGCCTTATGAAAGGTAAGGGAGCCTTATTGCTTACCGGACAATTGGGCGATGTTATGAAAGAAAGTGCTCAAGCGGCCCTGTCTTATATTCGCAATAAAGCAGAAATTCTTGATATTGATCAAGACTTTTCACGCAGGCAAGATATACATGTTCACGTACCTGCCGGTGCCACACCTAAAGATGGCCCTTCTGCCGGTATCACCTTGTGTACGGCGCTTATTTCTGCGTTAACGGGTAAGCCGGTGAAAGCTAACCTGTGCATGACAGGGGAAATAACCTTGCGTGGGCGTGTGCTTCCTGTGGGTGGTATTAAGGAAAAAATCCTTGGTGCTGTGGCTAGAGATTTGGAACATGTCATTATTCCCAAGCAAAATATGAAAGACTTGGAAGATGTGCCCAAAGATTTGCTTAGCAAAGTGACTGTGCACCCTGTAACCCATATTGACGAGGTGCTGCCTCTAGCCTTTGCTGAGTAAGCAAAAAAAACAAAAAGTCATCATTACGAAACATAGAATACACCTTTAAAAGGCTAGTATTTTATACATAAATAGTATACTGAAATTGCCAGAACAATGGAGCAATGCTCCTGTTTCTGGCAATTTTGTGGCTTATGGCCCTTTTGGAGACCTCTGCGCAATTCATTGCGTAGGGTCTCACGGAGCGTTGACGCTAGTCAATGTGACCAAAAATCAAGAATAGGCGTAGCTTTGCTTCGCCGTTAAGTGATTGATTTTTGTGCTTTTACCTCTGCACTTTATTTTACATTTTAAGCAAATTTTCAAATTTTAGACACAAAACTATATTTGAAAATGATTGTGCAGAGATCTTTTTTGAAAGACTTTTGTCTTATGGCAAAGAAAATGACAAAAATATGCTCTTACTATGTAACTTGAGGTTTTTATGTTTTCCATACCTGTTCATGCAGATTTTGCCCCGGATTTTTCCAAAGGGCTTGTGGCAGCCATAGCGCAAGATGCGCAAGATGGTGAAGTTTTGATGCTGGCTTGGATGAATGCCGAGGCTTGGCAAAAAACTTTGGAAACAGGCGAGGCCCACTATTACAGCCGTTCTCGCCAAAAACTTTGGCACAAGGGCGGTACGTCAGGCCATGTGCAAAAAGTGCACAGCATTCGACTTGACTGTGACAGTGATGCTGTTATCTTACGCATTGAACAAGTGGGGGGGGCGGCCTGCCATAAGGGCTATCGCTCCTGCTTTTATCGTGAACTACAAGCAAATACGGTGGAGCAATGCAGCCCACACATATTTAATCCTGAGGAGATATATAAATGAGCCAGCCCATTTTAAAACTTGGCATTCCCAAGGGGTCGTTGGAAGACGCCACCATAAATCTTTTTGAACGTGCCGGGTGGAAAATTCGTAAGCACCATCGCAATTATTTTCCTGATATTAACGATCCGGAAATCAGTGCCTCTTTGTGTCGTGTACAGGAAATTGGCAATTATGTGGTGGACGGCATTTTGGACGCTGGCCTTGCAGGTCTTGATTGGTTGCAGGAAACAGGGGCTTTTGAGCATGTGGTAAAAATTTCTGACCTTGTGTACTCTAAAACATCCAATCGTCCTGCCTGTTGGGTTTTAGCCGTAGCAGGCGATTCGCCCTATTTTAAACCTGAAGACCTAGCTGGAAAGCGCATTGCCACCGAACTTGAGGGAATTACGAAACAGTATTTTGAACAAAAAGGCATTGACGTGTCTGTGTTCTACTCTTGGGGGGCTACAGAAGCCAAAGTGGTGGAAGGCTTAGCCGACGGTATTGTAGAAGTGACGGAAACTGGCACCACCATCAAGGCCCATGGCTTACGTATTATTGATGAAGTTATGAGTAGCAATACCGTATTTGTAGCCAATAAAGCTGCGTGGGAAAACCCTGAAAAACGCCGCAAAATTGAACAAATCGACTTACTTTTGCAAGGATCATTGCGGGCTGAAAGTTTGGTTTGTTTAAAGCTTAATGCCCCATCAGATAATTTAACGGCTATTTTGGATTTATTGCCGGCCCTTAATTCCCCTACGGTGTCGCCATTGCGTGATACCAAGTGGCTTTCCTTAGAAACTGTGGTCAGCACCCATATGGTGCGTGATCTAATACCGCAATTGCGCAATGCGGGCGCACAGGGCATCATTGAATACGCCTTGAATAAGGTCATATAATGTCTAGCCCTGATGCTTCTCAAAATTTTTTAGATTCTTTGCCGGAATTGGCAGAAAATGAGCGTTTTACCTTTGCCTGTAATGAAACAGTCCCCTGTTTTAATCGTTGCTGTGCCGAATTAACTTTGCCTTTAACTCCGTATGATGTGCTGCGATTGTGCCGCCATTTTGAGGTGGAAAGCGAAGCTTTTTTAAAAGGCCATGCGCAAATGCGTTCCTTTCCTGATACGGGCTTTCCTTTGCCTTTACTTAAAATGCAAGACGGCCCCACAGAGCCTTGCCCCTTCGTGATGCCGGCAGGGTGTTCCATCTATGAAGATAGACCGGGGGCGTGTCGCACCTATCCCTTGGGCCGTGGCACCAAGCTTGATAGTGAAGGGAATGTGGTGGAGCGCTTTTTCATTGTACAAGAAGATCATTGCAAGGGCTTTGATGCGGGAAAGCAGTGGACAGCCCATGAATGGCTAAAAGACCAAGGTCTTGAGCCGTACAATGAATCCAACGACCGCTATATGCGCCTTATGGCCAAAGTAAAGGACTCGGGCAATCCGGTAAGCCCTAAGATGGCCAGCATGGTTATTTTATGCTTGTACCAGTTGGATCGCTTTCGTGTTTTTTTGGCTGATATGAAAGTGTTTTCTAAGGTGGAAATTGATACGGCTCGTTGTGAAGCCATCATGGCCCGTGATGAAGACTGTTTAGACTTTGCGTATGATTGGCTTGAACTGGTAATGTTTGGCGTATGCCCTACCTTGAAACGCAAGGCTTAGGCCTCTCTCATCCCAAAATTTGGGACGCTGAAGCCTTGGCTAAGATTTTGGCCAAGGAAATTTCGCAGCAGCGTAAAACCGACGGCGTGCCCGATAAAGCCCATGTGGTCTTTACCAATGGCTGTTATGATATATTGCACCCAGGCCATGTTTCTTTGTTGGCCGATGCTAAAAAATTGGGGGAAATCCTTGTGCTTGCCTTAAATACCGACGCTTCGGTACGGCGTTTGGGCAAGGGCAAGGATAGACCCATCAACTCTCTGAGCGTTCGAGCCTTCATGGCGGCGCATCTTGAAAGTGTGGATTATGTGACTTGCTTTGATGAGGATACGCCACTAGAAATTATTACCTTGCTTAATCCGGATATTCTTGTAAAAGGCGGCGATTGGCCTGTGGAAAAAATTGTGGGGGCTGATGTGGTGCAAGCCCGTGGTGGTTTGGTGTATTCATTGCCATTGCTTAAGGGCTACTCTACCACAGGGCTTGTGGAACGCATTCGCCACTAATACACTTTGGTATGCACTCCGGCAAAAAAAAGCAGGGCTAAAGCCATAGTAGACGTGCACGGAACCAGAGGTTAAGAGCCTACACAATTTTATTTAGGCTTACTTTTGCTAACTGTATCTGCCCTTTTCTTATCACTGACTCTTAGCCATAGCCCTTGATGATTGCCCATGGCAAAAGGGTCCACTTGTTTTTCATACTGCACAGCAGGAATAAGCAAGTAATTGGGCTGACTTAAATTATCCAAAACAAATCTTTTGTCATCTATTTTTGCCAGAAGAATGGCATGTCCGCCCACATTGACTTTATCGTGCAAGAAAACGACCCATAAATCTTTTTTGGGCCATGTGAAATGCTGTAAAGCAAAATACTTGGCAATAGCATAATCTTCGCAATCTCCACGCTTGTTGCGCATAAATTCTTCGGGCGTGGCCCAATACTCATTTTTCCCATAAAAGTCTTTATCTTGCTGTGAAGAAATACTATTGAAAAAACCATTGATATTGCGCAAGGTTTTTAAAGAACGTGGTGATTTTGCAGTAATTTTGCTTAAGGCTACCCATTGCCCTTTGTGCATCTTTGTAAGGGGGATGTTGGCAGGGGTAAAAATGTCATATTTATGATTTTGTAAGATTTCATCCCAACGTGTACGTAAGCGAGCGAGCTTTTCCGGCAATTGCACATCGTTTACCAAAACAAATTCTGCCCCAAGCACCGTGGTGCGTGGCGTATTGGACGGAATTTTTATGGTGGTGCTTTGGCCTGAGGCCTTGTGGGTAAGTGGCGAAAATGTTGAAAAAAAGCTTATCAACAAAAAAAATACAAAAAATTTGCTATGGGAAGATGACATATGACCCTCTGAGGCGAAAAAAACATTTATCAGCCTGTTAAAACTTTAGTGTGTACATACTTCTTCCCTTCTACGTATAAAATCATTTTTTTGTCAACGGTTTTCTGTCATCTAAGAGAAAAATAAGTACTGTTGAAAGAATGAGTACAGCCCCAAACCAGCCAAGCATGCTGAAGGTTTCGCCCCAAATATACCATGCAGCTACGGTGGCCACCACAGGTTCTAGGGTAGCCAACACAGCGGCCTTGGTGGGGTGTAAGCGTTGTATGGCTTCACAATAGGCCCAATAGGCCACATAGGTGCTCATAAAACCAATGCCGAAAATGGCTAGCCAGGCATGTAAACCTAAATCAAAACGTAAGTGCGTCATGGGTAGTAGGCAAAGGGCCGCCACCAAGGAAGCATAGCCATAGAGCGTGAAGGGTGTATAGGTGGTGAGTAATTTTTTTGTCACCACATAATGCGTGGCGTATAAAAAGCCTGATAATAGGCCAAATGCAATGCCAAGCAAAGGTAGAGAAGAGCTTTGTGGTGAATGCGCTTGTTCTGCGCCGCCCATGCCGGCTACTTCTGCCGGTGAAAAGCTCATAAGCATGCCCCCTGTAAGGGCTACAGCTATGGCAATGCCGGTGATAAGCGTAAAACGCAGGCCAAAGAAAATGCGGGAAAAAACAGCTACCCAAGCCGGTGCTGTGTACAAGAGTACAGAAGCCAAGGCCGCACCGCCATCTTTAACAGCGTATTGATAAGCCACAAAAAAGCTGGCAATGGAAAAAATACCAAAAAGACAGAAGCTTAAAAAATCTTTTTTGCTATGCACACGGGCTTGTTTAATACAAAGGGCATGCAGAAAAAGACAGGCGCCGCCAATGAGGGCTCGCCAAAAAGCCACGTCCAAGGGGGCTATGCCCGATTCCATGGCAATGCGGCCCAAAATACCTAAAAATCCCCAACATGTGGCCGCCACAAAAATGAAAAAATAGCCTGCATACTGTTGCATAATGCCTTCTTACTCCCCACACTCGCACTTTTTGCGTACAAGACGCGTTAACAGTTCCACTCCACGTAGTAAAGCTTTAGCTTCAAAGTCAAAACAATGGCTGTGATGCCCCCCTTTACGGGAAATGCCTAATTGTATATAGGTGCCACGTCCGCCTCGGCTTTGCACATCTTGCAAAAACCACGTAAAATCCTCAGAAGCCCAAAATTTTTCTTGCGGAATAATAGTGCTAAAGCAGGGCATTTGCTCTGCGACATTTTGCACTTCTTGCGCTAAACTTGCATCAGAATAGCCATTGATGCAAGTGCCAATAATATTAAAATCATGTTCGCATTGCCACATTTGCGCTGCCCCTTGGCAAATGCGTTGGGCATATTCATGCATCCACGTATTGATGCGTGTGTCAATGGCCCGTGTTTCCCCTGCAAGCCAAGCGTAGGCCGGAATGACATTGGACGCCCCTGCACAGTGTAATTCACCTATATTAATACGACTTTGCCCCTGCCCATGCCGAGGGATGGCATGCATACCTTGTACTGCCATGGCAGCGGCAAGCAAAGCATTATGCCCTTCATGGGGTGCCAAGCCGGAGTGGGCAGAGGTGCCATGAAAATGTACTTTAAAGGACGTATTGGCCAAAAAATGTGTGGTACCGCAGATAAGTGTCTCTGGAGTTTGTGCTTGGACGCCCAAGTGCAAGCCATATACCTCCGCCACATTGTCCAATGCGCTTTGCTGCTGCATGGCTTCAAGCATGGCTTTGGCCCCTTGGCCCACCTCTTCAGCTGGTTGGAAGATAAGACGTATGGTGAAAGGTTGTGCACTTTGATTAAGCGTATGGCGTAGGCCATGCAGCATAAGCCCAAGCCCTACGCCTATGGCGGCATGACCATCGTGCCCGCAAGCGTGCATGATGCCTTTATGCAGTGAATAAAAATCTTGCTGCGCTGGTACATGCTCACCTAAGGTTTGCTCTTGTACTTCATTGGCATCTATATCAAAACGAAAAGCATAAATGGGGATTTCTTTTTGCGGCATTTGCTTTCCAAAAGGCATGTCAAGCCATAAACCTGTAAGACCGCCGGAGCCTTGACGCATACGTTCTATGTGCTCTGGCTTTGCCCCTTCAATAATAGCTCTGGCTTCTTCTCTGGCACATTGTTCCGGCGTAGGCGGCGTCAAGCGAGCCTCTGGCAAAATGGCGTCACGCCCCATTCTCACCACATACCCTAAGCTTTCAAATACCTCAGCAATTTTTGAGGTGGTGCGGTATTCTAGCCAAGCCAATTCTGGGTGCCTATGCAGGTCTTCACGAAATGCAATGATGCGCGGCGCTATGGTCTTGAGCAATGCTTGCATAAAGTCTCCATCATATATACATCGCACCTTGGCCTAGATGTATATGGGGAAAAGAAGAAGGTGCTATTTTTTAAGAAGCTAAAAGTGTGTTCGTTTAATCGGGAAGAATTTCATATTGTTCCAATTTATCTGCCACAGCACTCATAACAAGGGCCATAGTTCCGGAAACAAGTGCCAAAGCCCGAGGAGGTACTTGCTCTAGATCGTCTATACCGCATACCTGTTTAAAAAAAAGTTTGGGACATTCTTTTTGTTCTGCCTTGCCAACCAGTTCCATGTAGGGGGCAAAATGCGTATCTACAAAAAATTTAGCATCTTCTTTGGGGATGTTACGGGTTTTGAGTAGACTGGAAGTTTGACGCAAATAATCTACAAGTACACTGTTGGGTGCATGCACCATAAGAGATGTTACCACCACAGCGTGTACAAATCCGTACCATTCTTTGTAGAACAGTTCTCGCTGTATGCTTTTTTCTGCAAAATCTTCTTTTTCCATTTGTTCTATCATTTTACGTAATTGTTCAGGTTCCGTATTGAGTGAAAACAAAATACAAGCGGCATCAACGGCTTGAGGACGGGGTAATTTTCTTGGGGGCATAGGCGTAACCTTTTTATGTAAAATGGTATGGAAAAATGTGTTTTTTATAGCGGTATTGTGCCTAGCTTTGGGCAGGGCGTCAAGTACTGTGCTATATGTTGTTTGTCTCATGTTAGTAACACTTGTTCTCTAAAAACCTCT
>CAYJDE010000026.1:0-19010 GCA_964368805.1 uncultured Desulfovibrionaceae bacterium
TACCGCAACGAAAATCCACAGTAAATTTTTCATAATAACTCCTCATAAGTTACAATAACACGGAGCAAAACTATCATGCTGTACATAGGCTGTCAAGGATGGAGAATTGATTGGGGAAAATATTGTTGATGAAAGCCGCTAACACATGCCAGCGGCCTTCATAACAGTCTCTTGAAAAAGCCTGTTTCAAAAAAGTTTCTTACAGAATATTACTTTCATCGTTTCCCTACAGGTAGTTGAAAAAAATGAACAATTTTTTACCAATGTTTCTTTAGCCATAAAGACACATTCACAAGGCCTATAAGCACAGGCACTTCCACAAGAGGTCCGATGACGGCCACAAAGGCTTCGCCGGAGTTTAAACCAAATACGGCGATGGCCACAGCAATGGCTAATTCAAAGTTGTTGGAAGCCGCCGTAAAGGAAAGGGTGGCCGATTGTTCGTAATTGGCCCCTACTTTCTTGGATAGGTAAAAAGAGAGCAAGAACATTGCTAGGAAGTATATTAAAAGCGGAATAGCTACTTTTACCACATCCATAGGCAGGTCTACTATTTTATCACCTTTTAAGGCAAACATGATGACAATGGTAAAAAGTAAGGCACGTAAAGCCCATGGGCCTACTTTGGGTAAAAAGACATTTTCATACCAATCTACGCCTTTGACTTTTACCCCATATAAACGAGAAAGCATGCCGCCAAGGAAGGGAATACCAAGGTAAATAAAGACGCTTTCGGCAATTTGGCCCATGCTTATTTCCACCACGGCCCCTTCAAATCCAAACCATTTTGGCAGTACGGTTATAAATACATAGGCATAGATGGAGAAGAAAAATACTTGGAACACAGAGTTAAAGGCCACGAGGCCGGCGCAATATTCTCTGTCGCCGCCGGCAAGGTCGTTCCATAAAATAACCATGGCGATGCAGCGGGCAAGGCCAATGAGAATAAGACCGATAAAGTAGCTATTGTCGCCACTTAAGAAAATCATGGCTAGGCAAAACATTAAGATGGGGCCTATGACCCAGTTTTGCACCAAGGAGAGTAAGAGTACTTTTTTATTGCGAAAAACTTGTCCCAACTCTTCGTATTTAACTTTGGCTAAGGGGGGGTACATCATGACAATAAGGCCAATAGCTATGGGAATATTGGTAGTGCCCCATTGAAAGAAGTTGATGCCGTCTTTCACGCTGGGTATAAGCCAGCCTATGCCCACACCAATACCCATGGCTAAGAAAATCCATACGGTAAGGTATCTATCTAAAAAGGAAAGCTTTTGTAGGGGAGATTGTGTCATGGTTTTCCTCTATATATTATTTTTTATTGCAAGCGCAACCGCCGCCCCCATTGGTGGAACAAGGGGAGCCTTCACCGCCATCAAGCCATGAAGCTATTTCTGTTTTTGTGGGCACTTTGCCAATGCTTTTTACTGTACCGTCCACCATAACGGCTGGGGTAGAGAGGACACCGGCGGCCATCATTTCTTTTAAATCGCTGACTTTGGTAATGCTGCTTTGGCAGCCTCTGGCCTCTACCACTTCGCGCACTAAGGCCTCCACTTCATTGCAACGGGCACAACCTGGTCCAAATACTTTAATTTCCATTGTTTTTCTCCTGTGTTTCTTTATTGTATGATGTAAGGGCCTAAAAAGTTAAAGCCCCAGCCTACTAAGGTAAAGATGATCCATAAATACGCTAAGAAAGAAAGCTGTAATTTTAAGGTCATAATTTGTCGTAAAAGCATAAATTCGGGTAAAGAGGCTGCCACTGCACTCATGCAAAAGGCCATGGTGGTGCCAATGGGTAGTCCCTTGAGTAAAAGACTTTCCATGATGGGCACGATGCCTGTGACGCTAGAGTATAGAGGAATGCCTACGATAACTGAGGCGGGTACTGTCCACCATTCACCGGCGCCAAGATTTTCGGCAAACCAATTTTCTGGCACGTAGCCATGAAGCGCTGCCCCAAGACCTACGCCAATGATGACCCATTTCCATACTCGTTTAAAAATAATTTTCGTTTCACTAAGGGCAAAATCATGTCTTTCTTTTAGGGTAAAGCGAGTGTTTTGTCCTGCTTCTGTATTTTGTGGTGTATGGGCCGGGGCATTTTCCATGGCCTCTTTAATGAAAGGTTGTAGCCAGCGTTCTGCCTTGATGCTGTCCATGAAAAAACCGCCTACAATACCGGCTAATAACCCCACCGCTACGTAAATAAGGGTAAATTTCCAGCCTAGCAGACTCCAGAGTAAAACCACCGCTATTTCATTGATAAGGGGGGAGGTAATTAAAAATGACATGGTGATACCCACAGGGATACGAGCCATGGTAAAACCTAAGAAGAGAGGAATGCTGGAGCATGAACAAAAGGGTGTTATGGAGCCAAATAAGGCGCCCAGAAAGTAGCCAAGGCCACGCTTTTTTCCTGCCAAATAATCACGAACTCTCTCCACATTAAGCGAGGCCCTAAGGCAAGCTAAAATATAAATGAGTGCCACCAAAAGCATGAGAATTTTTACGGTATCATAGAGGAAAAATTGTAAGGCGGCCCCAAAGAAAGCTGTGGAGTCAAAGCCTAAACCTTGAACAATGATATGAGATGCATCTAAAATATATGCATAAACCAAGGCCCAAAGTGCAGCTAGGGTTGCAAGGGTAGCCAAGTATTTTGTGTTCCAAGATGTTGTATTCATAATGACACTTCAATAGGTTGATTGTTGTTGAAATATTAACTTATTAAGGCAAAAAAATTTAGAGCTTGTTCCTATATAAAGTCAGCCCTGTTACCAGAGCGTCTTACAGGCGTTGTGGTAACAGGCTTGCTTCAATACCTGCGGCTGCGCGAAAGCGTCGACAGCTGGCTGGGTCGCTATCACAGCATTTTTCTGTAAGAAAACCTACCACTTCAAGCATAAGTGGAATATTGGCTTTATAGCGCATAAAGCGCCCCTCTCTTTCTACCTGCGCTAAACCACATTGTACAATGGATTTGAGGTGAAAAGAAAGGTTGGTGGACGGAATTTGCAGTGTTTTCGCAATTTCTCCGGCCACAAGTCCTTGCGGAGCACTTTTTACCAAGAGGCGAAAAATGTCCAAACGGTGCTCGGAAGAGAGAGCTTCAAAAAGTTTACTGGCATGTTTGCTTTCCATAGATTTATATTTCAACATTAATTGAAATATGTCAAGAAGAATAGGAAAAAAATTTTCATATTTGTGTTTCCTGCTTTAAATCCATAGAGGAGGGGAGCTATTTTGTTGATATTCTAGCTTCTTACCAACAGGCTGTTGAAAAAGCAGCGTCTACTGCGTCAAAAATAAAAAGGCAAATCGCTTGTGTATGTCCGTATACACGGTGCGCCTTGCCTTTTTATTTTTCCTTGTATCCACTGCTTTTTGAACAGCCTGTAAGAAAATGAAAAAAATTTTTATAGTAAATTCTTTAAGAAGACTTTGTCTTCCTCGCAGTTCATATTTATTGAACAGTCTTTAAGAAAACGAGGTAAAAAACATGTCGCCAGAAATTTTTTTAAAACTGATTTTTTAACAGGTTGATAGGAGCTCTTATAGGATTTTACGTCATGCGTCGTGTGGTATTATGCGCTTTTTTTTCTAGCACCTGCCTAGGCACAAAGCTTATACCTCAGCCGCAAGGGTCAAGCACTACAAGGTCAAGCTTTTTTACTAACCAAGGTATGCCAAAGGCAAGAAGTAGAAAAATCCCTAAGAGTAAAAAATCAAGCCAAGTAAGCATTATTTGCCCATGCCGTTGAGGAAGTCTTTATTACTTTTGGTGCCACGCATTTTTTCCAATAAAAATTCCATGCTGTCAATGGGAGACATGGGCGCAAGAATTTTGCGTAAAATCCAAACACGATTAAGGACATCTTCGCCAAGAAGCAAATCTTCTTTACGGGTGCCTGTACGGTTAATGTCGATGGCAGGGAAGACACGCTTATCAGACAGATGACGATCAAGATAGATTTCCATATTGCCAGTACCTTTAAACTCTTCAAAGATAACTTCATCCATGCGAGAGCCGGTATCAATGAGGGCAGAGGCAATGATGGTAAGGCTACCGCCTTCTTCTACATTACGTGCAGCACCAAAGAAGCGCTTGGGGCGTTGCAAAGCATTGGCATCAAGACCCCCAGAAAGCACACGACCCGAAGGGGGGGTGACGGCATTGTACGCACGTCCAAGGCGTGTGATGGAATCAAGTAAAATAACCACATCACGCTTGCGCTCTACCAAACGTTTGGCTTTTTCAAGCACCATTTCACACACTTGCACATGGCGTTGTGGCGGCTCGTCAAAGGTGGAGCTGACAACCTCTGCTTTTTTTACTGTACGCTCCATATCTGTAACTTCTTCGGGACGTTCGTCAATGAGCAAGACAATAAGGTATACATCGGGATAATTGGCATTGATGGCGTTGGCAAGAGATTGGAGCAAGATGGTTTTACCGGTGCGGGGCGGTGCCACAATAAGGCCACGTTGGCCACAACCTATGGGGGACATAAGATCAATGATGCGATTGGAAAAATTTTTGTCCCCATTTTCCATAATCAAAGGGCTATCGGGGTAAATTGGTGTTAAGTTATCAAATAAGACGAGATTTCTAGCGTTTTCTGGAGGTTCAAAGCCGATTTCGGTGACTTTAAGTAGGGCAAAATAACGTTCTCCATCTTTGGGAGGGCGAATTTGTCCGGAAACAATGTCTCCCTTACGTAAAGAAAAACGCCGTATTTGTGAGGGAGACACATAAATATCATCAGCCCCCGGCATATAACTACATAATGGAGAGCGTAAAAAGCCAAAGCCGTCAGGCAAAATTTCTAAGACGCCATCGCCATAAATGGCCCCATTTTGCGAAGAACACGATTGCAATAAAGAGAAGATGAGCTCTTGTTTGCGCATGGAACTAGCATTTTCAAGATTATAAAAATCTGCCAACTCCATAAGGTCTTGCATGGATTTTGTTTTTAATTCAGAAAGATTAAGAACACTTTGATTAAGAGCACTTTCGGTGGCTTCTACTGTTTCTTCGGGATTTGCTTTTTTCTTGCGCATAGGAATCCAATTAGTTGTGATAAAATGTAGCGGGTTTAAAAACCACGTTTTAGGTATGACGGCACTGTCATTACGTTAAAGTAAAGGCATGGGGTACCGTGTTTTAATGTGAATATGTTGTCTTTGCAACGATTTTTCGTTACGACGAGGAGTCTTAGCAAAGAAGGTTATCATGAAAAATACTGTTCGATGTAAATCCCGTGATGGGTACGAATTTTTATTTTTACATAATGCGCGGCGTTTATTTGCCAGTAGCGTGAGGCATACTGTCTTTTCCATGAAAGCACTCAGCAAAATGACATTACATCTTCTTGTCTTGAAAAAGTCTTTGGCAATGTTATCCACATCTTCTTGGCGTATTCAAGCCATGGATAGAGACAATACTAAGACAATTCACGAGGCACACTCAGGAGGATTACCGAAGCGAGCAAATGATACCTACGTTTAACGGGGAAAGCAAGTGAAAAGTAGTAGTGCGATGCAAATTTTACCATGAGCAAAACTTTTATTATGCCTGACATAAAAGTTTAGAAAAACGCATTATGAAAAATGTAACAAAAAATAAGTTAAAATGTAATATGTTGATGCTGAAGTGTCTATAAACAGCGGAGGTATTCTAAGCTGTAGGTTTTCGTAGACTTGCCGATGATACTTCTTCACAATGTGTAAAGTATATGCTGTACCTCTGTGTATGGATGTTGTGTATGCAACTGTTATGACAACTGTCATCGTTTGCCGTGCTCTATTTTTGCCGGCGCACAATGACAGAGTATACAATGTTATGCAGTATTTTCTTGTTCTTTTTCCACAAAAGAAGGATAGTATGAAAGAATTTTTTCTCGCAACATAACTTCATCCATGCCAAGAACTTCGGCCAATTCTCCGGTAATGAGTAGCATGGCTTGTTCTAAAAGGCGTTTTTCGCCAAAAGAAAGCTCTTTATTTTTACTGATGAGGAGAAGCTCTCGGACCACTTTTGCCACTTCGGTAAGGTCTACACTTTTAAGTTTTTCAGAGTATTCGCGAAATCTTCGATTCCAATTTTGGCCAGTGTGCACCGGTACATGCTCTTCGCTGCATAAAACATCTAAAATTTCTTGTGCTTTGGTATTATCACTCAAGGGACGCAAGCCTACGTTGAGAGCATTATGTACAGGAACCATAAGCGTTATGTTGTTAGAAACAATACGGACAATGTAAAATTCGCACTGCACGCCAGAAATTTCATCCTGGGCTATGCGCTCAATTTTACCGACACCTTGCGCGGGATAAACCACTAATTCATCTGCCTGAAACAAAGGAAACCTCGCTCTTTTAGGGGTGAGGTAGGGCAAGTCGCCCAAAAACGGAGTAAAAACCATAAAGGCAAGTCATAAAATGCGAGAAGCTGTTTGTGCTGTAGGAAAGCGGGGAGGAAATTTAGGGGGGAGCCAAGAAATAGCACTTACACATAGTATATAAGTACGATTTGATTTATGGGCAAGAGGGAAAGAAAAAAATAGTTGCTCTTTCCCAAGAAGCAACCTCTGCACAACTATTTTCAGATGTGCGGTTAGCACTTTTATTAAAGAAACGAAAATTGAGACCTCTGCACTTTATTTTACATTTCGAACAAATTTTCAAATTTTGGACACAAAGCTATATTTGAAAGTGATTGTGCAGATGTTTTTATTAAGATAAGCTGTCGACGTAATAGGCTTTTTTGAGGGGGAGCGTCTGAGAGGGGGGACTTTTTTCCCTAAAAAAAGTCCCCCCTCTCAGGGAAAAAATCTATTCTATTTACAAGACAAAGCGTGACTTGTGGCAGCTTTAAGGCCTTCTTGAAAAAATACTTCCAGCACTTCTACGGCTTTAGGTAAGGCGTCTTCCAATTTTTTTGCTTCTTCGTCTTTGGGCCTTGCCAATACAAAGGAGGCCACATCGCCTTGTTCTGGGCTGGTAGGGCGTCCAATACCAAGGCGTAAGCGGAAAAAGTCTGGCGTGCCAAGTTGCTGGGTAATGGATTTTAATCCATTATGACCAGCATTGCCGCCGCCAAATTTAAAGCGTAATTGTCCGGGGGCTATATCCAATTCATCATGCAGCACCAGTAAATTCTTGGCTTGAAGCTTATGCCAGGCCAGTAAAGGTTGAATACTGACACCACTTAAATTCATAAAGGTTTGTGGCTTGGCAAAAAGCCACCATGGTTCTTGCGGTCCCATTTGAGCCCGCCATAGTTGGCATTTAAATTTGCCACCGGACAGTTCTTCTACACGACCATGATGCTGGCAACGCTCTAAAAGATAGTCAATGAGTAAAAAACCCATATTGTGTCGTGTGTCGTGATATTTGGAACCAGGGTTGCCAAGTCCTGCCAGTAATCCTTCGTAATTCATAGTGTACCTTAATTTTTGTGGTTTATGTAGATGGGAAGGCCAAGCCCTGCGCATTCAGCAGCAATGATGGCGGCCATGTGTTTGGCATAAAGGCGACTGACGGCGCAAAGATGCCCGCCGCCTGCTATGGGAATAAGTTTTTTTTGTGGTGCTCGTATGCTTTCAAAAATTTTTTGCATAAGAGGCCAAGAAAAAAGGGCGTCATTCTTGGCACTGAGTAAGAAAAAAGGGCAATGCATATGTCCATGTTGTTGGACATGCTGCAAGTCTTTATGAAAAAGACTAGAGATAAAGATTAAGGGATACCAAAGGCGTATTCCTTTGGCTGGGGCAAACACTTTATACGCATGGGCGAAAATTTTTTTGGGCTGCAAATAAAGCCAAAAAGGGATGGGAAGAAAAGGAAAAAGATGCGAAAAAAACCGTATTCCTCGTAAAATGCTGTCTTTATGTCGTAAAAAAGCTTTAAAGCGTGTAACATTCACGGCATCATGAGCATGGGGCAGTAAAGTGCCAAGGGAAAAACAGGCTGCTAGTGAGGGAGTATCAGCGGTACTATTCGTGGTACTAGTAAGGGAATTTTTACGGGAATCACTAAGGGCATGAGCAAGGGCTACAATACCGCCTTGACTATGCCCACATACCACTAGAGGGCCAGAAAAATGGTGTGCAGCCCATGCTTGGGCATCTTGTCCATTGCGTACAATATCATCAAAAGTAAAAAGAATTTTTTTTCTGGGGCTTAAACCATGACTTAGAGGATGTATGCCCACCACATTACAGCCTACCGCTTGCAACTCTTCTAAGAATAGACTGTACATGTACGGGGATGCCATGGTACCTGGGTAAAAGAGCACCGTCACCGCTTGAGGATGACTTTCTAAAACAGAAAGAGCGATGGTATTTTTTTGTGAAGGAATGTATACGGTACGTGCATTTTGCAGGGGGTATCTTTTTTGTTTCATGTTAGTAAAAAATTACTATAATAGCACAAAGATAACTCTAAAAAAAATGGATTTACACATTGTGCAGAGGTTTCCTAGTAGATAAAATTATTTATCTACTGGTGTTTTCTTAATAAAAAAGCCGACCCCCCATAAGGCGATCGGCTTGCAATTTCTTTACGAAAAAAATGCCTTATTCGTTACCAGCTTCTGCGTCGTCATCTTTCACTTTAGAAATAACAGACACAATGGCGAAGTTTTGGTCATAGTGGGCAGTAACATTGGCAGGAAGCTCTAAGTCAGCCACACGAAGGCTGGCGTTTAAGCCCATTTCTGTAACATCTATCACAATCTTTTTGGGAAGGTCTTGGGGTTTGCCCACAAGGTATACACGCTCACGGTAGGTTTCAAGCTTACCACCCATTTTCACACCTTTGGAAGTACCCACGAATTCAATATTCACTTGAACTTTCACAGGCTTTTCAAGGTCAACACCATAAAAATCAATATGGGTAAATTCATTTTTGTAAGGGTGACGCTTGGCTTCCCAAATCATGACAGGATGGCTGCTTTTGTTGCCTTTGTCATCGATTTCAAGGGTAAAAACAGTAGTGCGACCCATTTCGGCATACATTTTTTCCAAAGGAAGAGCAGGCATTTGCACAGGCACATTATCACCTTTGGCAGTATAAAATACACCGGGAACCATGTTTTCTACACGGAGACGGCGATTGTAGCCTTTTCCGAGGCCTTCGCGCTTTTGAGCGTTCAAAACTTTTTCTATGGACATGTTCGTCTCCTTAACTTATATCCGCATAATACGGTAAATTTTTTAGACAAATAACACACTTACCGAAGAGCCGGTATGAATATTGTGTATGGTTTTTCCAAGTAAAGACGCCACCGTTGCCACATGCAATTTGGGGCACTTTTCTTTTTTTACATCCATGGGGATGGTGTCGGTAACAATGACTTTCTGTAAAGCATCCGTAGCATTAATTCTGTCCACGGCAGGGCCAGAAAGAACTCCGTGGGCAGCACAAGCAATGATGTCTACAGCACCATTTTGCTTTAGTACCTCAGCACCGGCACATAAAGTGCCTGCGGTGTCAATCATGTCGTCCACAATAATAGTGGTTTTACCTTCTACATCACCAATAACATGCATGGCCTGAGCCTGATTTGGCTGGTCTCGTCTTTTATCAATGATGGCAAGGCCAGCATTCAGTCGCTTAGCATAGGCACGAGCCCTTTCCACACCACCCGCATCGGGAGAAACCACCACAAGATCTTCTTTGGGGATTTGGCGTAAATGCTCAAGCATGACAGGCACGCAAAAAATATTATCCACAGGACAGTCAAAGAAACCTTGAATTTGCCCTGCGTGTAAATCAATGGTTACCACACGTTGCGCCCCTGCCACTTGTAAAAAATCTGCCAACATTTTGGCAGAAATAGGGGCTCTTGGGCTTACTTTGCGGTCTTGTCTGGCGTAGCCATAGTAGGGAACAACAGCCGTAATGCGTGCAGCACTTGCCCTTTTTAAGGCGTCAAGCATAAGGCACAGTTCAACGATGTTATCATTGACAGGTGCACAGGTAGGCTGCACTACAAAGACGTCATCACCACGAATGTTGGCACCAATTTCCACACGCACTTCGCCATCACTAAAAGTAGATGTAAGCGAAGGGGTAATTTGGCATCCAAGATGATCACATATGGCCAGTGCTAGATTGGGATTGGCGGAACCGGTGACAATTCTAAGGTTGTTAAACATGACGTACCTTTGCTCTGTGCGCATATGCGCAATGCGCATCGGAAATAAAAAATGGCAGGGGCGGAAGGGATTGAACCCTCGAATGACTGGACCAAAACCAGTTGCCTTACCGCTTGGCGACACCCCTGCGTATTATAGTGGTGTGGTAAACACCCTACATTGCTTATTGCGAAAACTTTCTGCCAGCCTTTGAGCCTCTTCTTGCGAAGAAACAATTCCTATAATGGAGGAACCGCTACCGCTCATACTTGCGTACTTGGCCCCTTTTTCCTGTAAGCTCTGTTTAAGCTTTGCCAGGGCGGGGTAGCTTTCAAAAACAACTTCTTCAAAGTCATTTTGTGGCTTGGCGTTTTCTTTTCCCGAACAAGCGAAGATGTATTTATCGCCATGGGCTGATTTTGTCAACGAATTTTTTGAAAAATTTTTAATTTTTTTTTCATCCCAAGCAGAAAACGCCCAAGGTGTTGAAATCATTATGTCTGGACACAGCACAATCACATGGCCTTGAAAGGTATTTTTTTCTTCTGGACTTAGCTGCGTAATAATTTCGCCAATGCCTTGCACCCTTGCCGGAACATTTTGCAAAAAGAACGGCACATCGGCCCCTACAGAAAGGGCCGCCGCATGCAACTGTTGTGCATCTAAAGGTAACGTAGCATGGGCATTGCACCACAAAAGCACACAAGCCGCGTCGCTGCTGCCCCCGCCAAGCCCTGCACCGTGGGGAATGCCTTTATGCAAATGCACATGCACATGCTGCCAGTCTTGCTGTAAAATACCGCCGTGACGTAAAAAGGCAGCATGGGCCTTGGTCAAGGTATTGTTTTCAAGGTCAATACCCTTGGTATCGCAGCTTATACTAAAAGCTTTTTGCCCTTGTACACATGGAGTAAACGTTAAAACATCGTGAGGGTCTGCCAAAGGCCAAAAGATGGAATCCAAAAGATGGTAGCCATCTTCACGAATCCCTGTGATTTTTAACGACAGATTTATTTTACACCCCGTGGTGCGTATCTGCGGTGTTACTTGTGTGCTGTTTTGCATACATATCAAATGTTAAAGGGTTTCTAAACTCAGGTGCGTGTTGGTATAGACGCAAATTTCAGCCGCAATGCCCATGGCATGGCGTACCACATCTTCCGCTGTGCTTTCAGCATCTCCATGGCGCACCAAGGCTCTGGCAGCAGAAAGGGCATAGGCACCGCCACTGCCAATGGCGGCTACACCGTCGTCGGGTTCTATAACATCGCCATTGCCAGAAAGTACCAAAATATGTTCGGCATCGGCCAAAAGAAGCATGGCTTCTAATCTGCGTAAATATTTATCTTTACGCCAATCCTTGGTCATCTCCACGGCAGCACGTACCAAATTGCCCCGAGATTCCTCAAGTTTTGCCTCAAAAAGTTCAAAAAGCGTAAAGGCATCGGCGGTGGCACCGGCAAAGCCTGCTAGAATTTTTCCTTTGTAAAGGCGGCGAATTTTACAAGCGCCGTGTTTCATGACAATGCTTTGTCCCAAGGTTACTTGTCCATCGCCGCCAATGGCCACTTGACCATTATGACGCACCGCTAAAATGGTTGTTGCATGTGTTTGCATGTTTAAAGTCCTTCTTCCCATATTTCTTTACGTTCTTTATAAATATGCGCAAAACGTTGAAAAGCCTGTCTATGGGCATCATTTTTCACAAGGCCCTTGGCTTTATCGCTGTATTGCTTGGTTTTTTTCTTTTTATTACTGTACATGGCACTATAGGCTAGGTGCAAATAGGCTAAAAATTGTTTACCGCTTTTGCCAAGAGAGCGTGCGTACGCCGCATGCACTTCGCTGTCATAGGGTAAAATATACAATATTCTTTTATAATACGGCTCTGCTTGCAACGTGCGGCCTGTGTCATCTAACAAACGGGCATAAAAAAACTGTGCCATATAATCGTTTCTATCTCTTTGCATGGCTTGACTGAGCAAACTTTCTGCCTTTTGCATATCGCCCCTTCTGTAATGGAAAGAGCCGGCCTCACGTAATATAAGCGGGTCTTGAGGGGCCATGGCCATGGCTGCATCAAAGGCTTTGCTGGCCTCTTGCACTTTATGTTGTCGTGCCAGCACCATGGCTGTGCCCATGCGAGCTAGTCCGGTTTTCTGTGAGGCAAAACGGTGTTGCGCCGCTTGAATATTGCCATACCGTGCCCATAAAAGGGTTTGCACTCGTTGAAAGCGCCTATTGTCCACACCACGTTGGTTTAAGTGCTGTTTTGCTGATTGAGATTTGGCTACAATGCTAGTGATACGGGTGCTAATGTCCGGATGCGTCGACAAATACGTGGGCACTTTGCCGCCTCCGGTCATGACGCTTTTTTCTTGAATTTTCTTAAAACCACCGGCCATGGCTATGGGAGGGTAGCCTGCAGCCACCAGGTATTGGTAGCCAATGTCATCGGCGTCTATTTCATCAATGCGACTGTAGTTAAGCATGGCTGATTGTCCTGCGCCAATGGCTCCGGCAGCAAGGGCTGCGCCTTCACCGCCACCTACGGCAACGCCGGCAATGGCCAAAAGGATGGAAGCAATGGAGAGGAATTTCCCCCTGTTCATACGATTTGCCACATGTCTTTGGGTGACATGCGCCATTTCATGGGCAATAATGCCTGCTAGCTCTGCCTCATTGTTAAGCTGCATAATAAGGCCCGTAAAAACAAATATATGACCGCCAGGCACAGCAAAGGCGTTGAGCGCATTGTGCAACACAACGCCAGAAGTAAATTGAAAAGGCTGTGGAGGGATGACCCGAGAAATTCTATGTACTATGCCATTGACATACAAAGCAATTTCAGGGTCTTCCACTATAGGCAATTGAGAGCGTATTAGCACTTCAAATTTGCGACCCATTTCTTTTTCATCTTTAATGCTAAAATCACCCAAGAAAGCCTGTGCGGGCACTATAAAAACTTGACTTAGGAAGATGATAGCCAGCATAAATGAGGCCAAATGTTTGTGTATACGCACCATATTTACCTCTTGTTTTTACATAACATCCCATTGGACGCCATGGGGGGTGTCTTTAAGGGCTATGCCCATGTTGGTCAAGGTGTCACGCAAGGCATCTGAGGCGGCAAAATCTTTATTTTTGCGCGCTTCTTGTCGTTCTTCTATGTATTTTTCCACTTGCTGCACATCAATGCCTTGCCTTTGTGCTTGTATTGCACGTAGGTCTTGTAAAAAGCCTTGAGCAGAGAGGGTGAAAAGCCCTAGCACTTGCCCCCAGATGTCTAGATTTTTTTGCACAGTCATAAGAAAATCGCGTAGGCCTTCACTGGCTTTAACGGATTTATCTTCCATGGCACGGTTGGCAAGGCGTACCATACCAAAAATGTGTCCAAGGGCAGCGGCCGTATTACAATCGTCTAGCATGGCACTGTCAATACCTTGTTCAAGGCTTGCAAGCTCTTGCGTATAGTCTTCTGGGAAGGGGCTTTTCTTCCAATTTTCACGAAGTAGTGCCGTTTGCATATCCACAAGGCATTGGTAAACACGCTTTTGCCCTCGTTCGGCTTCTTCCATGCTGCTGTCGGTAAAGTCGATGGGGCTGCGGTAATGTTTGCCCAAGAGGAAAAAACGTAAGGTTTCCGGTAAAAATTGTTCTAAAATATCACGAATAGTTTTGAAGTTTCCGAGGGATTTCGACATTTTTTCGGCATTGATTTGCACAAAACCATTGTGTACCCAATATTTTGCCAGTTCGGTATGGGTACAGGCTTCTGTTTGAGCAATTTCATTTTCGTGATGGGGGAAAATAAGATCCTGTCCACCACCATGAATATCCAAAGGTAGGTATTTTTCACTCATGGCAGAACATTCAATATGCCAGCCGGGGCGTCCCTTACCCCAAGGGCTTTCCCAAAAAGGCTCGTCGGGTTTGGCTCCTTTCCATAAAGCAAAATCTAGGGGATCTTCCTTTTCTTCACCGGGGGCTACGCGGGCACCGGCTTGTAAATCGTCAAGGCTGCGCCCTGAAAGTTTGCCATAGGGCGCATAGGCTCGCACGCGAAAATATACGTCACCGGAAGGGGTGGCATAGGCCTTACCATCTTCAATGAGACGTTGGCACATGGTATGCATTTCAGCAATATAGTCAGTGGCGCATGGTTCTTCGTCGGCACGTAAAACGCCCAATCTGTCCATATCTTCGTGGAAAGCTTGAATATATGTCTTGGCAACTTCACGCCAATCTCTATCTTCTTTGAGGGCACGATTGATAATTTTATCGTCCACATCGGTAAAATTACGCACAAAACGCACATCAAGGCCACGATGACGAAAATGGCGCACTATAACGTCAAAGACAAGGGCAGAGCGAGCATGCCCAATATGACAGTAATCGTAGGCCGTTATGCCACATACATACATATTTACTTTGCCGGGGTTAACAGGGGTAAATTCTTCTTTCTTTCCACTTAAGGTATTATAAATAAACATTCTTTCTCCAAAAAAACAGGCAAAATTACGCAGTACAGGCAAACACGGCATGTACCTTTATCGGGTTGTTGAAAATAAAAGGGTTAGATAGTGTCAAACATATCAATACGTTTTTGATGTCGGCCACCTTCAAAAGGTGTTGTTAAGAAAATATCCACCATATTCATGGCAAGACCGGGGCCTGTGACTCGTTCGCCAAGGCAAAGCACGTTGGCGTCGTTATGTTGACGAGTAGCTCTGGCTTGAAATTCATTGGCGCACAGGGCTGCGCGAATATGTGCATAACGATTGGCCATCATGGACATGCCTACGCCTGTGCCACAAACAAGAATTCCCTTGGCATCTTTGTTTTCCAAAAGTGCTTGGCAAAGTCTTTGTGCAAAAAGAGGGTAGTCACAGCTTTCTGCAGTATGGGTCCCGTGATCGTGCACTTTATGCCCACGGTTTTCTAAATAGGCTTTGATGGTATCTTTTAAAGCAAGCCCCGCATGGTCAGAGGCTATATGTATAAATGTTGACATAAAATCTCCTCCATATTTTTATGGATATATTTTAAGTATGAACACTAGTATTTATGTATGTTTTTTGTTTAAGCGCTTATGTCATGGGCTTCTTTACATACGCTGCATTAAGAATAATACCCATATACATTTTGTACAGCAGATTTTCAACAGTCTATTATGAGACCTTTGCGCAATGCATTGCGTACGGCCTCATGGAGCGTTGATGATAGTCATTATAGTTTTTTGGCCATTTCCATGTAGTCAACCTGCATGAAGCCCAATTTTTCATAGGCAGCGATGGCTGCCGTATTGTTTTTTGTAACTTCAAGGCGCAGACGAACGGCTTTTCCTTTGTAGCTATCTTCTAAAAAATGTAAAAATTTTGTACCTATGCCTTTTCCACGGGCATGCGCCTCCACATATAAATCTTCCAACCAAAGGCATACACCTCCGTATTCTGTGGAATAGCTTTTGGCCACCATGGCATAGCCAAGCAGGATTTGATTTTCTTCAAAAACGTATCCTTCAATGAAGGGCAGGGGGCTGAGGCAATCATCAATATCTTGCTGTAAAACTTCTGTGGGCGATTTTACAAGTGTTGCCGGCGAATTATAAAATGCCTGCATCATGGCTAGCACAGATGTGGCGTCTTTGTGTTCTAAGGGGCGAATGGTCATATATATTCCTTTATCAGCCTGTGTGAAATGGCCTTTTGTAACAGGCGGCTGCGCAGAGGTCTCAATGTACTACGCAGATGGTCCTTTTTAGAGTATACTGTTTCTTTTGTCAAAATGTCAGATTCTTGGTAGAAAAAATACTATTGGGGTAAACTCTTCATGGACTTTTTAAGTGGTCTCTGTTTTACTGTTTTTTTGCAAGAGATGTGCTTGCTCAAACAGTCTGCTTAATAGCAATAATGAGGATAGTATGCTTTTAGAACAACGCCTTGGTATTAAGGAACCGCTTTTTCTTGTGGATGGAACTGCCTTTATCTATCGTGGTTTTTATGCCAATCGAACCTTACAACGTTCTGACGGTTTTCCCACCAATGCCCTGTACATGATAACTCGTTTACTCTTGCGTATTTTTCGAGAGCAAAAGCCTACAAAATGCATTTTTTTCATGGATGGCAGGGGGAAGAATTTTCGACATGATATTTTTCCGCTGTATAAAGCCAATCGTGATGCAACCCCAGAGGAATTGGTGCAGCAACTAGACCCCATTAAGCGTATGGTACAAAGCCTTGGCATAACTTTGCATGTATCTGAAGGGTGTGAAGCCGATGATTGCATAGCTTCCCTTGCTAAAAGGTATCGTGAAGCAATGCCCGTTATTATTGTAGGGGCCGATAAAGATTTACGGCAATGCTTGCATGAGAATGTTTGGTTGTGGGATCCTGCAGGTAAAGAAGAAAAGCTTACTTCTGCCGCTGACTTTACCCAAGAAACAGGCCTTAGCCCTTTACAATGGCCTGATGTGCAAGCGCTTATGGGCGATACCAGTGATAATATTCCTGGTGTGCCCGGTATTGGGCCCAAAACGGCGCAAAAAATCTTTATGGATTTTTCTTCCCTTGAAGATATTCGTGACGGCATAGAGCGTATGGCTCCAAAAATGCAACAAAAAGTGGCACCGCATTTAGAAAATATTTTTGTGTACAGGCAGTTAACCACCTTAAGTACAGAGTGCTGTACTGAAGTGGGCACGGAACAATTGGCCATTCAACCCTTACAAACCACAGATGTTACGCATATTTTGCAGGAGTTTGAATTGACTTCTTTGCGCCGTGAGGTGGAAAGCATGTTGCGTACACATAATTTAGTCGTCACAGATCAACCAACGCAAGAAAAGTCTACTGCGTCAACGAACACAACGCCTGCCACCAAACAAGCTTCGCTCTTTGATATGCAGGATCCTTTTCAGGGGCAAGATCCTTTTGCGCTAAGTGCCCCATCTGCTCCTCAAGAAGATGTGCCTGTGCGTGTGGAAAAGTGTAGCGATTTGCCTACCTGCGCTGCCTGTACGGTGGCTCTTTTTCCTGCGGCATTGCTTCCGCTTTTACGGCATGAACAAGGTCATGTGTTAGGTATGCAGACAGAAACAGGGCACAAACATTGGCATGTGCCCCATGCATCGGTGCAGGAACTTACAAGCTGGTTAGCTGCAGCCCAAAGCATTGTCACTCCTGATATGAAATACCTTTTGCGGCAAGATGCGGCTTGGCACGCATTGCCTTTGGATAAATGGTTTGACCTTGGCCTTGCGGCGTATTTATTACGGCCTGAAGATAGAGACTACGCATGGGCACGCTTGGCAGTACAATGGAACTACTTTGGGGAAGATACCGACGGCTTTGGCCCCCCAACGCAATTGGCCCTTGATATGGCTAAAGGTTTACAACAAGAGTTACATACCTATGCCCTTGATAGCTTATACCAATCTTTGGAATTGCCACTCATTCCCGTATTGGCACGTATGGAGCAGCTGGGCATTGCCATTGACGGCACAGCCTTTCGGCATTTTCTTGACGATGTGCAAGGGGACATTGATGCCCGTACTAAGGAAGTCTATCAAGCTGCCGGTACTACTTTTAATATTCGCTCGGCCCAACAGTTGGGCGAAGTGTTATTTTCTACTCTGCAATTGCCCAGTGCCGGAAAAACTAAAGGAGGCCAACTTTCCACCTCCCAAGAAAGATTAGAAAAGTTGAGCGGACATCCCGTGGTAGATGCGGTGTTGGAATTTCGTAAATTGGAAAAATTGCGCTCCACCTACTTAGAACCGCTACCAAGGCTCATGGATGCTGAAGGGCGTATTCACAGCCATTTTAATCAATGGGCCACAGCCACGGGGCGCCTTTCTTCCAGTAATCCTAATTTGCAAAATATTCCTGTACGTGGTGCCCTTGGGCAGCGCATGCGCACGTGTTTTATTCCACGGGCGGGTCATGTGCTTATTTCTGCCGACTATTCACAAGTAGAATTGCGGGTGTTAGCACATATGTCTCAAGACCCTGTACTCTTACAGGCTTTTCAAAAGAATATGGATATTCATACCAATACGGCAGCCATTATTTATGGTATTGCGCCGGAAAATGTAGACAGTGATCAACGGCGTAATGCCAAAACCATTAACTTTGGGCTCATTTATGGCATGGGTGCCCAAAAACTTGCCCAAGAACTACAAATTAGTACAGCCAAAGCCAAGGATTTTATTGAAAACTACTTCCGTCACTTGGATAAGCTTAAACGTTTTTATGAAGGCATTGAAGAAGAAGCCAAGGCCAAGGGCTATGTGACCACCTTGGCAGGGCGACGGCGCACCGTACCTGAGATTCATTCCACCAATAATATGAAATTTTCCTTGGCCCGCCGCCAAGCCATCAATACTGTCATTCAAGGGTCGGCGGCAGATATCATTAAATTAGCCATGTTGGCTGTGGCCCATGATTCGCAGCTAACGCAGCTACAGGCCAAACTTGCTTTGCAAGTGCATGATGAGCTGGTGCTGGAAGTGCCGGAAAATGAGGCAGAGCAAGCAGGGCAGCGTGTGGCCGAGCTTATGGGAGCAGTGCAACCTGGCGGACAAGTCTTAGCTGTGCCCTTGGTGGTGGATTGGGGGATAGGACATAATTGGGGGCAAGCCCATTAGCAGTCTGTTATGCGCCATAAGTGCTCTTTACTAAAGATGAGACCTCTGTACCTGTTGTTTTCCATTTCGAACGAATTTTCAAATTTTAGACACAAAGCTATATTTGAAAATAATTGTGCAGAGGCCTCAAGAGAAGATATTGACGCCATGTTTTTTTGAAGGGGAATCTGAGATAAGACCCTGTATATTGAACTATGCACAGGTCTCATCTCAGGAAA
>CAYJDE010000027.1:0-18830 GCA_964368805.1 uncultured Desulfovibrionaceae bacterium
AGAGATAATTTTATTGGGGCAACGCTGACTTTAAGGAAGTGCTGATTAAATAAACGTAGCTATTGCCTTAAATCAGCATGAGAGAGCTACTTGTTTTATGGATACCCTCGCCTTTATCAATCGAGTAGCAAAATATTGGCATCAATTTCATCGATGCCAATTGTATTTTTATACTCGATTGGTAGAGGCTTCGTAGTAGGCACTTAGCGAAGCGAGCTCTGGCGTTATTGCAAAATGTCATTGATGTCGATGAAATTGACACCAAAATTTTTGCAATACCCCAGAGCTCATGTCTATTTGTACTATAAAAGTGTTTTTGCTGAGTTAAGGTGGTAATAGCATAAATAACTGATTTTTCAGACATATTTTTTCAAACCATATGACATGCGCCACAATTTTTCTTTTTAAAGGTAAAGCATTGGCGCAAGGGGTTTTTTTGAAGGGGAGAGTCTGAGAGGGGAAGCTTTTTTTTCCTAAAAAAAGCTTCCCCTTTCAGGAAAAAGAATGAATCAGCGTTTTCTTAACAACCTGCTATATCATTGAGAATAGTATAGCAGCATACTCAATTGCACTTCTTCTTGGCCTATATTTTTATAGGCGTGGTTTACATCTGCTCGAAAGCGCACAGAATCTCCCGCATGTAATATAAAAAGGGTATCGTGAGCAGTAATTTCCACACTGCCTGAAAAAACGGTAATATATTCTTCCGTTCCTGCCATATGAGCCTCAGCTTGTAAGTGACCGTCTACGGCTATGCAAATGCGATAGGTTTCAAAGCAGCGTTGTTCATCAAAGGCAAAAGCCGGATAATTCACATATTTTCCACCATCTGCTTCCATTTTTTCCACATCTTCTTGACGAATAACTGTGGCCACCTCAGGGCATTGTTCCACAAGTGAGGTGAAAGACACCTTAAAGCCGTTGGCAATTTTCCATACGATGGAAATGGTGGGGTTGGCATCGCCTCTTTCAATTTGAGCCAGCATACTGCGTGAAACGCCTGTAAGCTGCGCTGCAGCGTCCAATGTCAATTTTTTCCTTTCACGTATATCTTTAATATTTTTTGAAATGGCAGAATTTATGGTGCGCATAAGGTCAATCCTTTAGAAAAAATGATTGCTTGACAGAGTATAGTGTATATCATTATAGTGCACTTTGAGTGTATTATAATATCTTTTAGGTGAGCATCCTATGAAACTTTTGCGCAATGCATTGCGCAGAGGTCTCGCAAGGTAGTAAATACAGGTTTTATGATAGTTTAGTAATGGTTATCATCTTGTTATATTAGCAAATGTGTACATATTGAGTAGTGCATTGACAAGAAGGGAGTCAAGGAAAATGTTTAGTTGGTTAGGTTTTTTAACTTATGCGGGTATTACAGCTATTACCCCAGGGCCCAATAATATTATGTCCATGTCCAATGCCGGACGTTTGGGATTTTTACGTGCTTTACCCTTCAATGTTGGTATTTTTGTAGGCTTTTGTATAGTGGTGTCGCTGTGTACTTTGTTTACTTCTTTGCTTTCAACGCTTATTCCCGTTATTGAAATGCCCATGCTGATTATAGGGGCAGCCTATATCATATATCTTGCTTGGAAAACATGGCAAAGTAATGATGTTATTGAAGAAAGGCATGTGACAGCAAGCTTTCTTACAGGGCTTTCTTTACAATTTATTAATCCCAAAATTTATATTTACAGCATTGTATCCATGGATGCTTATATTCTTCCTTACTATGCTGATAATATTCCGGCATTGCTGGCATTTTCTTTTTTACTTTCCTTCATGGGCTTTGTGTGCACGCTTATGTGGTCTGGATTTGGCTCTTTGTTTACAACGCTTTTTTCCAAACATGCCAAGCTGACCAACGGCATTATGGCCTTACTTTTGGTGTATTGCGCTGTAAATCTTTTCCTGTAAAAAGCTTTTTATTTCGTATGCGCCACAATGTTTCTTTTTAAGTAGAGACCTTGCACAAATGTTTTCAAATCTAAAAAGCTATGGCCTTACTTTCGCCTCGATCACGCTTAGCAAAATGGAGAAATTTTTCTGCCAAGACGCTGGGGGCAATGGTTGTACTTGCCGTAGTTGACAATTGCAAGGAGGCGCTTTCTTCCATGGCTTTGCTGGCATGGGCTCTGGCCAATTCTGCCTCAAAGGCTTCTCGTAATAGTAAAAAAGAGGCTTCTACTTCAGGGTAGGAATTATCTTGACGCCATGGTAAACGCAAGGTTTGACTCCACATTTTTCCTTTATGTGACACTAAAGAAAGGCGATATGTCCCTTTGTACTGTATTTGTTCTGCCCTTTCAAATTGATGGGGGTAGCAATGTTCCTGCCAAGAGTCCAGCGGCTCTGGAATGGTGGATTCAATGGTTATGGGAGGCAAGGCCAAGGCTTTTTCAAAGCTTTCCACCTCAAAGCAATAAGAGAGGGTGGGGCGAATATTTCCTAATTTTTTAGTGATTTTCCATTGGATTTTCATAGTAATGACTCCTGTGTGCTCTCTTCGTATGACGTATCTTGTACGTAAATAATTTGTCCAAAAGGGGGTTTATGTTCTGGTTTTTTTGAGCCTATCCAAAGCACAGGATAGTCTGGCTCCGGTGGGTAGTCTGTGCATTCAAAATCGGTAAACCAAAGTAAGCAGGCAGGATGTATGCCTTCTTGCTCAAGATAGGGCGGAATATGTTTATAACTGGTGCCTCCGGCCCCTTGCACCATAAGGCGTAAAGGTCTGTGGGCACGGGTATATTGTTGATGACTTTGTACCAAGGTGTCATGGTACATAATGTATAAAGTAGTGTCGTACGCTTCTAAAATGTTTTCTAATTCTATGCAAAAGACCCCTAGTGTATCGGTGTTGATGGAGCCAGAAGCGTCAATGGCAAGGGCTAGTATGGGAATGCGTGGTTCTAGTCGAGAAGGTAGATAAATATCTTGCGAAATATAACGACGGTTAGGCATGGACCATGAATAGTCCCCATCAAAGCAATATTCAATGAAGCGTTGTAAGAGGCTTTGCCAGTCAAGAGTGGGGCGTATTTGATTATGATACAGACGCAAAAGCCCTAAAGGAATATCTCCGTGTCCTGCGGCACTGTGCATGGCTTGGGCAAGCTGTATGCGAGCTTCTTCCTCGGCACGACGTTGATTTTCTTTACCGTCATGGGCCAAGAGCGGGTGGTCACGCACTTCACCAAAAAAATCTGCGGCCTTTCCTTCTTCGCTTGTGCTTTCAGATGCCTTATTTCCCTTACTTTGCACAAGATTTTCTTCTTGCTCTTCTTCCCCGTCCTTATGTTCGGCACGGGTCTTCTGGGGCGTTTGTTCTTGCCCTGCGGTCTCTGGGGTGTTTTCCGCATTACCCTGTGCGGCATCGTCGTTATGGGCGTCACTTTGTTCGGCAACAAGAGCTTCTTCAGCATTGCCATGTACATCATGGTCAGTCATCTTAACAAGCAAGGTATAAATTTCATCGACACTTTTTTGATCATATTGAGGGTCATGCTCAAAATAGGTTTCAGAAAGGACAAAACCGGCTTCGTTTAGCAGGCTGTTGATGGCATAATCACAGGCTCTATTCCACAGCTTTTCTTCTCTGCCTTGACGGCGTAGGTGATGATTGCAAGCTATATGTAAAATTTCATGGGCTTGAGCAGCCATGAGTTGTTCTTGCGAAAGCACAGCAATAAAGTGCGGATTAAAAGCCAGCGTTTTGCCATCGGTCCAAAGATTGGCGCAATGGGCATCGGCTTTTAAAGCCATTTTTAAAGCAAGAGAGCCAAAAAAAGGATGCGAAAACAGCAAGGCAGTACGTGCCTTTTGCATACGCAGGATGCCTTCGTTTTCGAGTTTTTTTTGAGCATCTTTGCTGGGAGAAGAAAGGTGTGTAGACATGCTTTTCTCGTATTACATGACTACATGCGCATTTTTTTGAGCCCAATGCATGAAGGGTTCTGTATGCACAATGGCTTCATCGTTGCAGATCGCTGTGCGCAAAAGAAGTACTGAAAATTCAGCGGGTAAGCGTAGGGCGTATTGTACTACTGGTTCAATGTTATGCGTACTGGCCTTACCGCCTAAAGCCTCACACAAGGCATAGAGGGTAGCCGGTTCATTGGGCACGTCAATGGCGGTAGGAGTGGCTAAAATACTTTCTACGGTGGGCAAATCGCGCCAAATGCGTAAGAAGCCGACAAATTCTGTGGCAGCGGTCATACCAATAGTACCTTGAAATAATTCATACTCAATAGTGCTATCAATGCCGGTTTTAAGCATACGTGAGACAAATTCCCAAGAACGTGGCGAAGCAAAAGCTTTGGAGGCAGATTGCGGATCAAAATCGTGAAGCAGAGCAGGGCGAAAACGTAAGAAGGCTAATACTTCCGGCGCAATATGGGCCCTTTCTGCCCAAAGAAGCCAATCTTCTGTGGCGGTATGCATCTGAATATGTACCATTCTGTTGGCAAGGGCTGTGGGCATGCGATGGGTTACGGCACGGTCCTTTTCCCCATTGCCCGCCGCCACTACTGTCCAACCGTCAGGTAAAATATATTCGCCAATACGCCTATCAAGCACTAATTGATAGCAGGCCGCCTGTACCAATGGCGGAGCGGCATTGAGTTCATCTAAAAACACAATGCCTTTATCTGTACAGCTTTCTTGAGGTAAAAAAGAAGGTGGACACCATGTGGCTTGACCATGCTCATTAACACGAGGCAGCCCTCGTAAATCTACAGGGTCTAGCAAAACCGCACGTATATCTATAAGCTTATAGCCTTTTTCTTGAGCAACTTGCGCAACAATTTGGCTTTTGCCAATGCCTGGCGCACCCCATAAAAATACTGGCTGTTGGATGTTTATAAGCGTATGTAATGATGATATAACTTGTAGTGGGTTCATGGTATTCTCCTCAGGGTGATGTCGGAGAATACTGCGAATAGTAATGAAAGTCAAACTCAAATTATTGAGCTTTTTTCTTGACAATCTATGTCATTTTGTAACAGTATTTCTTGGCGATGTTATTGCAGTTTTACCATAAAGTACTGTTTTCAACAGGCTACTATGGTATTGTGTTAACGGGGTTTTGAAGTTTTTTTATTACTAAAATAATAAATAGAGGAGTTTGTAAATGATTACTCGTTTTGGCACTGCCAAGGAAATGATAGTACAAGATGTTGTGGAAAATGATGTGCAGTATGTGCTAGCCATAGATCAACGTGGTTTATACCTCACTACAAGTCGTTATGTGGATAAAAATTTATCCGACCCCAACAGAAATAGCGATAGGGCTGTTATGGAACAAAGAATCACGGCCCTTGGTATTGATTATAAAGCTTTTTTTGAGGAAAATAAGCATCTTATTCAAGATTTACCCAAGAGTGCTACTGTAAAGGTGAACCCCCTTAAAGCTTCTAAGCGTAGCATGAAAAAATAAGTCACCCAGCATAAATATTGTAAGCGCAGTATACAATTATGAAAATACAGCGCATACCCTATTTGAAGCAGTTTTTTGTAAAGCGGCAATCATGATAGATTTCGCTTTGAAAAGCTGCTTCAATTTTTTTAGTGCCGGATGCTATAAGTATTTGCTAAGGAAGCCCGATGTAATAGATTTTTTGTCTAACATGTTTTTTCAAACCATATGGTATGCGTTACAACAGGTAATAGGTCTTTCTTTATATATACATAAGTAAGTGATATTGTTGCCGTATAATAAAAATTCTTCTATGGTGCATCCCTCTTGCTTTTCAAGAAGAATGCTATAATATTTACGCAGATGCTAATTTAACAGGCTGTTGATACACTAAAATACGTCTGACGAAGTAGATTACACTTTTTCAGTGGCCTGATAAGAGAGGGCTAGCTATTTTATTGAGACCCTCGCTTCTTACCGACATAGTATAAAACATTTAGCATTATAAAATAATTTTTGGGGGAAAGGTATGAAAGTAAGTTTTGCAACTGTGGGCATGGTTTTGTGTTTAATTGTATTAAACGCCATTGCTGTTTTGCTAGAGCCTAGTTTCATGATGGGCCTTTTACTTTTGGGGATCAGTATCCTGGTGGCTATTGGCGGTATTCTATGGCAGAGCTCTGAAAAGGCGCAACAAGAAAAGCACTATGGGCAACTTTTAGAAAGTATTCAAAAAAACATTTTATGCGACCTTTCTAAGGTAAAAAAAATACCGCATGATGATGTATGCGGGCAAATACTTTCTTGTGCTAAGCAGTGGCAAATACAGTACAAAGACGTAAGCAAAGATAAAGATACTTTGCAAAGACAATATGAGGAAACTCTTGCGAAATTAGAAAATAATACTCAAGAAAAGATGAATCAAGAAAAAACCATGCAAGATATGCAAAAAATTGGGAATAAGGCTGCCAATGTCACCAAAAAACTTACCAAGGGGGTACGGGAATTTACCCATGTGGTAGGAGAGATAGACGCCGGCATGACTTCTCAATTAAGCCATTTAAGCGATACCCATGCAGCTATGCAGCGTATGGTGGAGCATGCAGAAGAAGCGGCCCATAAGGTGCAAGAGGCTTCTCAAGAAGCTGACAGTTCGCGACAAAAGGCATTGGTGGGCATTAATGATGCCCAAGAGGCGGTGAGTGGCATTGCTCTTGTGAAAGAAACGGTACTTTCTCTGCGTGAAACCATGAATGCTTTGGCAGAAAAAACCAGCAATATTGGTAAGGTCATGGGGGTTATTAATGATGTGGCTGACCAAACAAATCTTCTTGCTCTTAATGCAGCCATTGAAGCTGCACGGGCAGGGGAAGCCGGACGTGGTTTTGCTGTGGTGGCCGACGAAGTTCGTAAGCTTGCGGAAAAAACCATCCTTGCCACTAAGGAAGTAGAAGGGGCCGTGCTCAGCATCCAAGAAGAAACTAATCGTAATATGGAGACGGTGTCTAAGGCTGTGGAGCATACTGTGGAAAGTACACAAAAAGCCACTCAAGCTGGAATATTTATGCAAGATATTGTGCAAGGTATGGATAAAACCGCCGTACAATTGAGTGATATTGCCGCCACCACCAAGGCGCAATCTGCCACCAGTCGCCAAGTTAACGAAGCTCTTGATGTGGTGCAAAACGTTTCGGCCGATACAAGCACGCACATGCGTAATTTTATGAATACACTGGTCAGCTTTTCCAGCAGTGTGGATGAAATAGATATTATTGTGCATGCCTTAGACTCAGGAAACTTGGAACAAGCCTCTTCCAGCACCACCTTTATTACGTGGACAAAAGATTTGGCGCTTGGCATTGACTCCGTTGATAGGCAACATAAGATGTTGTGCGAGTATATAAATCAACTCTATGCCGCCATGCAAAGCAAGGCCGATACTCACACGCTGACAAAACTACTTGATGCCCTTGCCGATTATACTGTAACCCATTTTAAAGATGAAGAGCGTATTTTTGGCAGTTCTTCTTATCCTGATGTGGAGGTGCATAAAGAAGTGCATCGTAAGTTTGTCAATAAATTAAAGGAATTTAAAACGCAACTGCACAGTGGTAGTGCCGTACTTAGTATCAACTTACTTGAATTTTTAAAAGATTGGCTTATTAAACATATTATGGGCACAGATAAACAGTATGTAAGATTTGTGCGCTCATAACTTGTCACAGAAAGTTGCTTTTTGCAGAGGGAAAAGGAAGTACCATGAAATTGTACGACCAACATGTGCATACGTTCTTATCCAGCGATTCTAACGAAGCCTTTGAAAGGTATGTGAAGCTGGCGCAAAAGAAAGGGCTTACACATTTTGTGAGCACAGAACATTTAGACCTTTCTTGCCGCTCTTTGGGGCGGGATGATGTATATGATATGGCAAAACAAAATGCGCTGATAAGGGATTTGCAAAATAAATATACAGTAAAAATTCTTAAAGGTGTGGAATTGGGCTATAAGTTTTCTCGCTTGCAAGATATAGAAAACATTGTACGTACAGAAAATTTTGACGTGGTTATCATGTCTGTGCATGAAAATGAAGAAGCCGACTGCACGAGCAGCCTTTTTTCTCGGAAAAATGACGCTGATACTACCTATAGTGCTTATCTGGATTTATATTTGCACATGCTACAACATACTGGAAGTTTTGATATAGTAGGGCATGTGGATTTTTTGCTGCGCTATATTGGTACGGTGCATATAGAAACACATAAAGAGAAATTGCTTAATATATTTCATATGCTTATTGCTAAAGAAAAATGTCTTGAATACAATACACGCTTTCTTTATGCCTATGAAGACAGTTTCTATCTTGAGTATATTTTTCGCCTATACTACAGCTGTGGTGGTAGAAAAGTATCTTTAGGCAGCGATGCGCATGCCACAAAGGATTTTATGGGCGCCTTTGATGTGGCTTTAGATTTACTTAAAGATATTGGCTTTACTGCCATTACCACTTATCAAAAGCGTAAAGCACGACAAATCCCTATTATCTCGTAGGCGGCTGAAAAAGGGTTAACTTCTGCGTCAGTTAAAACATTCAGACCGCTTATGTATTTCTAGATACACGGCGCGTCCTGAATGTTTTAACTTCCTTGTATTTTCCCCTTTTTGAGCCGCCTACTTTTTGATGGTTGCTGAAAAAGGATAGTCTACGTCGTCAGACTTGTTTTTTGCTCCAGTCGAGTACCAGAAGAGTACACTTCATCCGCAAAAAACTTCGTCTTCCTCGTATCTTATCCTTTTTGAGCCGACTGTTTTAAACAGATGTTTGAAAAGAACTGTCTACTGCCTCATGCAGCCACTACTAACCCACAGGAAGTGGGCACGACCCGCAGGGGAGCAAGCCAAAGGCAAGCATGGATTTATTCCATACGCCATCGGCACTTGCGAGAGCTTGTGTCGTAGAGGTCTCCAATTGTGCAGGGGGTTCTATGTTTGAAAGCCCGCTTTCTCTTACATATCTAAGAAAAAGCGGGCTAGGTAATTTGCAGACCTAAGTTTGTTAGGAATTAGGTGTTAGTATTTTCCATTTGCGTCTTAACCACCAAAATGGTCATGCCGCTATCATCGCTAAAGGAGTTGTAGTTACCCACATCGGCGCCTTGTGACCAGCCGGAATCAAAGGATAAATTTCCGCTACTGTCTTGTTCAACGCCTTCAATTTTGTCAAATAAATCTTCAGTACTCGTAGTGCCGACATTGTTTAAAGCATCACTGAAAACAATAAATTCTGTGTTGGTGAATTGGTCGTTTTCAATCATTTTTTCCACATCGTCTTTGTTGCTGGCATTGGCTAAAATAACGTCCATGCCTTCACCGCTGTCTATGGTTAAGTGCCCAAAGTCAAAGCCATCGGTGGCATCTCTATCATAAATCTTAATAAGGTCATTACCACTACCTGTACCTAAGCTTTCTATGCTGGTAATATTAACATTTTCGCCGGCAATGTAGAGGTTATTGTTGGAGAAAGCTAAGGTTTCGTCATCATTGCTGTTAAAGTTGAAGGTGTCAAAACCTTCTCCACCACGAATATTTACAGGGCTACCACTCGCAGTATTTAAATTATCAACATTGATAACGTCATTGCCAGTTCCACCATCCAGGGTTACGGAATCGCCGCTGGCAGTATTAATGGTGCCTACAGAGATAACGTCATTACCACTATCGCCATCAACAATAACCTTTTGGTTACCAGCTATGGTGGTGTCAATGGTGCCTACGCTGATGGTATCATCGCCGCCAATACTATTGGCATCTTGTGACATGCCTTCACCGTAAATGGAACCGGCGTTCATGGTGCCCACATTGATGACATCGTCACCACCTTCAGAACCACTAAACAAAGCCCAGCCGTCACCAAAGGCAGAGCCGCCTTCCATGTGTGTAATGTTTATCGTATCATCGCCACCACGAACGCCGTCATAAAGATTACCATCGGCGCGAATCTTGGTGCCGTCCATATGCTCTACATTAATGTTATCATTGCCCACTTGGCTTTGTTCATAGTTTTGCAGGGAATCGCCATAAATGAAGGTGTCTTCGCCATTGGCATCGGCAAGGTCCACATTGCCCTGAGTGCCGATGGCTGTATCCACATAGATGGTATCATCGCCGGCACCCATAAGTACACCATTAACGTGCGCATTGTACTGACCAGCACCGGTATAGTCGCTAAATTCTTGATTGTAAGTATTACCCATGCTGTTTTCATCACGGGTATGTACGATAGAGCTGTCGCCTTGCAAAGTGCCCACTTCATAAATAAGCCCTTTGTCATCACCTATGGTAACATTGGAAGTATGGGTTTGGCCGGTGGGTTCTTGCGCTGTGTAATTAAAGACTATGTCAGCAGAGCCAAGGTTATCAAATTGGGTTACAAGGGTGTATTCCCCGTTGGGAGCAATTTCAAATACAGTACCATTGGTATGCGTGAAGGTCATATTCCCTTCAGCATCCACTTCCTTAGTCCAACCTTCGGGGGTTGCAATATCAATAATAGTGCTGCCTGCGGGCAATTCATCATTGGAGAGTAAATTCCCTGTAAGAGTAGAACCGGCATCTGCGGCTAAAAAGTCTGCACGAGTGTGATAATTGGGGTCGTCTTCGGGGGCAGGTGCAGGCGCAGGTGTGCTTGGTACCTCGGGAGTAGGTGCGCTTGTGCTTGGCTCTTCAGGAGTCGGCACTGGCGTATTGGTGTTTTCAGAGGTAGGCGTGCTAGAGTCTTGGTCATTAGTAAAAGAAGCAACAGGAGGTTGAGGACCGTTTTGCTCTGAGGCAGCTGTCGGTGCTGGGGTGTTGTTTTCATTGTCACTATCTCTGCGCCCCAACGCATCTAAGCCGCCAAGTAAAGATGCGTCGTCGTAACCTACAGAACTACCGCTACCCATGGGGGCAGTTCCGGCGGAATCACCGGCAGCAGGCATTAAGTCTTCAGAAAGGCTTGAAAAGAAGGCTTCACCGGGAACAGCCGCACCTTCAATAACAAATTCGGGCATATTTTCAGAACTATATGCCGTGTAGAAATTGGCCACAGAAACGCTAGCACCATCATCAAAGGTGAAAACTAAGCTATCACCATCACGAGAAAGTGTTGCGTCGCCAGCAACAAAATCAAGGTTAATGTTGTCATTGCTTTGTGCGTCACGCACAATGTGTTGTCCTGCTTGGGGTCTTTGTAAAATGATCTCAGCCATGGTAAATCTCCTTCAAGTACGCAAAAAGGGTGCGGACAAAGAAAAACGTTCAAAAAAATTGATTAAGGAAATAATGAGGTCCTGCTAACAGCACAGGAACGAGGAAATATCCTCAGGAACCCACAAGGAAGGAAAATGTGTGAACCCGGTAGTCTGTATGAGGCGTAAAGCCTACACGAAAGGAGGTGCCTCCCTTCGTGTTTTCTAGATAAACGCCCGCAAGTACCTTGTCAAGCGAAAAATGAACTATTTTAGTAAATTTTTTTTATAGGTTGTTAACACTTAGTAAGGTATTCTAACTTGTGTATTATATGAATTTTTTGTATCATTTTAGATGTATTTGTCCAAGGGCTATCAAAAACAATCTGGATGGCAAAAGGAAAGTGCATACATATATTTCAAATAAAGAGGGGTGTCATGAAAAAGCAAAAAATATTTTTTCTGGTATGGGGGCTTTTTTTCTTGCTTTTGGGCGTGAATGCTTCTTGGGCAACCACGTCTGAGGTACAAAAATATTTTGGATGGTGGAAAATAGAAAGCGCTTTAAGTGGTGTTATTCCTTTTGAATTTATTGAAATAACAGCAGAAGATGGTGGTACGGTTTATTTATATGACCGTGAAGAAAAGCATTTCATGACAGGGGTATTGCGTCATGATACCAAGGTTTCTCCGCCTAAAACAACCCTAGATTTTAAAACGCAAGGCCTGTTTTCTGTGGAGCTTACTTCTGGCACACCTACGCAAATGCAAGTTGTTGTCACCAAAAGTGCGCCTAAAGTGCCGTATACCTATCTTGAAAAAGCGCCTTTTGCGCATACAAGGCCAAAACCTGTACATGTTGAAGATGCCCATACATACCTCATGGATATGCTTGGTAAAAAACATGAAGGCAAAGCTTCTCGTGCTACAGGCAATGCTGACATAAAAGGTTTAACGTGTAAAACCTTTGCTTTGGGTCAAAATACGCCAGAACGTTTTATTACCTTAGAACATTATGCCGTTTGCCCCAAGGGCGGAGTATATCAGCTTGATATAGTAAAGGATGTATGGATGCCTTTTTCTGGACAGTAGGAAAACAATGGGGCATTTTCATGCTCCTTTACATGTATTGATAAGTCATCTCTGCTGTGATAGGGATAGTGCATCAATATAAAATAAATCTTTTGCTGCAGGTGTTTTTGTGCATATTGTGCTTTTTGAACCGGAAATTCCGCAAAATACTGGAAATATTGTACGTCTTTGTGCGGTGACAGGTATAGACCTGCATCTTATTGAACCTCTGGGTTTTTCTACCGATGAAAAACATTTAAAACGTGCAGGGCTGGACTATTGGGCTCATGCCAATGTAACCATATGGCCCAATTTTTCCGCCTATGTGCAAGGTGCAGGGCAAAATATGCGCCTTGTCATGACTTCATCAAAAGGGGGAGACCCCTTACATCGCTTTGCTTATACTGAGCAAGACAGTCTTATTTTTGGGCCGGAAACACGAGGTTTACCACAAGAGATGTTGGTGCAAAAACATGCAGGGCTGCGCATACCTATGCGTGCAGGCATGCGCTCATTAAATTTGGCCACCGCAGCTGGCATAGTGTTATATACAGCCATGGGGCATTGCGGTCTTCTTGATACATTGGGAATAACAGGGGAGTAAACTATGGAAATTGCAAGTCAAGCATGTGTATTTGGTCCGGTTTTTGTCTTGGTGGTCATGGCCTTTGCTTTGGATATAAGCTGTGGTGACCCACGTTTGTTTTTTTTACCATGGAAACATCCTGTGTGCTATGTGGGTGATTTTTTACAACGTATGGAAAAATTCGGCCGTTGGTGTATTACGCAAAATAAAGGGCAAGAAGATAATGCTTGTGACCAAAAAATCATTGGGGCCTTTTGCTTGTTGGTAGTGGTTTTAGTCACAGCTTTTGTGGCGCACTTTTTAGCAAATATTCCTTATATTGGTTGGATTATAGCTGTTTACTTAGCCTATACTGGTCTTGCTGCCGGTGGATTAGTGAAAACATCTCTTGCAGTGCTTGCCAAAGTGGAACACGCTCCCTTACCTGAAGCCCAAGCGGCACTGGCTCAATTGGTAAGCCGTGATACTGCGGTGCTTGATAGGCCTGCCTTACGTAAATCTTTAGCAGATACTTTGGCGGAAAATGTCACCGACGCCGTGGTGGCACCGTTGTTTTGGTTGTTGGTGGGCTCTTTTGGCGGACCTGCCTGCGCTGTGGCCACCTTGTGGGCCTATAAGGCGGTGAGTACGGCGGATTCCATGTGGGGGTATAAAACCAAACAATGGATAAATCTTGGCTATGCTGCTGCCAAAGCCGATGATGTTTTAGCTTATATTCCTGCACGTTTATCTGTGGTTTTCTTGTGGATTACACACTTTTTCACCAAAACCCATTATGCCCAAGGCGGTCAGTGGCCGGGCTTTTGTGTTATAGCAAAGCAAGCCGGCGGCATGCAAAGTCCCAATTCTGGCTGGTCCATGGCGGCATGTGCTTGGCTTTTGGGGGCAGGCCTTGGTGGTCCTACGCAATATTTTGGTTCCATGGTACAAAAACCTTGGGTGGGGCAAAGTCCCATAAAAGACTGGAATGAAAAAAAGCTGTATGCCCTTGCACAGCTTGTGCAAGTGACAGCTTGTGTGGCTTTTGCATGCTTGCTGTTTGTGTGGTGCGTGCTATACTTTTTACTGTAACAAACTGTAGAAATAGTGATAAAATGAGGCTCTTCATAGGCATTTGATGTTTTTCGACAGCTATGAAGGGCCTTTCTTTATATAAGACCATGAAACGCTACGCCATTCCAGATAGTGACGCCTTTGCCCCCAATGAAAATCAAGGGGAGGCTTGTATCTATCGTACTGAGCAAACCATCAAGGGCAGTCTTTTTGTGTGTTCCATGGGCCATGCGCAGGATGTGGAAACTGCACGAGCTTTTGTGGAACAGATAAAACATGAATTTTCTGATGCCACGCATAATTGTTGGGCCTTTGCCGTGGGACCACCTAAGGATACAGCACGAGTGGGTTTTTCCGATGATGGAGAACCCCACGGCACAGCAGGGCGTCCCATGCTCACCGTACTGCATCACAGCAATATAGGCGAATTGGTATGTGTGGTGACACGCTATTTTGGCGGAGTGAAATTAGGCACAGGGGGGCTTGTGCGAGCTTATCAAGGGGCGGTGGTGGAGAATTTGCGCACCTTGCCCACCAAGGAACGCATCACGCCAGCCTATGTGACTTTTGTGGTGGAATATACACATATTGAAAATATTCGTCGCCTTTTGCCCACGTATGAAGCAAAAATTTTGCAAGAAATCTTTGCTGCCGATGCCACTTTTGAAATTTGTCTGCCTGAAGAGCATACCGCTTCCTTACAAGATGCTTTGATGAACCTTACCGATGGCATGGTTCTTTTGGATATAAAAGCATCTTCTTAGAGATCTCTGCGTGATTCATTGCGTAGGGTTTTATGGAGGTGGACTATAGTCTTGTAAAGAATCCTGCGCAATGGATAAAGATGTGCATGCAATCTTAGGCAGATGCCTCTGACGCAATTAGAGGGCGAAAGGGCATTTCATCAGTCTTTCCTTAAGGTATTTTTTACTAGACTTTTCTACCATATACCGTATCGTGACCCACGTTATGACTTTTCTAGAAAAATTTTAGAAATTGCCCTGTAAAAGACTTTGAGCTTATTTTTTATTGCGTTACCTAAATCTCATCGCAGTATCCATCTTCAATGCTTTCAAAAGTATATATATGGTAGAGCTTTAAAAGATGAATGTTGCTATAAAATTATATATGTTGCTTTTTTAAAAAAGCTTGTGTGAGAAAATATGCCTAGTCACGTGCCTAAAAGTATCGATCTTTCCTTCTCTTTACCCACCATATGGAAGCTTACCTGGCCGCAACTTATGGTGATGTTATGCTTTTTTAGCGTAGGCATTTGCGATGTATGGACGGCAGGTAAACTTGGTAACAATATTCAAGCCGCCTTTGGTACCGCCACCCAAGCTAATATGTTTTTACAAGTCATCGGCATGGGCCTAGGAAGCGGGTGTATGGCGGCCATAAGTCAAGCCGTGGGGGCAGGGCGTATGGTACGCACCGTGCGCTATGTGGCCATGGCACTTCTGCTCAGTGCCTCTTCCGGAATAGTCTTGGCGGTGTTGGCTTATGGTGGTCGCCACGCATTTTTTGCGTTTTTACAAACCCCGCAAGATATTTTACCAATCACGCTATCCTATTGGAATATTGTTCTATGCACATTGCCTCTAGGCTATGTATTCACAACCAGCAGCACCCTTTTTCGGGCCACACGCCAAGTTATCCCCCCTGTATTTGTAGCTGTATGTATGGCTACGGGCAATGTAATAGGAAATTTAGGCTTTGGGCTGGGGTATTTTGGTTTACCCGCCTTTGGGTATGAAGGCATTGCTTGGACTACTTTTACCTGCACAGGCCTTGGTGCCCTTGCCAATGTACTAGTGCTGGCGCATCGGCATTACTTTGACTATAAACACTTTCCGCCTTTGCGCTGGATGCGTGTGGCTATGCGCTATATTCTTAAGGTGGGCCTTCCTGCAGGCGCATCGCAATTTGTATGGCAAACTGGTTACTTAGCGCTTTTTTCTGTGACGGCTTCTTTGCCTTTTGATAAAGTGCACGCCATTTCAGGGCTTGCGGCGGGCATGCGCCTTGAAGCCATGCTCTTTTTGCCGGGAATGGCTTTTAGCATGACGGCATCTGTACTTGTAGGTAACAGCCTTGGGGCAAAAAATCCGGAGCAAGCCCAGCGTGTGGCCCGACTTATTTGTGCCGTTGGGGCCGTATGTATGAGTCTTGTGGCCCTCATACTCTGGCCGTATATTCCCGATATGGCGCGCTTTTTAAGTGACGATGTCATAACCCAACGCATCACACAAGAATATTTACATATCAATTTTTTTGCCACGCCTTTTACTTTAATGAGCATGATTTTAGGCGGGGTAATGACAGGGGCAGGGGCCACACGGTACAATTTACTCGTTTTTGGCAGTGCCTTTTGGCTTGTGCGTTTGCCAGTAGCATGGGTGCTTGGACATTTTATTTGGCAAAATGCTTCAGGTATTTTTGTGGGCATGCTGGTTTCGCAAGTGGTACAAGCAGCTTGTATGCTGATGATTTTAGAATACGCCCCTTGGAAAAACTTTGCTCAATATAAACAAAAAACTGCATAAAAAAAGCTGACTAGCAGCTTCATAAAGCATACAAAATTCATAAATTGAGGACTACATGCAATTTTCTCGGCTTGATTTACACCATTTAAATAGATATACTGAGTGCTGGGATAAGTGCCCCCAACAATCCATGGACTATACCTTTGTAAACCTGTGGGGGTGGCAAGATTTTTACGATGTGCATTGCGCTTTTGGACCACAGCTATGCTGGTTACAGCAAGGTCCACAACAACTTTCTGTGGTGCCACAATATCGTGCCCCCATTGGTGATTGGCACAGTGTGGATTGGGCCGCCGAACCTTTGCTGCAAAAGCCCGAAGGAGTGCAACTGACCAGAGTACCGGAACAGTTGGTGCAAATTCTTGAAGCCGCCTTGCCTGGCCGAGTGGTAAAAGAAGAAACACGTGGCCAGTGGGAATATTTATACACCCAAGAAGATTTGGCCAAGCTTTCGGGAAATCGCTTTCATAAAAAACGTAATCATGTGAATTCCTATAAAAAGCATTACGGCGACGTAGACTATAGAGAGATTGATTCCAATGTCATTGAAGCGGTGCTTGCGCTGCAAGATGAGTGGTGTAAATGGCACGAATGTTCTAATTCCCCCTCATTGCAGGCAGAAAATAATGCTGTAAATATGACTTTTTCTCATTGGGATCAATTGCCCATGCTTCGTGGCGGAGCCATTTTTGTGGATGAAGTCTTGGTGGCCTTTAGTGTGGGCGAAATTATCGCCAACGGCACCCTTGGCGTGCATTTTGAAAAAGGACGCTCTGGGTATCGAGGCGTGTACCAAACCATGAATACGTACTTTGTACAAAGGGCTGGTGCTTCGTGCCAGCTTGTAAATAGAGAACAAGATTTGGATGAAGAAGGCCTACGGCAGGCAAAAATGAGTTATTTGCCTGTGGACTTTTTGCGTAAATATGCAGTAACTATTATGCCTCCTAAAATTACTTTATAATGCTATTTTAGGAAAAGAGGACAATATGCAAAAACTTAAAACTCTTTCGTATTGGTTATGTTTGGGCTTGTGCCTTGTGGTGCTTGCCGGTTGTGGTGACAAAAAAGTTTCACTAAAACCCACTCCTAAACCACACTATGGCGTTGGTCCGGACAGCCCTGTGGCTGACGTGCTTAACTATCCACAAGACCTTAATTACTATGCCAGTAAAGCCCCCTCAGGTCTTTTACTCTCCTCAAGTGAACAGGCCAGCGAAGTGGCGAAATATAAAAGACTTTTCTATGCACCCTGGGGACAAAGCCGTGCAGGCTACTCCAAGCGTGTTTTTACATCGCTCTTTGGTCGTGCCCGTGGTTATCAAGGGGTAAACCGCTGGTCTGATTCGGCTTGGGCTTCCCTTAAATACAATGCCAATATTGCCAGCTACCCCAATGTGCAACGCCCAGCCATTATCTTACGCCAAACCTCTTTACGTGAAATGCCCACCATGCAGCCACGTTATAGCAAACCCACCCCCGTTCCCGGTCCATCACCCTTCGACTATTTCCAGTACGCCACCTTACCTCCAGGCCTACCCATCTATGTGTCGCAAGTCTCTAGAGATAAACAATGGTACTTCATAGAAAATGCCATTGCCGGCGGTTGGGTACAAAAACAAGACGTGGGTTTTGTGGACGCAAGCTTCATTCAAAAATACAAAAACAAAGCCCTGACAGCCCTTATTCGTGACGGCGTTTCCCTTAGCGGTGCTGGTACAGCCTATATTGGCGCAGTATTTCCTCAAATAAGTGCCGGCTCAGGTAGCTTTACCGTACTCGTGCCCTCCGGTAGTGGTGGCGGTATGGCAAAAGCTGTGCAAGCAACCATATCTTCCGGTGATGCTGTCACCATGCCCATGCCCATTACCGCAGCCAACATCGCCAAAGTAGGCAATATCATGATGGGGCAAACCTATGGATGGGGCGGCGTAAACAACAATCGCGACTGCTCTTCTTCACTACGTGACATCTTTACCCCCTTCGGTATTTCCATGCCACGTAACTCTAAAGGGCAATATAATTCTGCATCAAGAACGCCCCTCAGCGGCTACGATGATGCCGGGAAATTACGAGCCATTGCTACCATGGGCAAACCCTTTATGACCATGATTTGGATGCCAGGACACATTGGCCTGTACCTTGGTAATGAGAAAAATCAACCCATGATGTTCCATAATGTGTGGGGCGTGCGCGTCAACGAACCCGCAGGCCATGACGATAGGCACGTCATCGGGCGAGCCGTGGTCACCACCATGGAACCTGGTAAAGAATTACCAAATTTGTATAATAATCAAACAATCTTACGCCGCATCGGTGGCATGTCTACCTTGCCGTAAATAATAAATAAGAAGATGAGTTTTATGGGAATAATGGGGTAAGGAAGCATTTTTTCTGGGGGGAGAGGGGCCCTTTTGCTAGCGCCAAAAAGG
>CAYJDE010000028.1:0-18452 GCA_964368805.1 uncultured Desulfovibrionaceae bacterium
AAAAAGTTTCCCTCCCCAGCCCCCCCCCTTCAAAAAAACCAATATATTCAGTTCATGCGCCACAAAAATTCTATACATAAAGGTAAAGTCATGAAAAAAATATTTTTTGTATTCTGTTTCTTCTGCCTCATCGTTCTGCCTGCTTCTTTTGCTCTGGCAGAACATATTGAAATTACTGCTCCTGTTACTACGGTGGGGAAATATAAAGGCGGTGAATACGGCGATGGCTATTGGCTGCTTTTTGACCAAGGGGGCGAAACGCTGGCCCTCTATTCACCTACTATGGTCATTAAAGAGCTTGAAGGTCAAGAAGGCAAAAGCATACAGGTGCACTATGATCACAGCATGCTTTTTCACCCCGGTATGCGAGAATATGAGGTTATGAAAATTTTTAAAAACTTTAAAAACTTACCAAATTTAACAACGCAACAATTACAAGCTTTAGAGAAAAAGTTGCTAGCCGATAAAGGCCCCAAACAAGCTCTTTTAGATGTGGGTGCTTATTATCAATACGGCTTGCGTGGTATCAAAACCGATGTAACAAAAGCTGTAGAATGGTACGAAAACATTGCCACACTAGACATGCCAGAAGCCTTGGTACGTATTGGAGACATCTACATGATACAAGAAGCCTTCGATTCTGCTGAAAATATGTATATCCAAGCCGCTAAAGCCGGTTATACTCCCGCCTTTACACGCCTTGGTGACAAAATTGTATTGACAAAAAGTATGTCCAGCGTACCAGAAACTAAAAAAGAGAAAGAGGAGCGCAAGCAACAGGCCCTTACTCTCTATACCTTTGCCGCCAAGCAAAAAGATATAGACGCTCAGGCAAGGCTCATAGCCATGGAACTGCCCCCCATTACCGAGGGATTTATCAAGCCCCAAGGCCCTTGCCCCGATAAAAATTTGGGGAAGGCCACCATTCAAGGAAAATTTGTAAAAATTACCCACCATAATGATGCTGATGGTGGCTATTTGGGCTTCTTGGTGCTCGGCAATGACGGAAAAAACTATGACATTGGCATTGGACACGAAGAACCTGTAGAATTTATAGATATAAAAGCCGGAAATGCCATCACCATTCCCTTTTATAAAGAGCAACTTCTCGACACCAATACCGGTCTTTGTATGGTAAGGCTTTTTCATGATGATGAAGCCCCTGCCAAGGGCTCATATACAAAATAGCTTTTTTAGTGTACGTGCATCACATAAGCGTAGAAAATAGCATATAGCATGATGTTAGGAGGAAATATGCGTAATAAATTTCTCATTTTTTGTATTCTTACACTTTTTATGGGGTCAATAACTATTTTGTTTATTGCCGAGGCAGAAGCCGCCCGCAGCCGTAGTAGCAGTAGTAGCAGCAGCCGCAGCTCTAAAGGCAGTAGTAGTCGCAGTTATTCCAAAGGCAGCAATTCTTCCAAAAGCAGCTATAATCGTAGTTTTGGTTCCAGAAGCGTAAACCGTAGCACCGTAAAATCTACTTTCTCTCCTGCTGGCTATATGCGCCCAGCAACCCTTGGTGGTATTGCTGCCGTGGGGGCTGGCTCCATGGCTAGTACGTATTCTAAGCCAGGTAAGTTTTCGTTCTTTTCTAAGAAAAAGAAAAAAAAGGGCTATGACGACGATGACGATTTTGATGATCTATTCATCGGGGCGGCCTTGGGGCTTGGCGCGGGGTCTCTCCTTGGTCATTTAATTGATGAAGACGATGAAGACGAAGAAGACGGTTCCGGCGAATTTATGTTATTCGGCCTGTGGATTTTGCTTGTTATTATTATTAAACTCCTCCGCATGTACTTTAAGAAAAAGCGCATCGCAAGCGGTCGTTTGGAAAGAAAATTAAACAAAGCACAAAACAGAAAAGAGGAAGCAGCATGTTAAAGTCAGTAAAAGGTTGTTTGAGTGTTGTTTTTTTCTATTTTATCCTTCCTATTGCCCTTATTAGTGCATTAACCCTCATCCCTTGGAAACCCACACCGGATTTACGCCATGCGGCGGCAGCTGGGGATATGGCACGTATTCAACAGGGTATTGCTGACGGTGAAGATATTAATATCAATACCAATACAGGGCCATGGACACCCATAGCCTATGCGGCAGATCGTGGCCATATTGAAATAGTGAAAGAGTTACTTAAGCACAAACCTACGCTCTATTTAACGCCGTTGGTGGCTGCAGCCAGTAATGGGCACAAGGCTGTGGTAGAGCTTCTTTTGCAAGATGCGTATTATCAACCATGGCTTAGCAATCAAAATGCAGAGCTCTATGAAGTTTTCAAAGGTGCTGCCAAGGACGATAATCTAGCAATGCTGGAGTTTTTATATGCAAACCCACTCTTACAAAAGGCCCCCAATGCTCTCAATGAAGCCTTAGTAGAAGCAGCCCTCAAAGGACAAGAAAAGGCCGTGGACTGGCTCATTGCCAAGGGAGCTAGTGTTCAATACGCTGCCCCCCCAGATATGTATACACCGCTTATGATGGCTGCCGCCACCAACAACGAAGCTTTGGTGAAAAAATTTCTTAGCCTTGATGCCCATGTACGGGCAAAAACAGCTGAAAATCGCGAAACGGCTCTTTCTGTAGCCACAGAACGTGGGTACACTGCCATTGTGCAGTTACTCCAAGAGGCTGCGGCCAAAACTCCATTTTAATACATATTCTCTTAAGAAAAAAATTAACCAGCGTTTCCTTACAATGGCGTCACTATAAAGGAGCACACCATGCTATCTCAAAAACATTTTTTCGCCGCGTTTGTCCTCTGTCTTAGTATAATTACGTTTTGGCAAAGCCCTGCCAACGCCAGCAGTAAGCACAATTATGGCATCTATACGTCCATCATTGCCGCGTATGAAAAAGAATGGGGAGCGCTTACTTTTAAGCAAATCCCTGACATGGTGCTTTATACGGTGTGGGGTGTGCCCTATATTCAGGTAACAGATTTAAATAATGACGGAGTGCGTGAACTTCTTGTGGTGCGTATGGATGAAAATACAGCATTGAGCGGAGAGTGTACTCTGCCTCAAAGTACAGTACTACAAGTATTCACTCTAGAGCACGGTAAATATGTCAAACATTTGGCATCGTTTCCTCTCTTACGTGACGGGCTTTTGGCCACAGTACAAGTGACTACTGTGGGGCATAAAAAATATATTATCAGCGGCAATGCTGGCGATGCCATCGATTGGCAAAAAGTTTTTTGGGAATTAACCCCCGAAGGTTTTGTAAAAGCTAAAACCCTCACCTCAGCCTATACCACTCAGGAATATTTTACTGTAGATGGCAAGGAAACCGATAAAGCCGCCTTTACTGCCCTCCATACAAAATGGACAGAAAAAGTACAGAATGTAGTCATAAGCAATGGCACCATGCAAGATATCACAAATCTTAAAGCCCATAATGCTACAGAAAAACAAAAGCTTGCTTACTACCCCGCCATAGACGGTATAGGCCATGCGGCTATATTTGCTAAAGGCCGTTTTCTTCTTTTAGAAGATACGCCAAGCACAGTACAAGAAAAAATGCTGGTCCAATACTTTCAGGCTTTTACCAATAATAATTTTGGGAGACTCAAAAGCTTAATTGAGCCCATTAACGACCCCATGTGGAGTCTTAATGTGGAACAAATAAAAAAACGCATAGCTGAAAAACACTATATTCCAGGCTACATCATTGAAAAAATCAACACAGTACCTGCCGCCGAAGCCGGGTACCAGACGGTACTCTTGCTGGAAAAGGCTTTGCCTATTCTTAAAAAACTCAACCTACATGAGCACGTCTTCGTACGGGCCATTGTCAATGAAGTGAAAGATTTCTCCCATACTACCTTTGCACCACAAGCGTGCTATGGAACGTATAATTTTTGGGGACTGTTTGGCAAAAAAGATCTACAAAGTCCATGGAAAATGTACGCCCTTTTTACCGACCATATTCTTTATCCGCACATGCACGCCAATCCCTTTGCCATAAAATTTTTGGGCTATAAAAATGCGTGGCAAGGCATGCCCGACCTGGCCCCTTTTTATACGGATAAAGAGCTGGCTACCATCGATCATAAAGACTTTGGCGGCGAAGAAATGTATGTGGTGCGCAATAAATTTGGTGGCGAAACCAAAGCCTATGAAGCAGTGCTTAGCGATGATGGGCAGTTACAAGCCGGACGCCTCTTACATACCTATAAGCCAGGTGATTTAATGTTCTTCACCTGCAATGTTAGTGACATACGCCCCAATGTGATTTTACGCTATGTGGCCCCTTATGGGGCGGTGTATGACTATACGCCCAGCATCGACCTTAAAGACGGTACCGTTAACTATGGCCCTTACGGCGAAGCAGAAGAGCACAAAAAAGAGCGTAACAACTCTAAGCAAGTATTTTAGTGTGTTATAAAAAATGCATAGGCTAAGAAAATGTATTTTCTATAGCGCAACACCCTATAATAACAAACTTTACTTTTATAAAAAAGAGAGCTCATCACAAAGATGAAACCTTTTTTACGTGTTCTTTCTCATACATTTTCATAAATTCATTATGAGAATGATAGCATTTTTATCTCGCTGCTAGTAAAGTGTAAGAAAGAATAATGACACGTAGTGTCTCCTGTTATTTTACCAGCTTAAACCCATGAGAGAGTTGCCCATGCCTTCAACACGTATTGCCCTATTTATCTGGAGTTTTCTTATGTTGAGCCTTTGTACCCTTACAGCGCCTATGGCGGCACAAAGCAAAGAGAAAGTTTTGCTTGATGCCGATATGGTAGATGCCTTCGATGATGGTATTACCATGCTTATGCTGGCTAACGACCCCAAAATAGACCTTGTAGGCGTCACCACCGTTTCCGGTAATTCTTGGGCCAAAGCCGGCACAGCTTCTGCCCTGTATCAACTAGAGATTGCCGGAAAAACACATATTCCTGTAGCCATGGGTATAGAATACCCTATTCGTGCCCAACGTCATGCCAATATGGCCCTAGAAAGGCAGTTATTTGGCATTGGTCGTGATGTATGGACAGGGTCTTTTGGCCTAGACAATCCCCCTTCTTGGCAAGCATTTTATGAAACAGCCTATGGTGTAAAGCCCACAAGTGCACCCATTGCTACGCATGGGGTAGATTTTATCATCGATACGGTGCGTAAAAATCCTCATGAAATTACTATTGCTGCCATTGGCCCTTGCACCAACCTTACACTTGCCATCATGAAAGCACCTGATATCATACCTCTTATTAAAAAAGTAATTTATATGGGCGGTTCTTTTTATATTGGCGGTAATGTGACCCCTGCAGCAGAATTTAACTGGTGGTTTGACCCCGAAGCCGCTCGTACAGCGGTGCGCACAGCCTTCAAAGAACAAATCGTTGTGGGTCTTGACGTGGCAGAAAAGATTGTCTTTAAAAAAGAGCATTACGACCGCTATATGCAAACCATTGAAAACACCGCATTAAGTCCTTTAGTGCGTACATCCCATGTGGGAGTAAGTTTTGAAAAAGATGCAGCATTTACCCACTATGTTTGGGATTTGATTGTCGCAGCCATTCTCATCGATCCTAGCATCATAACTGAAGAAGTTACTGCATTTATTGATGTAAACGATCAATACAGTCTGTCCTATGGACAATCGCTTCCCTACCCCATAAACGGTCCTGCCGGTACGCAACAAGCTCGTATTATTTTAGAAATTGATGAGACACGTTTTTGGGACATGGTAAATAATGCAGCATACTGGAAAAATATACGCAAAGCAAAGTAACCTGAATCTTTAAAACATCTCACAGCTTTCAAGGAGCCTTCCCATGAAAAAAATGATTTTCGCCTTCACTTTATTGGCACTTCCTCTCCTTCTTCCCCATAAAGCCGAAGCTGTAGAATATTCCGTCTACTGCGCCAACGGCAAGATAGAAGTGGACAATCGCAATTTGAAGAAAATGATGGAAGCTCGTGGCAGCAATGTGTACGCCATGGTCACCTATAATAATATGACAGATGCATACAGATTTGCTAAAAAAGTCGGTGGCGTTGGTGCCAAGTGTCCAAGAAAATAATTTTTGGGGAAACGCTGATTCTTTCTTTTTCCTGAGCGGGGCTCGCTTAATAAAAGTTTTTTTGGAGGCTGAAAAACTTCTCCTCTTAAGCCCTCTCCTTCAAAAAACCATTGCGTAGAGGTCTCACATCAGCGTTTCTTTTATAATAATTTCAAATAAAATTATCATTTTGACTGCAAGGGCAGGCAAGTGTAATCAAGGAGGATTCTATGGGAATATTTCATTTTTTCGGTAACAAAAAGGCGAAATTTGTTCTTATTCTTGCGGCACTACTTATGCTAACTGCGCCTTTAACCGGCTGCGGAGGCTGTTCGCCCGTAGAACAAGGCGACGATGATGATGATGACGATGACGACGATAAAAAGCGTAAAAAGAAATCTTCTTCTAGCAGCTACAAAAGCTCGTCCAAAGGCAGTTCCAAAAGCTCTTCTAAAAGAAAGTAAAAAGAGGCTCCTGAAAGGGGGTTCGCTCTGCGAAAGCTTTTTTTCCTAAAAAAAGACCTCTGCACAATTATTTTCAAATATAGCTTTGTGTCTAAAATGTGAAAATTTGCTAGAAATGTAAAATACCGTGTGCAGAGGTAAAAGCAGAAAAATCAATCGCTTTGCTCTCGATTTGCGTAATTGCTCGTACCTCACAAACGCAAACGGCTTTGCCGCCCTTTGGGTCGGACTTAACGGCGAAGCAAAGCTACGCCTATTTTTGATTTTTAGTCGCATTGGCTGTCGTCAACGCTCCGTGAGACCCTACGCAATGAATTGCGCAGGGGTCTCAAAAAAAGTTCCCCTCTCAGGAAAAAACTTTACATTGATACACCATTAAGCTTTTTAAAACGAGAAGAACTATGCTTAAAAAATTAACAACGTACTTCATTTTCACAGCATCTTTTCTTGCTTCATTAATACCATTTAGCACAGCACATGCCTACACCCCTCCTGTACCAGAAAAATACACATGGCGGGGGAGTTGGACTTTATACCCTCAAGATGCTGATTTACGCTTAGCACGTAAAATGAATATAAATCAACAGGCAGAGCCTCCGTATTTACAAGAATGGGAAGATGGTAGTGCGGTACTTTTTCCTGTACATATTAGCGAAGCCGGCAACTATACCATCAACATCACCTATAGCCGATATAGCGTTATGAAGAAAAAAACGTTGATAGTAGGCGTGTTTGCCCTTAAAGAACCAAACGTGCACAGTATGCTAGACGCTCATTCTCATATATATACAACAATTGCCGCCACTAAAGACAGAAATCACTTTGTGCAAATCCCCCTTGGCACCCTTGCCTTGCCTCAAGGCACTATCTATCTGCTTTTTACCAATAAAGACAGGTCTCCCCATGAGTATGTCATGAATTTACAGCAAGTACATTTAGAAAAACAATAACAGTCTTTTTTAGCAGTCTGTAGGAAAACGATGAAAAAGACATTTCATCAGAAATTTTTTTAAAATTGATTTTTCAACAGGCTGTTATGCGGACGCATCCATACACTCCAACAATACCTGCACAGCTATGACGACGGCTTGGCTGCGCACCGCCTCCCTATCTCCCTGTAAAAGCACATGCTTTGCAAAGCCTTTGCCATTAACACAAAAGCCTAGCCATACAGTACCCACAGGTTTTTCTTCACTCCCCCCCTGGGGGCCGGCTATGCCCGAAATACTTATGCCCACATCCACACATAATTGCGTACATAAGCCCTTGGCCATGGCCAGCACACAGGCTTCTGATACAGCACCGTGTTCCATAAGAAGCACTGCGGGTACATGCAATTGCGCCACCTTCACCGCATTGGCATAGGCCATAATGCCCCCAGAAAACCAAGCAGAAGCTCCTGGAACTGCCGTTAGTGATGCGCCCAACAAGCCCCCTGTGCATGATTCTGCCGTGGCACATAACCAATTTCTTTGCACAAGAGCATGACCAAGACGGCTTATATCTTCAACCAGCGATGCTGGCATTTGCAATAAAGGCATAACATCTTCCTTTTTTTACACGGTAATTATGCGCAAATATTAGATAGTGTCGTCAAATACGCCTTTTCGACTTTTTCTACGTCAAATTTCACAAGCTTTTCTCAGAGCGAACCTCTCAGACTCTCCCCTTCAAAAAAACCATTGCGGCAGCACCTTGTCTTTGAAAAGAACCATTGCGGCGTATACACTATGGTTTGAAAAAATATGTTAAACAAAATAATTCATTTAATCAGTATTTTCTTAAAAACGTACATGGAAAACCTTATACAAAAGTCCTACATTTGTATACTTTTTTTACATGGACACAAGCCCTGAACATTGCTATACATATCTTTTATATTAATCCCTCTGCACAAGCATTTTTGAATACAGCGTTGCTACTAAAATCTAAAAAATTGCTCAAAGCCTAAAATCGAATGTGCAGGGATTTCCTATTGTACTTTTTTCAAGAAAAAACACCACAAATTTCCATTTTGGCCCATATTTTGCTATTAAAATTTTATGGATATATTTAACCTTCCTGCAGATTCCATATTAAGTTTTATACTTACTGTTATGCGCGTAAGCATTATCATGTTTATGTTGCCTATTTTTTCGTCCGACCGTGCCCCTATGCAGGTAAAAGCCGCCGCCACTTTAGTTGTCACCCTTGGCATTTGGCCTCAGCTTTCCTTGCCCGGCATAGCCATGCCAGCGCATCCCATTGACATTGTCCTTCTTTTCGTCAATGAACTCATTTTAGGCCTCATAATAAGCATGTGTATTAATTTTGTTTTTATGGGTATTCAAGCAGGAGGTGAGCTGTTTGGTTTTCAGATGGGCTTTACCATGATTAACTTTGCTGACCCTCTTACCGGCAATCAAACAGGTATCACCGCCTTTTTTTTATGGATGGTTTCCACCCTCACTTTTTTGGCCTTGGACGGGCATTTATACATGCTACAAGCCTTTGCCATGACCTTTAAAGTTATTCCTGCCGGCGGTCTTGTACTCAGCGAACTACTTATGACCGAAGTATTCAGACTATCTGCACAAATGTTTGTCATTGCGCTTAAAATTGCTGCGCCTGTTATGGTATCGCTCTTTCTTATTGAACTGGCTTTAGCTTTGGTAAGCCGTGCTTCTCCTCAGGTGAACATTATGGACGTGGGCTTTCCCATTAAAATTGGCGCCGGCTTTTTCTTTCTAGGCATGTTACTTATCATCATGTCAGAATACATGGAAAATTACATTGGCGGTATGGCAGCCATGCTCAGTAACATTTTAGAAATTGCCAGCCCGCTCAACAAATAGCACGGGGAGAAACCATGTTTGGAAAACAGCAAGACCCCAGTAGAACAGAAGACGCTACCCCTAAACAGGTCAATAGAAGTAGAGAAAAGGGTAATGTACCCAAATCGCAAGAAGCCAGTAAATTGATTAGTTTAGTGGCAGGTCTTGTGGTGCTCTATTTTTGGATTGAAAACATGGGCCAAGCAATAATGGACCTTTACAGGCATTTTCTCACCCGTTTTCATGAATTTGACCCCGACCCCGAAACTATTAACAGTCTTTTTATTTGGATTTCTGTTTACCTTGCCAAAATTCTCTTACCTGTGCTGCTGTTTTTAGGTTTTTGCGCCTGGCTTTGCATACGCTTACAAGTAGGTTCCCTTTGGACAACACAAGTTTTTCAACCAAAATTAGAAAAATTTAATGTGATAAAGGGCTTAAAAAATATGTTGCTTTCGCCGCAAACCATATTTCGTCTTTTGAAAAGTTTACTTTTAGCCGCAGTTATTGGCATTATTCCTGCCATCATCATTATGCAAGAGTCAGAAAATTTTCTGCCCATGTTTCATGAAGATGCCAGTGGCGTTATAACCTATATGCTCAATACAGGTTTTCATATGGTATATTATACCCTTATTCCTATGATTGCCATAGCTGCCTTTGATGTTTGGCAAAGCCGTTTTGCCTATTTCGAAGGGCTTAAAATGACAAAACAAGAAGTAAAAGACGAGCATAAGCAAGCAGAAGGTAACCCCGAAGTCAAAGTACAGCAAAGACAAAAAATGATGGCCATGATGCAAAGGCGTATGTTGCAAGACGTGCCCAAGGCAGACGTTGTCATCACCAACCCAACCCACTTAGCCGTGGCCATTTGTTATAATACGCAAGAAGCCCCGGCCCCCATTGTGCTGGCCAAAGGGGCCGACGCTGTGGCGGAAAAAATCAAAGAAGTAGCCAGAGAACACCGTGTACCCATTCGACAAAATGTACCTTTGGCACGGGCTTTGTATAAGAGTGTTGAAATAGGGGACATGATTCCGGAAGAGCTGTACAAAGCTACGGCGTCTATTCTTGCCAGCATTTGGCGAATGCAAGGCAAGATGCCGAAAAGACAGTAGTATTCTTTACGCATATGCTCTAGACAGCTGATAAAAAAAGGATGTCATAAAAATGGCTACACTACCACAACTCGATTACGAACGCTTTGCTAAGCATGGAGACTTCCTCCTTGCCGGTGGTGTTGTGCTCATTCTTTTTATGATGCTCATCCCTTTGCCCACCTTTATGCTAGACCTTATGCTTTCGGTCAGCATATCTTTATCTTTGCTTATACTTATCACCACCATGTTTATGACCAGCCCTCTGGAATTTTCTATATTTCCTTCGCTTTTGCTGGTTACCACCTTACTACGTTTGGCCCTTAACGTCTCGTCCACAAGGCTTATTTTGCTTGATGGAGAAAAAGGCGTTGATGCGGCAGGTTCGGTTATCCGCGCCTTTGGTGAATTTGTGGTGGGCGGCAGCTACGTTGTAGGTGCTGTTATCTTTATGATTTTATTTATCTTAAATAAAACCGTTATCACCGCCGGTACCACGCGTATTGCTGAAGTGGCTGCTCGTTTCACCTTGGACGCCATGCCCGGTAAGCAAATGGCCATTGAAGCCGACTTAAACGCCGGCCTCATTGATGAAACCGAAGCCACAGCACGCCGCCATGCCATGCGCCGAGAGGCAGACTTTTACGGTGCCATGGACGGTGCCTGTAAATTCGTTTCTGGAGACGTAAACGCCGGTATGCTGATTACCCTTATCAACATCATCGGCGGTATCATCATTGGGGTGGTGCAAAAAGATATGGAATGGGGCACAGCCCTTACCACCTATTCTTTGCTCACCATCGGTGACGGTTTGGTTTCCACCATTCCCTCTATTTTGGTTTCCACCGGTACGGGTATTTTGGTCTCTCGCGCCGCTGCAGAGGCCAAAATGGGCGAAGAATTCATGGCGCAGCTTACTTTCAACACCCGCGCCCTACAAATGGTTTCATTGGTGTTGGTCATTTTTGCCATCGTGCCAGGTTTACCTACTATTCCTTTCTTAGTACTAGCTGTAGCCTGTTTTGTGGCCGCCAAAGCCACAGCACGAGATCCTGAAGCCGAAGAAGAAGCAGCCAAAGCCAAGGCAGGTAAAGGCAAAAAGGGCAGCCCTTCCGGCACAGCCGATACCCCCGAAGAAGTGCAAGCGTTACTCCCCTTAGACGCTTTAGAATTGGAAGTAGGTTATGGGCTTATTCCCTTGGTAGATGAAGAGCAAAGCGGTAACTTGCTCTCACGCATTCGTTCTATACGCCGGCAATTTGCTTTGGATATGGGGGTAGTTATCCCTGCTTTGCACTTACGTGATAATTTGCAATTAAAGCCTGGTCAGTACGCCCTACTCATCAAAGGCAATCAAGTGGCCTCGGCTGAAATATTAGTGGACCACTTCTTAGCCATGGACCCCGGCAATGCCAGTACGCAAATTAAGGGCATTGAAACACGCGAGCCGGCCTTTAACTTACCAGCCTTATGGATTCCTGAAACACAGCGTGAAGAAGCCATGTTGGCCGGTTATACCGTTGTTGACCCTGCCACGGTTATTGCCACTCACTTAACAGAAATCTTCCGCAAACATTTAAGCGACTTCCTTGATAGGCAAGCGGTACAAGGCCTGCTGGATACCTTGGCAAAGCATTCTCCCAAGGCTGTGGAAGAATTGGTGCCTGGCACCCTGCCCTTGGGTGTTGTGCAAAAAATATTGCAAACCTTAGTGCGTGAAAATGTAACCATTCGTGATATGCTTACCATTGTAGAAACATTAGGCGATTATGGTGGACATATTAAGCAAGCAGACTTATTAACAGAGTATGTAAGAGAACGTTTATCACGCTCCATTGTACGCCCTTACTTAGACAGCACAGGCGGCCTTTCAGTGCTTACCTTAGACCAAAATGCCGAACGCACAGTACAAGAAGGTATTCGTCAAACCGACGGAGGCACCTTCCTTTCGCTTAACCCTGTTATAGCCCAAAGACTTATTCAAAATGTGAACAATGCTGTAGAAAACGCTGTTATGGCTGAAGGGCAACCTGTACTTTTGGCATCGCCCATTGTGCGTCCCCATTTGGCCCAACTTATTACACGTTTTTTACCCGCAGTACCGGTTATTTCGCAAGCTGAAATACCCCAAGATATTCACCTGCAATCCGTGGGCATAGTGGGGATTGAATAATGCAAGTAAAAACCTATGTCGGCCGCCGCACTCAAGATATTCTTGCTCAAATTAAAGAGGAATTGGGGCCCGATGCTATTATCTTAAGCAATAGAAGTTTACGTAAGGATGGGCAACGCTATTATGAGGTGACAGCCGGCGTAGAACGTCACCTCCCCCCTTTGGATACAGCACCGGCTGCTGGAGCCTCCAAAGCCACAGCCAAAGCCGCCTATGTTACAGCCCACAATGAAAAAGAGTTTGACGACATTCTTTTACCGGGGGCACGGGCCGGCAGTAAAGCAGGCCAATGGGGCCAAAATGATAGAAGAGCTAGCGATGCAAGACGCAGTAATGACAACAGCAATGCCGGTAGTTCCATTTTTAATAGCCCTGGTGTGAAAGAACTTGCCTCACAATGGGTCAACGAAAGTCATATTTCAGACAGTAAAGAAAAAAACAGTCAAAATCCCGTCGGTTGGGCCGAATGGCATAAAGAATGGTCACAAATTAAAGATCATCTCTTTGCTCTCATGAAACCCTCCATACAAATGGAAAGACTTTCACCACGGCAAAGGGTTGCTTTAGAGTATTTGCAGCGTGAAGGCGTCTCTGACAAAGTGGTTTTAGAGCTGTACCGTAAACTTTTAGCCTCACCTGGCGACTCGGTGTTGCAATCCTTAAGCGAAATTGTACCGGTACACCCTTGGGGTGAAGATATTTGGGCACAGCGTTTGCATTGTTTTACTGGACCCTATGGGGTTGGCAAAACCACAACAGCCTTGCGCATGGCTTTGCAATTACAAAGTCAAAACCCCCATTGTCGCATTGCTTTTATCAATACAGACTGTTTACGCGGCAATGGACGCTTAGTTTTACGCCACTGGGCAGAACTTTCAGATTTTGCCTATGTGGAAGCCCAAGACATTGTCAGCATGAAAAAAGCCTTAGTCAGCCATGCCACAGCCGATAAAATTTTTGTGGATTTACCAAGTGTTGGCACCGGAAACAGTTTGCAAGAGCTCTACGCGAAATTTGGCATTCGTAGCGATATGGCAGGCAGTAAAGCCACCCATTGTGTGCTTTCACCTTCCTACGATGCCCAACAATTGATTACGTTTTTAGAACGCTATGCCCCCGATGGTGCAGGTAGTATTGTGTGGGGAAAATTAGATGAAGCGGTAAATTTTGGTAGTATAGTTAATGTGGCAGCCACATGCCATCTACCCGTATCAGCTTTATCTTATGGGGCAGAACTTCGTGACACCCTTGCCGTGGCAAGCCCTTCCCTATTATGGCGGCTTATTTTTAAAAGACAATTGCCAAGTACATACTAAGCGGCTAAAAATCTGCAAAATATTGCAACAGGCTATAAATACAAGAAAAAAGAATAAGTGCATTTTTGGATTATTATTGTTATAAATGCACAGAGCGCAAACACGTGTTGCTGAAGAGGGAGTTTTTATGCATGATACATTTCCGTTGGTTATTTCCGTCACTTCCGGTAAGGGAGGCGTTGGTAAAACCAATCTCTCAGTAAACCTTGCTGTAGAATTAGCAAAGCAAGGTAAACGTGTAGTATTACTTGATGCAGATCTTGGCCTTGCCAATGTGGATGTGCTTTTAGGGCTTACGCCGCCCAAAAATTTATTTCATCTTTTTCATGAAGATACCAAGGGAATTCACGATGTGTTGTTTCCCACGCCCTATGGCTTTTCCATTTTGCCCGCCTCTTCCGGAATGAGTGAAATGCTCAATCTTGATACGGGCCAAAAGTTAGAATTACTTGAAGCTGTTGACGTTCTTGAAGAAGAAGTAGATTTTTTACTGGTAGATACTGGGGCAGGCATCAATGATAATGTGCTCTACTTTAATTTGGCAGCACAAGAGCGTATAGTGGTGCTGACACCGGAGCCCACATCTCTCACCGATGCCTATGCGCTTATCAAGGTGCTTAAAACCAATCATGGCATAGAACATTACAAGGTGCTTATCAATATGGCCCATGATATGCGCGCTGCTAAAGTGGCTTTTGGGCGTTTGCACCAAGCCTGTGAACATTTCTTAAGTGGTGTATCTCTTGATTTAATGGGAGTTATTCCCCGAGATACTACAGTACGTCAATCAGTAGTGCAGCAGCTTCCTTTAAGCATCAATGCGCCCAACTCTCCGGCGGCTATAGCCATCAACGAAATAGCCAACGATGTGCTTGAATGGGAAGTGCCCAAACGCTTAGACGGCAATATTAAATTTTTCTGGAAAAAATTGCTATTTCAACAATAATTTTTTTATAAACTCCCCTTTGTCTATGGCTTTAGCAAATACATAAGGAATGCGTATGCAACAAGCACAATCCCACCAGCATCAGCTGCCCCCATGGGAAGCCATGGAACAGGGATACTCCTCTTGGTGCGATTTTTCCCCCATGGAGCAAGAGAGTATTGTGCGCCATTATGCGCCCAAAATTCGCTTCCTTGCTTTGCGCCTCAAAGCCAAACTCCCCAAAACAGTTTCACTTAATGAAATGATTAGTGCTGGTACCTTGGGTCTTATGGAAGCCCTTGGAAAATTTCAGCCGCAGCTAGGTGTGCGCTTTGACACCTATGCCGGTAATAGAATTCGTGGAGCCATGCTGGATGAATTGCGCAAGCTTGATTGGTTTCCACGCCCCTTACGCCAAAAAATTCGCCAAATAGATAACGCCATGCGCATGATTGAGCGCAACCACGGACGCCCTGCAACAGAAGAAGAACTTGCTGAAATTACAGGCTTTAGCACCACTGAAATACGCCAAGGTCAAGAGGCATTGCAAAATCAATTGGTTATTTCTTTGGATGTAGTGCATGATTCTATGTTGGGCGACGGGCAAAAAAGCGACGAACCCTATTCTCTTACCGCAGAAAAAGAGCTACTTGAGCGTTTGATACCGCTTATTAACACGTTGACACCACGTGAGAAACTGGTATTATCACTCTACTACCATGATGAATTGAACATGCGAGAAGTGGCTGAGGTTATGGAAATAACGGAAGGACGCGTGTCTCAATTGCATTCACAAGCCTTAAAACGCTTGCGGCAAGAATTTGCCAAGTATTATGAAAAAATGTAATTTTTGTAAACTATTTTAAAAAGAGGGGAGCTATGCCATACGATCCGGATATGCGAGTACTTATTGTAGACGACTTTTCCACCATGCGTCGCATTGTGCGCAATGTATTGCGCCAACTTGGTTTTAATAATGTGGTGGAAGCTGATGACGGCAGCACAGCTTGGGAAGTATTGCAGCGCGAAAAAATTGACTTTATTGTTTCTGACTGGAATATGCCACAAATGACAGGCATTGAATTGCTTCGCAAAGTACGCGCCGATGAAAAATTGGCAACCACACCATTTCTTATGGTAACGGCAGAAGCGCAACAAGAAAACATTTTAGAGGCTGTACAAGCAAAAGTTTCTAACTACATTGTGAAACCTTTCACAGCTGACACGTTAAAACAAAAAATTGATAAGATTTTCCCCTAGGCTGCAGCCTAAAAATACGAACGCCAAGTGCGTCTATAGGGGTGATGTTTGAAGCAAGACGTCTTATGCACTGTTGTGCTTATCATAAAACACAAGGGTGCATAGGCGTTTGCAAATAACAAGGGGATAGCATGTCCAACGTCGATGAAAAGAATCGCCTTGAAAGCAACGAGCTTACAATTGAGGTTCAAGAAGCCCCTGAAGAAAAAGTGGCTCTTGACCTTGAAGGTGCTGATTTTCTTGAAGACGAAATCGAACACACCCCTGAAGAATCCCCTGTTCCTGCCGTAAAAGAAGGCGCTCTTGAAGAAAGCAAAGATGATGATCAAGAAAAGCCTAAAAGTAAACTGAAGCTTATCATCATTCTTGTGGTGGTGTTGTTGGCCATTGGTGGCGCAGCCTTTTGGTGGTTTGGCCTAAGAGAGCCACCGCCGCCGCCTATAGAGCCTGAAATCATACGTGTGCCCAAAGCACCTACCGCCCCCCCTGCACCTAGCGATTTTATTGTGTCCTTTGAACCCTTTTGGGTGCCCCTACCTGATGGTAAAGGCGGCACGGTGTTCTTGGTTTGCAAGTTTGCCATTGTAACTAAAAATGAACAGTTGCGTTTAGAAGCACAAAACAAAATGGTTCTCTTGCGTGATGCGGTATATTATTACCTCATCAATAAGCCGTATCATTTCCTCATTGACCATACCAATGTGCCCACCATTAAAGAAGATTTAACTTCGGTTTTCAAGGGCTACCTTGTCAATGGAGAAATAGACGATATGCTTTTTGAAGGCTATATTGGCAAATAGTGATAAAAAAATAGTTTACAAAATTTTAACAGCGTTTATGAAAACAGTCTCTTAGAAGTGCTCTGCCTTTCGTTGTTTCTACCTCCTCAGCTTTGGCATTTTTTAAAAGACTGGTCTAACAGCAGTCTATTTATAGGCTGTCAATGACGTGCTGTCTTTTTTAAAGACATAAGGAGGCGCGCCATGCAAGTGAACCCCACAGTAGGAGTACTCTACGCACAAATGAATTATGCTTCTCGTGCGGCTAGCGATGCAGCCGTAGGGCCTGAAGCATCCCTTGCCATGTCTCGTGCTATCGCTCAAGAAGTAGCCAAGCTTGAACAAAAACAAGTCCAAGCACCAGAACCTACCGTTGAAGCGAGAATCACCGATGAAAAAAACCAAGAGCGGAACTCAAGCAAAGAATTTGCTGAGCAAGAAAATCATGCGCAAGACCAAGACCCAGAAGAAAATATTACTGTTTCTTCTGATCCCTTGGTGGGAAATCTGATTAACATGAAAATTTAAGGAAAGGCTACAAAATAGCGTTGGCTCTTTCGCTTTTCTTTTATCCTTACAATGGGGCCACCCCCCTGCGTACCGAATCTACTATGAACGCCATGTCCATAGTAGGTAGATACACCGAAAGGCTAAAAGAGAGTGCATTGGCATTTCCTTACAAATATAAGGTAAAACCATGCTATCACTCTGGGCGGTGCTGTTGTTTACTGGCATAGAGCTTATCTTGCTTATTGCTATACTCTTTTTCTTTTTGCGCTTGCGGCGTTCAGAAAGTCTTATGCAAAGTTTGCAAGCCAACCAAGAAATTCTTTTGGCACGCCTACAGCACAATGCCGAACTTGAAAGAGAACTTGTGGCCACCTTTGCCCAACGCCAAGCAGAATTACGCACCCTTGACCAACGCATGGAAGAAAGAGCCGAGGTTTTACGAAAACTTATCTCTCAAGCCGAAGGTATTGGTCGCTCGCCACACTTTTTACGTGAACTTATTTTAAATCAGCACAAACGGGGGGTTAGTGCTAAACAAATTGCCAAAAATGCCGGTCTTACGGTGGATGAAGTGCAACTTATTTTGGCTAAAAGCGGCGACTAGCAAAGAGAGTATTAAGCTAACTATTTCCAACCTGTAATAAAATGGGGGCCCTATGAAAAAATTAACAATATGGACTCTTTTATTTCTCATTTCCACACTCTTTACAGGTACAGCCTTGGCCGAAAGGGTGCTCACCATAAAAAACAACACCGGATATACTATTAACGTGGCCTTGCGCTACCATGATAGTGAATACAATGATTGGCTTACCCTTGGTTGGGTCGTTGTCAGATCCGGACAAAGTGAAAAACTAGCGGTAGATACCAACAACGGTACGCTCTACTTCTATGGACATGCTCATAATCATAAATATTTTTGGGGCGGCACCTATAATGATAGAAATGACCGCAAGTATTGGGTCAGAGACGCACAAATGATGATACGTGGACAAGGAAGGATTACTGGCAGAAATCAACGCCGTGTTTGGTTTAACCACTTATCAGCAGACCAAGATGGAAATTTTTATATTAGATTAAACTAATAAAATAG
>CAYJDE010000029.1:0-3196 GCA_964368805.1 uncultured Desulfovibrionaceae bacterium
AACGCAAACGGCTTTGCCGCCCGTTGGGTCGGATTTAACGGCGAAGCAAAGCTACACCTATTCTTGATTTTTGGTCGCATTGACTGTCGTCAACGCTCCATGAGACTCTACGCAATGAATTGCGCAGAGCTCCTATATATTTGTAATGCAAAATTATCTTAGCTGAGTTAAGAAATAACCGCATTCCCAAATAAAAAACTCCCTGTATGTGAGGTCACAAAACCACACATACAGGGAGTTTTTTATAGCAAAACCTCTACCCTTTACCTCTTGCGTAGCACCCCACACGAAAGTATAAAGAGCAGCGATATTAATTACTGCAATACACAGTAAAGTAATATATAATTATGCAGTCCACAAGCCATGCAAATCACAGTAGGAGCGCACTTTAAGGTCTTCCACCTTACAGTCAGCACAGTTTACTTCTACCACAGATTCATCGCCGGGCTCAATGTGGAAAAGCATTTGCTTTTTACCAGCAATAACTTCAATCCAGTAAAGCGTATGTTCTGGGGTATTTCCGTGTAATTTAGACCCCACAGAAATTTTAAAACCTGTTTCGGTTTTTTCTACCACAGGAATATGCGTTTCAGGCGCACCGCTCTTATTTTCATCAGTCATTTGTGTCATAGGCTTTTCACAGCACACCAAAGAAGATTCACTACCATGCATTACTTGCACAACAGCCCCACACGTATCACATTTATACACATCATATCTTTGCGACATACTATTCTCCTTTCTGTGTCTTTCGACACTGTATAATTTTCCCTTATTGGGAATATTTCTCAATATAGAAGATTTCTCTTTTTTGTCAAGAATTATTTTATTTTTTTCTATTTCACGTCGAATAAAAGACATTTTCAGGCGTTATTAACACAAAAACACTCTTTTTATACAAAAAAACAACCTTTTCACTATCACAACCCTACGTATTTATACTCTGACAATTACGTAGGGAAATAGTTCTGCCTTTATGTGAACACGCTCTAAGTACTAATAACACAAGACCATTTTTAGCTTTATCATTATACGAGACATCTGCGTAATCCATTGCGTAAGGTTTCTTGAAGTGTTGACAACAGTCGATACAACTAAAAATCAATTGATAACACATGATAATTTTTTTGTTTTACCCTTATACGCAGTCCATTTTACACGTTTTGCTTCGTATTTACTCTTTTGCAAAAAAAGTGTACACTTTAATCCTTGCTTGCACTATTACCCAAGCAACGCAACTACTTTTTACGCCACTAACCAAGGAAAATATCATGAACTCCAGCATGGAATATAAGTCTTTTATCGGCCTTCTTATTATAGTAAGTGCTGCTTTTTTTATGCTCATGTTTCCTTTTTTCAGTATTATTTTTTGGTCAGTAGCCATCTCCATTATTTTTTCCCGAGTGCATGATTATTTTGTAAAACTGACCAAGCGACCAAACCTTGCGGCCCTCATAACTCTTATATTAACCGTGCTGATTGTAGTACTGCCCTTTCTTTTTATGTTCAGCGAATTTTTAGAGCAAGGCCTTGCGCTCTATCAAGGGCTTACCAGCGGAAAAATTGATATAAACGCCTATTTTGAAAAAGTAAAAAATTCTTTCCCCCTCGTGCAAGAGTATATGTTAAAAATGAAGATTGACCCTCAAGGAGTCCAAGAAAAAATTGCAGAACTCTTCATATTTATGAGCAAATACATAGGCCAACAGGCCGTATCCATTGGTGCAACAACCGTAAACATTATTGCAGAAGTGGGCTTGTTGCTCTATGTTTCTTTCTTCGCCTTGCGTGATAAACATTTTATTATTCATCTTTTGCATCGAGCCCTCCCCCTAGGCGATCAACGCGAAGCCTTACTATTTAGCAAAATTTCAGAAGTTACCAAGGCCACCATCAATGGCAGTCTTGTGGTTGCTATGGTACAAGGCACCTTAGGCGGTTTGATTTTTTGGTTTTTAGATGTGGAAGCCCCCATACTTTGGGGCGGCGTCATGACCATTTTATCCTTGGTACCCTTGGTGGGTGCAGGTCTTGTATGGGCCCCTGTGGCCATATATTTCTTTGCCACGGGCCATATACAATCGGGCTTTATTCTTACAGCTTTTGGTGTGGGCGTCATCGGCCTTGTGGATAATGTACTACGCCCCATCTTAGTGGGACGCGACACCCGTTTGCCAGACTACTTAGTTTTACTATCTACACTGGGCGGCTTTGCCCTTCTTGGCATGAATGGTTTTATTGTGGGTCCTTTACTGGCTGTACTCTTTATTACATGTTGGGACATTTTCATCAAAGAATATAACTTTGAAAAAGATCGAGACAGCAGTTATGGCGATGATTTCCCCCAAGAATTACACACTACAGGCCCCGTAACCTTGGTAAAAAATGAAACCGTGGTGCAAATTAATATTACTGAAGAAGAAAACAAAAAATAGGCATAAAGGACTAGATATAATGAAAAAACACTTACCACTTCTCTGTCTTATCTTGCTCTGCACCCTTTGCGGCTGCACCAAGTATAAAGCACAAAAAATTGTGGTTACAGCCCCTGTAAGCATTGAAATTCCCGATTATTACCCCACCGTTGTGGAAGTACGTGAAGCCATCTTTGCCGCAGGGCATAGTTTGCGCTGGCGTGTGCAAGATAGTGCCCCAGGCACCATCATGATGGTTTTTAATATGGACGGTAGAGAGTCTATTAGCTTTACCATTGAGTATAGCTCCAGAGAATATATTGTACAATATCGTGGAAGTAGCAAAAAAGCCTACAGCCTTGAATCTGGTAAAGTACATCCATACTTTGAAGACATTGCCTTGGAACTACACGATGCCATTGCTGCTAAACTAGTTAAAACATCGGAACCGACTCCTCGTATTCGTGTAGCACCTGCTGTTTCTCTTGATTTTGACAATGCAGTAAGTCTTGACCCCAAAGAAAGAAAGGCCCTTCGTCAGCGTCTTGACGAAGAAAAAGATGTAGATGAGGCCAGAAGATTACGCGTGGAGCGTATTATACATGAAGGACGCAAAAATGATAAAGCAACAATACTTATCGGTGGCACTTCTCCTACGCAAAAGGAAAAAGATGTAGAAAAACAAAATACTGCCAAGGAAAAAAGCCCAGAAATGGCTACCAAAAAAGATTCCTTGACTACAAGCCCTGTGCCTAAAGACATGCCAGAAACAAAAGTACCTG
>CAYJDE010000029.1:3296-13402 GCA_964368805.1 uncultured Desulfovibrionaceae bacterium
CTCAGGAGCAACACCTTGACGCCCCTGCCTTGCAAGACCCGACAAAGCAAAATCCAGATGTGCAGGGGCCAAGCACACAAAGCCCCAATATACAAAGTTCAGATGTGCAAACCCCTAAGCTTCAGGATGGTGCATCCCACCCCCCTGTTACGCCCAATCCGGCCATACTTACACCCGAAGAGCAAAGACTTTTAGAACAGCAATACACCCCATCGACAAACGCTGCCGGCTCTACTGTCATGCCCAATCCGGCCATACTTACGCCCGAAGAGCAAAGACTTTTAGAACAACAATACACACCATCGACAGACGCTGCTGGCTCCACCAAGGTAAAATCATCGGATCTTGAAATACCACAAGCACGTATTGTGACAAACCCTCTGAATTCTTCTGCCACGCCGTCTACTCCCTCTGTAAATCCGGCACAGCTACCTGATTCGGAAAATTCATCGCATTTGGCAAAAGAGCCAAAGCACAATGAACAGGCAGAAAAGGCTCCCGTACAGCAAGCACCTATAGTGAACAATGAACCCGCGCTAAGTACAGATCAAGAATAAAAAGCTCTGTATGTCACATTTATATTGGCAAAGACAGCGCTGATGCATTCTTTTTCCTGAGAGGGGAAGCTTTTTTTAGGAAAAAAAGGTTTCCCCTCTCAAACATTTTGGGGACTCTCCCCTTCAAAAAAAACCATTGCGGCAGTATTTTATCCTTGAAAGAAAAATTGTGGCGCATATAATTTGGTTTGAAAAATCAAACATCATAAGACTGTCGTCAACGCTCCATGAGACCTACGCAATGAATTGCGCAGAGGTCTCCATAGAGCATAGAGTCTCGTCAAGTTGGTACGAAACAATGTTATTAATCAGCGTTTCTTTGAAGCAAATCCTGCTTTAACAACCAATATAAATGAGCCCTAAGCACTTCGGTAGAATAGCGTTGCCCCCACGTATGCTCTTTAGCTGCAGCAAGTACTTGTTCTACAGTGCAGCCCTTCTGCGTCTCTTTTATTGAATCTGCCTCCTGCCCCTTTTGGGCCTGCTGAATATGAGCCAACAATTTGCGTATAAGATTTTCCTGTAAATTTACGGCCACAAGGCTATAATTATTCCAAGGGGCTCTATTTTCAAGGCAAGCAAGGCCCAAATCCGTCAATTCAAGGATACTTTCTTCTAACAAATTGTGACTGGCATAGACGTTAAAAACCTGACCATAAGCCAAAGCATAAGGATGTTGCGCCGCCCGAATACGGGATTCTTGCTCCGCACTTATGGGCGTATTTGCTAGTGTCTCCCAATAGGCGACCCATTGCTCCACCACCGCATCAAAGGTGTAGAGCTGTGCAGCCCTTTTCTGCGCCTTTTCTCCCATGGATTGTCGCAAACGTGCATCGGAAATTAAAGTAAAAAGGGCTTTTTCCAAATGTGGAATATCTATGACCGTTTGCTGGCAACGAAATAATTGATGGATCTTATTGAAAAAAACTCCGGCCATGGTATCGAGTGCCGGCGTACTTGTAGGCGCCATGGTTGGCACAAGAAGTCCTGTTTCTCCGTGCACCACAATATCTTTATACCCATCCCAATCACTGGCCACCACGGGCAAGGCGGCTTGCGCCGCCTCCACAAGGGTCAAGCCAAAGGTTTCTTGAATATTGTCCACCGGTGACGCAAAAATATCTGCGGCGGCAAATAATTGCTTTTTCATGGTTCGAGAAGGATGCCCGATGAGCGTAAAAGGAATATTCCACGCCAAGGTCAATTGCTCCAACTGCTCCTTCATGGTGGCATCATCGTCAGTGGCGCCAGCAATAATACAATGTACATGCTGCTCAGGATGTTTTTGACGCAAACGTCTTAATGCACTAAAAAAAGGCCGTACATCCATTTTGTCGGTGACGCTGATTCGCCCATAAATAAGAATAAGTACTGTTTCAGGGCTTATCTTGTTACTTTGTCGAAACTCTTGACGTAAAAGACCATCATTACCCAATTGAGGATCTGGCACGCCCAAGGGAATAATAGTTAAATCAGGCTGTGCCCAATGCTCCGGAATATGATGCGCTTGTCTTGCATGGGTATACCAAGCCTGCATGATAGAGCGGCTTGCATGAGATGTACACCCTATACCATCACGGGGACTGCACCCTTCCCATATATGTCCCAAGGTGCTTTCAGCATATTCTTTATAGCTTATGGTATGGTTTACCGCTGTAATGGGAAAAATATGTGGAGCCACGGCATTGCGCACGCGACACATGGCAGCAAATTCTGTCATGGGATCTGAAAAATGGCATACCGTATAGGGCACAATACTTAAACGCTTTTCCAAATGGGTGCGGGGAAAAGCATGCAAAGCTCCACGTTCCCAAAGGGGCCTGGCGTCAGGTTCTTCCTGCCATCGGCGTATAAGGCTGTTGGGCTGATCCACATAAAAATGATACAAGTCAAAAGGATTTTTACGAAAAAGCGCATTTATAAAACCCGCATTAGCTTGTTTTCTCCCCATAATGGGGCCACTTTCATAAAAAGGATGTAAAGAAAGAAAAATTCGCGACATAAAAACGTCCATTTCTAAAAAATATTTTAAAATTAGAATGTTACTTCTTTCAACTGGAAAACTATAGCATTACTTCGCGTAACAGCCTGTCAAAAAAGTCAGTTAAAAAAATTTCCGATGAAATGTCTTTTTCATCGTTTTCCTACAGACAGACGATCTTCACTCTTTGTAGCGACACGATTTGAAAAGTAAAAAAACACGTTAAATCAATACTTCTTGATTTATTTTTACAAAAAAATAAATTATGCTAGTTTATGAAGAATTGCAATGCAAAAACATATTTTTCCCTTTATCCTAAAAGTAATCAAAAGAGGTGCATATGTCTTATTCTCCAGTATTTTCTCTCTCAAAAATGCGAACAATGGCTACAACTGCCAGCCAATATGGCATGACATTCATGGCCAAATCTACTACCAAAATTGCGCACCGCCCTTTATATTTTCTTTGTATATGTGCTCTTTTGGTCAGCTGTGCCCCTAATGGCTTTGAAAAAAATTATCGCTCCTTATCTGCAGGGCAGGCGCAAAACCTACAAACATGCACAACACCTGCCTTGAAAATTATACCTGCAGAACACAACATGCAAGATGAGCAGCAAAAAAATCTATCGCATTATATATTGGTGGGACAAGCCCAATGGACGAGCAGCACGCAAGAAAATGCTACTGCAGCCTTGGCACAAGGACAAAAAGTTGGGGCATGTTTAGTATTATGGCAAAAAAAGCCTGTAGGCGTTGTGCACAGTACCGTGCGAGAAATAAAAATGTCTCCTTTTCAATCTCGATTTATTGGTCCTAATTATAATGATCTCATATTGCAAGAAAGCTTTAATTACATCGAAAAACCCATTTCTGAAACCTATTTTAGATATACAGCCCTCTTTTTTAACCGCACCCAAAAAAAGTAATGCGCTTAAAATCTACTGCTCTCTTTTTTTAAGAAAGTACTAATATAATGACTGTCGTCAACGCTCCATGAGCCCCACGCAATGAATTGCGCAGAGGTCTCAAAAAAGCAAATGCGTAAAAAAAAACATATTTTCAAGGTTAATTATATGAAATTCCAATGAAAAACGCAGACAAAAGTGCTTGATTAATAGAAAAAACCTTGGTAAAAGCAGTAAGTGTTTTTGATAGTTATAAGGAGGAAACGCTTGAAACTTCTTTATAAGATTTTAGTGCCGGTTTTACTTACTGTGTTTATAGGTCTTTTTGTTTCAACTCATTTTACCTATGAAATGAGCATTGATGCGTTAAAAGACAGTAACACTTCTTTGCAAAAAATGGCCACGTCGAATGCTCTGGTGGAATTAAAAGCCGGTCTTGATTTTAACATTCTAAACGCCATCTCGCTTGCTCAAACAGGTATTTTACAGCCCTACCTTTCCGGTGAATACGAATTGCGTCGTGCTTATGCTTCTGATGCCAACGATCGCATTGTCAATATGACCAATACCTATCATTATGTTATGATAGGCATTGCATCTACTGGCGGTCTCATCCTCGACCATACCGAAAAAGAACTTCGCAATACTAGTGTGATTAACGAGCCTTTCTTTCGAGAAGCCATGCAAGGTAAAGTTTCCATTAGCAGCCCCTATCGCTATAAAAATATGGTGGTCTACAACGTGGCATCTCCGGTATACAGTGTCCATACCAATGCCATCATCGGAGTGGTTTACAATGTATCAAAGCTTACTGACACCATGAGTGAGCGTATGTCCTTAGGGGAAAAAGGGTATATTTTTGTGGCCGATAAAGAGGGAACCGTCTTTATTCATCAAAATGAAGCCCTTGTCTTGCGCAAAAATCTCAAAGACTTCGCTTGGGGCCAAGAAATTCTTGCAACCGGCAAAGGGAAGATTTCCTTTGAAGAAAATAGTGAAGGAAAAATTGCGCAATTTGATGTTTTACCAGAAGCCGGCTGGATTGCCGTGGCTGTGCGCGATTTTGACGAGCTCTCTGCCCCGGGCGAACTTATACGCCGCAATGCCACCTTTGTGGCCATAGGCCTACTTCTACTTCTAACACTTATTATTTATCTTCACGTAAGTTATATTGTGGCTGCTTTGTTAAAGGCTGTGCAATATGCCGAACAAGTGGCCAAAGGCGTCCTTGACGAAGACCTAAACCTTGGCAGTACCGGACCTACTTTTTTTCAAAAAATATGGTACAATTTTAGCCAAAAACTTCCTTTCAAAAAAAAGCAGAAAAAAGCAGAAAAACAAACCATACATCGCCTTTCAGAATTTGACCGCCATGACGAAGTGGGCGTCTTATACCGTGCTTTACAAGACATGGTACAATCCATGCGAGCTATGGTGCAAAAAGCCGACGATGCCAGCCGCATGAAAAGCGAATTTTTAGCCAATATGAGCCATGAAATACGCACACCTCTCAATGCCGTCATTGGTCTTGCGCATCTTTGCCTTGAAAGTGAAGAAAGTGAACATAAAAAAAGAACCTATGTGGAAAAAATTGAAGTAGCCGGAAAAAGTCTACTTGGCATCATTAATAATGTACTAGATACATCAAAAATTGAAGCAGGTATGTTTGAACTGGAAAATGTACAGTTCAACTTACGTGGACTTGGCGAACAAGTACTTACCATCTATCAAGATGGCGCCGCTTCTAAAAAACTAAGCCTTATCTTTGATATTAGTCCCAAACTTGGTGGCTTTTACATGGGAGACCCCACACGCTTAGGCCAAGTGCTCAACAATCTTGTGGGAAATGCCATTAAATTTACTGAAACAGGCAGCGTTAGCGTCCTTTGCACCCCTTACGATCACCTACTTCAAGAAAAAAGCATCCCTGAAGGTACTGTTCCCGTCTGCATTAAGGTTGTAGATACGGGTATTGGCATTAGTAAACAGCAAGAAGAAATGCTTTTTAAGCCGTTTTCCCAAGCAGACGCTTCCATTACCCGCCGCTTTGGTGGTACCGGCCTTGGCCTTGCCATTAGTAAACAGCTGGTGGAACTTATGGGTGGGCATATTCAGGTAGAAAGCACCATAGGCAAGGGCACCACCTTTACCATGATCTTTTTCTTTCCTCCTGTACTGGGGGGCGACTTAAAAATTCGCAAAGAAATTGAAGAAGGCGAATTGCATGTCAACTTGAGTAATAAGCGTATTTTAGTAGTAGAAGATAACATGATTAACCAACTCATCATGGAAGAGCTACTGCAAAAAACTGAAGCCAATATTACCATGGCCGATAATGGAAAAATTGCTGTGGAGATGGTGCAAAAATCCAATTACGACCTTATTTTGATGGATATGCAAATGCCGGTTATGGACGGTATTCAAGCCACAAAAATTATCCGCCAAAGCTATAGCATAGAGCAATTGCCCATCATTGCCGTAACAGCCAATGCCATGAAAGAAGATAAAGACAAGGGTATTGCTGTGGGCCTTAACGATTATTTAACTAAGCCCATAGACCCCAAAAACCTCATGGTTGTCTTACAACAATGGCTTTGTGAATAATATATCATAGCAAATTAGTCTCTTTTAAAAGCAAGTAATATACAAATTCTTTTCAAAAAAACCCTGCCTTTATAACAAGTTATGTTATTAGGCAGGGTTTTTACTATGGGCAAAGTTGCAACGCATAGAGCAAAGATGCAACATATAAACATACTTCTTAAAGAATTGTGAATAAATGCGTATTAGTCTTGTAATACTCTGATATAATATGAAAAAAAAATTTCAAAAAACCTTTTTCACAAAACATTTTTTTCTTGCCTTTATTTCTCAAATTTTGCTAGTGTAAACCTTACGACGATGACGCCTTCTATGAAATCACTTGTAGAAGCCTGAAATCATAAAACATTGAGGAGTATGTTATGAAAAATGAGAAAGTAGTTTACGCAGTATTTGCTTTTTGGAGTGCCATCATGGTTTCCGGTATTGCCAGCCACGTTTTGGCCAGCTAAGCAAATTTTTCTACCCAGTATTAGAACTTTAAGGAGCAGGTTATGAAAAACGAAAAAGTAGTATATGGTGTATTTACCTTTTGGTGTGCAATTATGGTTTCCGGCATCGCTAGCCACGTTTTAGGCAGCTAAGCGAAATCCACACACACTGTTGTTCTAACTTCAAAGCAAACCTTTTGGCATTGTAGTTTAAACTTCAAGGTATGTGATCCCCCTGTCCTTCGGGAAAGGGGGATTATTTTTTTCTTTATCCTCACAAGAAGAGAGCTCTCCACAAATTCTCCCAGAAAAGAAATGTTGCTCATTTTATCATTACAGCGTACAATCATATATTACATTGAAAAGTTAGAGCAAAGGCTTTGGAAAAAAACTCACTTTCGCAGTAACGATTACAGTATGTTACCTTTCGGTACCGTATAAGCGCAAGGGGTTTACCTCTTGGCAAAAGCCTTTGGCATGGTTATAAAACGCAACAGGCATTTTTTTTGCTTTATGTTTTTACACACTCTTTCTTAGCAATCGTGTAAATTTTATATGTCTTATTTTGGAGAAAAATATGAGTTTACCAAGTTTAAAAATTGGCGACATAACGGCCAAACTGCCCATTATACAGGGCGGTATGGGTGTGGGCATTTCTCTTTCCAGCCTCGCCTCTGCCGTAGCCAATGAAGGCGGCATTGGCGTAATAGCAGGTGCCATGATAGGTATGAAAGAACCTGACATTGCAAAAAACCCCATTGAAGCCAATGTGCGCGCTTTAGGACAAGAAATTATTAAAGCCCGTAAGCTTACTTCTGGCCTCATCGGTGTAAATATTATGGTGGCCCTCACTACGTTTAGTGAAATGGTGCGCACTTCCATTGAAAACCGTGCCGATTTTATTTTTTCCGGTGCCGGACTTCCTTTAGAATTGCCCAAAATTTTCCGTGATGTCTGTGAACAAAAGAAAGAAGAATTTCGTACTAAACTTGTCCCCATTGTTTCTTCTGCCAGAGCAGCTTCTATCATTGCTAAAAAATGGATAAGCCGTGCCGACTACTTTCCCGACGCCTTCGTACTTGAAGGGCCCAAAGCCGGTGGCCATCTTGGTTTTAAAGCCGAAAATTTAGACGACCCTAACTTTGCTTTGGAAAAACTGGTACCAGAATTGGTGGACGTGGCCAAAAGCCTTGAAGATAAAGCCGGACGTGCCATCCCTGTCATTGCCGGCGGTGGTGTGTACAGTGGCGCAGATATTAAGCGCATCCTTGACCTTGGAGCCTCCGGTGTGCAGATGGGCACACGCTTTGTGGCCACAGAAGAATGTGATGCTTCCGATGGTTTTAAACAAGCCTATGTACAAGCCAAAAAAGAAGATATTACCATTATCAAAAGTCCTGTGGGTATGCCCGGGCGTGCCTTAGTGGGGCCTTTCATTGAATCCATGCGCGAAGGAAACACCAAACCCTTCAAGTGCGCTTTTCACTGTGTGGCAACCTGCGAACAAGAAAAAACCCCCTATTGTATAGCCATGGCCCTTATCAGTGCCATGCGCGGCAATTTGAACAAAGGATTTGCTTTTTGCGGTAGCAATGTGTGGAAAATAGATAGCATTGTTTCTGTCAAAGAATTGATGGTTACCCTTGAAAAAGAATATGATGAGGCGGTGCAAGCCGCCGGCAGCAGCGGCGCTGTTGCAGGCTAGCCCTTTACACAAAAAAAAGCACAATCACTGAGACTGTGCTTTTTTTTGTGTATATCCGTTTTACTTTTCTTCAAACCCCACAATGCCCCCAAACAGCTCTTGCCCTCCCTCACCAGCACAGCATTGGCTTGTCAAAAAGCTGAGTAACATTTGTAAAGTGGCATATTGCGCCGTACAAAACAGCGTGCGCCCTTCTCTTCTTTGCTGTACAAGGCCTACCGCCACCAAGGCTGCAATATGATGGCTTAAGGTAGAAGCAGGAATATCTAATTCTTTTTGCACTTGACCTACCATTAGGCCTTTTGCACCGGCAATAACCAAACGGCGATACACCTTTAAACGCGTCGGATGCCCCAACTCTTTTAGCACTGCAGCAGCGTTTTCTAAATCCATGCATACCTCACTTATGAATGACATAAGTATAAGCAGAAAATTTTTTCTTGACAAGTTTTATATTTCGATTATTCTAGAAATATAATTCAAACAAGGAGATTTTATGGAAGCCTATATTCCCATGCTCAAAGACGCCCTCGGTATGTTTTTATTTTTAGGAATAGAACTGTCAATTTTATTTATTCTTATTTCAGCCGGTGTTTCTTTGCTGCAACAATATATTTCTGACAGTAAAGTACAAGAAATGCTGGGTGCCAGTAAAAAACGTGGCTATGTGCTAGCTGCAGGTTTAGGGGCCATTACACCTTTTTGTACGTGCTCTACCATACCCATGCTTAAAGGACTTTTACGAGCCAAAGCAGGTTTTGGCCCTACCCTTACCTTTTTATTTGCCTCCCCTTTGCTCAATCCCATTATTATTGGGCTTTTTGTGGCAACCTTTGGCCTTAAAGTTACCATAACCTATACCTGTGTTGCTTTATTTGTTTCCATTATGGCAGGTTATATTCTTAAAAACATGGGATATGAACGACATATTATCCAAGATGTTTTTGAAAAAGATACCCCCAAGACAACCAGTTGTTGCCCTAGCGAAGCTAAAGATATGACGTTAGAGATGAAACCAGTTATGGCAATACAACCTAGGTCTGCAACGAGTTGCTGCGCAGATGCAGCGTCTGCTTTTGACTCCGTGCATACAGAACAGCATTGTTGTTCTTCCTCACAACAAGCATCCCCTTCCTCCACGGGCGCTGCCTCCGCATGTTGTGGTCCATCCTCCACGGCAAAACCCCTGTTCGAGCCTATTATAGCCCAACCTGCACCGCAGAATTCTTGTTGTGGCGACGATGCAAACACGCATGCTTCTTGCTGCGGCGCACCTTCTGTAGCTCAAGACGCCACATGGAAGCAGCGTTGCAGTGCTGCCTTACAAGATGGCTATGCACAATTTAAAGAAGTCTTACCCTATTTGCTATTGGGTATTTCCTTGGGCGCCATTATTTACGGCTTTGTGCCTTCCGATTTCATTGCAGAGCATGCTAGTGGCGATTCTCTTTTTGCCGTGCCCATTGCTGCTGTCATTGGTATACCGCTATATGTACGTGTAGAAGCACTCATTCCTCTTGCCGATGTGTTGCTTGATAAAGGCATGGGCCTTGGTGCCATTATGGCACTTATTATCGGTGGCGGCGGTGCTAGCTTAACCGAGGTCATATTGTTAAAATCTCTTTTTAAACTTCCCATCATCGTGGCTTTCTTAGCAGTCGTTTTAATTATGGCCATAGGCGCTGGCTATCTTTTCCAATTTACTTTCTAAAGCGTATTCCCATACGTTACTTTCCCGCACGTCTTTATTAACATCTTTATTTTACTACAAAGACGTGCGGGACTATTACTTTTTAGCCCACCATTCTCTTAAAAAGAGATATATTTTAACATATTACATATCAAATAAAAATTTTTTTGAAAAATTTCAAAAAAAACATACCAAAACACTTGCCAAGCTTAAAAGGAATGATTACTATTAAAT
>CAYJDE010000029.1:13502-18335 GCA_964368805.1 uncultured Desulfovibrionaceae bacterium
AAAAAAAACATACCAAAACACTTGCCAAGCTTAAAAGGAATGATTACTATTAAATCACCACATAAGGAGGACAGTATGACAAACCTACAAACTATACAATACGACATAGATTGGAACCTTACCCCAGAACATGCAGTAACCATGTATTTAGAATGGGGCAATAACGATTGGAACGCCGAATACCCACCAGTACGCTCCAAGGATGATTATTCTACCTATTTTGTGGTAGACACATGGGAAGATGAGCCCATGTTGCGTCTGGTACGCCGTAATTCTGAAAGAGCCGATGACATTTTCACCATGCCTTTACCGCAAGATTTGCGTGAAGAATTTCATGAAGAATACGGCAAACTTAAAGGAATTTTTACGCCAACACCAGGCATTAAGCAGTGGTTAAAAACACAAGTGGGCTAAGAGGCTCATAGCAAGCCCTTAGGTACACCTACAAAAAATTTTTCCAGGCGCGAAACATAATAACTGGGTCTATGTTTCGACATCCTCGGCATGCGTCGTAGTGCATCTTGATCTCCTCACAAGATCGACGCTCATATAAAAGAAAAACCCTTCGTGCTTTTAGTATTGGCAGGAAGGGTTTTTGCGTCTATAAAGGAGACCTCTGAGCAATGCATTATGTGGAATCTCTACCTTTTCGGCTATCTTTGTATCGAGACCTCTGCACAATTATTTTTGAATATAGCTTTGTGTCTAAAATTTGAAAATTTGTGAGAAGTGTAAAATAGCGTATGCAGAGGTCTCGTATCAGGTGTCATGTAAATACGTTTTCGATAGTGCTATTAAAGATATTTTTTAGGAGAAAGCATATGGCAAATCATATTTTTATGGGTATGAGCCTTGATGGCTACATAGCAGATAAAAATAATAGTGTAAGTTGGCTTAATGAGTACCCACAGGACACGAGTCCCGAAGCGCCTTTTACGCTCTTTATGGAGAGTATGGACGCCATCATTATGGGGCGTGGCACCTTTGAAATGGTACACAGCATGGGCCTATGGCCCTATACAAAGCCGGTCATTGTTATGAGTACATCCTTACACGCTTTACCTAGCGGCTATGAAGGCAAAGCCACCCTTAGTCAAGATACTATAAAAGATGCCCTCCTTAATGCTTTGCGCAAAGGTTATCAGGAATTATATATTGACGGTGGTAAACTTGTGCAAAGCTTCCTGAAAAAAGATTTCATTGACAGCATGACCATTACCCTTCTGCCCATCATACTTGGCGGCGGCATCCCCCTGTTTGGCCCTTTGGTAGAACCCTTAAAATTTACACATATTCACAGTCAAACCTTGCCTGGCGGACTAGTTATGAGCGGGTATATGCGCAAACGCTAACAAAACTTAAAACTCTAACCGACTATAAAGAATAAAGTTTCCCATAAAATCTCGCTACCCCGCGCAGCAAAATCTCTTAAAAAAATATTTTTTTAAAGACTCTTACTTGACAAATTAAACCTTAGTGAATAGATAGGCTTTACGAAACGCAACATGTGTTTTGTGTGGTGAAGCCTTCATTTATTCACCCTCTTTATTTTTGAACGTTTATTATTTTTTCTGTACGAAGCGTTTTCCCCGCTCTTATCTCTCGTGGTCTGAAAGCTTTCTTCCTCAAGTAATTTGCGTTTATAGGGCCTGCCTTTTTTACGGTAAGCCTGAGGAGTAATCCTCGTCGTTGGCAATCTCTTTGTCGCGCCTTTTTCTCGAACACGGCCTGAGTATATCTATCAATACTCTTTCTTTGCGTCTATCGTCAGACGCATCCTTTCTGTACGTTTAATTTCTTTGAGGAGAATGTTATGGCTGACATTTTATTACAAAAACCTGCCGCTGGCCAAACCACAACCCTTACCCCACAAGCTGAAGATCGTTTAGTTTTTGAATTCAACTCTTCCGATGCCACCCTTTCTCGCGACGGCACAAGCCTAGTTATGAGCTTTGAAGACGGTTCCAAAGTTAATTTGGCAGATTTTTATCAAGCCTACACCTCTGAAAACATGCCTACGTTTCTTATTGAGGGCCTTGAAGTAGGTGGAGAAGCTTTCTTCGCAAGCCTTAATGAAGAACTTATGCCAGCAGCAGGCAATGCCGCAGCAACAAGCCCACAAGGCAGTGGCGTTTCTGTAGACACCCTTTCAGGTACGCTTCTTGGCGGTATTGATCGCTTGGGTCGTCTCGACCAAGAATATCCTGATACCTTTGAAACGCAGGAAATTCTTGAAGCTGCCGCACCTATTGCTGCCGCACCTGCCGCAGCCCCCCTCAACACACCACCTACCATTGTGGACGTTGTGGTAACCCCCGACGGTAACGAGAATGCTCCCGAGGCTTTCCCTGGTACTGTGGACGTTATCGAGTCCGGCGTGGGGCGTGATAACAGCGGTGCTGATATTTCTGACACCGCTGCAGGTGGCAATACAGCTTTTGGCGGCGAATTTAATGCCACAGGCTACGTGATTGCCGAAGATAGAGATGGCGACACCCTCACCTTTACTGTACAAAATGGTACAGGACAATACGGTGATTTTACCATTGACCCTGACACCGGTGCTTTTGGTTATGCTTTTGATGACACTAAAGCCAACAGCCTTAACCATGGCGACGTGGTTAAAGAAACGTTCACCGTAGAAGTAAGCGATGGTAATGGCGGTACTGACACCACTACTGTAACGGTAACCATTCATGGTACCAACGATGCGCCAAAAATTACAAACATAGCCACAAAAGAAGGCTATGACGTTGTTGTTACTGAAGACAGCGCAGATAACACCGTGGTCGGCACCATTACCCACAGCGACGTTGACACCGATGGCGACACCATTGCTGAACAAAAATTCAGCGTGGAAAACGACGCCACAGGCAACAGCGACGCCGCTGCTAGTGCCGGTGAAGATGTCACCGTTGAAGGCCTGTATGGTACACTTACCATTGATGGTAGCACAGGCGAATATACCTACACCTTATACACGCAAGCCGATGGCGATAAATATAACACCTTGGATGCCCTTGGCGGCGATACGGCCTCTGCCACAGAAAAATTTGATGTGATTATTACTGACAAGCACAATGCCACCAGTAATGAAGTCACCTTGGAATTTACTGTTAACGGTACCAATGACGTGCCAGAAATTGTCACACCAGAAGGTGGAAATTCTTTTGTATCTACAGATGACTCTTGGTTAAGTGATGGAACTGCCCCTAAAACAGAAGCAGAGCGCACACAGTCCAATGCCATTGAATTTACCTCCGTTGAAAGCATGGATGGTGGTAAAGTCACCATTGATTTAGGCTTTGATGCCGACGGTGATGGTGTCAATGAAAGTCAAGAATTTACCATTCATCAAAATGCTGATGGCACCTGGTCACTTGACCCTGCCTCTGTAACGGTGGGTGGTCAGTACGGCGAATTCACCTTTGCTATTACCGGCCCAGCCCATAGTACAACGGGAAGTTTTGAACTTGAATACAACTATACCCAAACAAAACCCTTCCTTGGGCATACTGAAACAGACAATGACAATGAGCTACAAAATAGTGCCGAATCTTTGGATGTATTTATTCAAGACAGTAGTGATGGCGCAGGCCAAGGCTTAAATGCAAGCATTGAAGTAAATATCAATGACGATGGCCCAACCATAACCACATCTTGGACAGATACAGATAAAACCGACGGTAACGATATTACAGTGGTACTGGGCACAGGCACAACTGCCAATGAAGTTGACCTCTTTACATTTGAATACGGTGCTGACCAAGAAGGTGCCAGTCTAACCTTTGGCGTTAAAGAAGGTTCTGAATTTAGCATAGAAAACGGCACAGAAGTTTGGTATGAAGGCCAAAAAATTGGTGATATCGTTGTTGATGGAAGCAATGTCAGCTTTAAGTTCAACATGAGTGTAGACGGTGCCCCCGTTGATAAACCTTACATTCCTGATGGCATTATTCCAAACATCGAATTTACCTATACGGTAACTGACGGTGACAACGACTCAGAATCCGGTAACGTGACTGTTGACGTTAAAAACTTTGAGTTTATCGTTGAAGGCAGCTCCGTTACCATTGATGACGCCGACGCTACCAGTTATACACAAACAGGTTCCATCGATATTAATGGCTATGACGATGTCCACTCGGTGACCATTGGTGGTAAGGATGTTACCTTTAAAGATGGTGACCTTGATGGTGAACAAACACTCACCTTTGAAGGCTATACAGTAGTCATCACCGGTTTTGATAAAGATACTGGGCAGCTCTCTTATGAAGTGAGCATTGATAAGGCCTATGATCATGATGGCATTGTTGATGCAGACAACAAAGATGGCATTACGACAAGCTATGCTGACAAAGACAGTGATGGTAATGCAGACATTACCATTGAGCTTGATATTACTGTCAACGGCGGTGCATCAGAAGACACCCCGTCCCTTGATATTACTATCCTTGACGATGCTCCAGAAGCCAATGCTGATACGGATGCGGGTAAAGAAGGCCAAGCCATTACTGGTAATGTTATTACAGGTGAAGGCACTACTGAAGGAACAGCCAATGCTGATGTGGCTGGTGCTGATGGTTGGTTACAAGAGCAAGGTAAAGATGCAAGCCTTGTTGGCATTACAGACAACAATGGCAAAGACAGCGACTGGACCGTTGCGCCCGATGGCATGTCTGCCACATCACCAACCTACGGTACAATTACCTTCCAGCCGGACGGGTCTTATACCTTTACGCCTAACCAAGGAAGCATTCCTGCTGATGGTGCTACATTTGAATTTGGCTATACTGTGAAGGATGCTGACGGTGACATTGATAACGCAACCCT
>CAYJDE010000030.1:0-18218 GCA_964368805.1 uncultured Desulfovibrionaceae bacterium
AATTTTCAAATTTAAGGCACAAAGCTATATTTAAAAATAATTGTGCAGAGGTCTCAATATTTAAACCTGTCGATTTTTTAGCAAACTGACAAAAATTTTATCTAGCACCATACACAAACTACCTTAGGATATATCATGAAAACCCCCTATATACATACTTTTTTTGTAGCTTTTTTAAGCATATATGTAAGTTTTGTCTCTCCTGCTTTGGCCGACAATGCCGAAACCATCGACCGCCTTATCCAAAGGGCAGAACAAAGACGTATGGCCATTGCAAAAACCATGGAGCAAAGCACCGTATTTATTTATAGTCGTGGCGACGATGGTGTGAGTATGGGTACAGGTTTTATGGTGGCTGACGGTTATGTTTTGAGTAATGGGCATGTGGTGGACGGTGGCAGTAATTTTTACATTGGCGGAAAAGATTTTAGCCCTGTGCGTGCCGAAGTAGTGGACTGGATTGATGATGATGTGCGAGATTTTGCTTTACTACGTTTCAATCCTCCCATAAAACTCCCCATTTTAAGCTTTAACTTAAATATTCACCGCACCGATAGGGTGAGTGCTTGGGGTTTTCCCTACTTAGTAACGCAATTCGACCAAGGTATGGAAAATATTGAAAGCGGTGGAAATTCCAACGTACCTCCGGTGGTCTACAGCGAAGGTTCTGTAAGCACCTTCCTACAGCATTCCAATGGCAGAAGAAGCATTGCCCACACCGCTGTCATTTCCGGTGGGAACAGTGGCGGTCCATTAATTAATAGTCGTGGCGAAGTGGTGGGCATCAACACATGGGTGGCCACCGATGAAGGTGGCGCAGCGACGCTGCATGCCTCATTACTCGCCGCCGACGCTGTAAAATTTTTGCGAGACCTTGGCATTGAACCCCATATGGCTGAGGGAAGTCCGCATAGCTATTCCGCCCAAAATCCTGCACCTGTGGGCCCCAATGGCTCTTTAAGCAGTCCTCAAAATCCCTCACCAACACAAAACTTGCCAAGAATAAGTCCTTCTGACGACCAGGGAAATCCCAATAGCTCTTTACTTGGCTTGTTTAACAGTGCTTTGGAAGGTGTCCAAAGTGGACAAGGCAGGCAAGGTGGACAAGAAAAAGATGAACATTTTCATAACAATACAGGCCTTACAGGCGATGCTAAAGAGATATACCCCGAGGCGATTAACGGCAACGCTGATGCGCAAACCTATCTTGGAATATGTTATTTGCTAGGAAGCGAAGCTCCGGAAGACGGCGACAAAGCTGTATATTGGCTAAGGAAAGCCGCCGCTCAAGGAAATGCCTCGGCGCAACATGCCTTAGGGGTAGTCTATGTTGTGGAACCGAGCTTTAAAAACACACAAGAAGGTCTTCGCCTTTTACAAGCTGCAGCTAAAAAGGACACCTCTGCAGCGGCAAGCCTAGCACATTTTCTTATTTTTGGTGAAGTCAATGGCATTACACGAGACCTTGAAACGTCCTTTCGCCTAGCGCAAGAAAGTGCCAAGGCCAAAGAAAGTGAAGCGTATGCTCTTCTTGCTTTCTTTTATTTTGCCGGAGAAGGCGTAGTAGATCAGGACCCGCAATTGGCCTTGGAGTATGCGCAAAAAAGTAATGAGGAAGCTTTGTCCCAAGCTGTGCTTAGTTGGATGCATCACCAAGGAAGTCCGCTAGAAAAAAATGATGCCAAAGCTTTTAGTTACGCTCAAAAAGCAATGAAAGAAGATGATTACCTTGCCATGGGGCTTTTGGGTTATTACTACTATTCCGGACTTGGCACAGAAGTAGACTATAAAAAAGCCTTGGAATATGCCGAAATGGCCAGTGAAAACTTTAACGAAATGGGGTACTTTGTTCTTGCCTCCATGTACGCCGAGGGCGAGGGCGTACAAAAAGACGCCATCAAGGCTTGGGCCTACTTTGATATGGCTGCCCGTAAAAACATAGAATCTGCCGACGAAAAGCGTGATGCATTGGGTAGCAATATGAGTTCGCAAAACTTGGAAGCAGCCAAAAACCTTGTACGTTCATGGCATGAGCAAAATGGCTTACCTTTTAGTTAAAAAAGCTTTATTAGGCCTCCCAGCCTGTTAAAAAGCTCTGTTTTTAAAAAAGTGCTGGCCAAATTATCTTGCCTCATTTTTTTACCCATGTTAGGTATTTCTTAAAGAAATACTGATTAAATAGATTACTTTTTCTAACATATTTTTTCAAACCATATGGAATGTCCCACGATTTTTCTTTTTAAAGACAAGACGTTGCCACTATTGGTTTTTTTGAAGGGAAGAGGCTGAGAGGGGCCCGCTTTGTAAAAGCTTTTCTCAAAAAAATTTCCCCTCTCAGGCACAAGAATGCGTCAACTTAGACTGTTAAAACGCAAAAATAATGCCTCGTATGCAACATAAACCTTCGTAAATTTTTTGATACAAAAAAGTATATAAGCAAAGTTTTCCATATATAAACGTTTAACATTTTGGAGGAAACATGCCAACTTTCCCAAAACAGCGAACATGCTTTTTGTTCCGAAAACCGCTCTTTTTATGGACAGTCCTATGTTTTTTTGCCGTCATGGGCTTTACTGTCCCCACAGTAGAAGCTGCCACGGTATATCTTGATGCAGGGTATAATGGACGGCCCGTTTGGAGTGACTCCAAATTTTTTATCAATTTTACCCCCAATGAAGAACTGTGTCGTAAACAATATAAAAAAGATTGGAAGAAAAAATGCACAGCAAGCCTTGGTAAATCGGGTACCGTAGCCAAAGGCATAAAAAACATTGCATGGCCTGAAGGCGAATGGGAATGGTCAAGCTCTACAAGATTGGCCTTCACCCCCAGCACTTCTTGGAAAAGTGGCTCCCGTTATGTGGTGGATTTAAGTCAGTTAATTATGCCACCCCATGTGACCCTTAGCCAAGAACAAGTGTCTTTCACCGCCCTACCACGCTCTGCCCGTATGAATACAGCTAAAGTGTGGATTGACCCTTCTGATAAGGCTGAGCATGCCCTATCTTTTGACATGGAATTTACCGAAGAAATAGGCCCTCAAGTACGCCAACAGTTGGAAACAAATGCTCAAGTGAAAGCTGTGAACAGCTCCGGCTTAAGCCTTGGCAAAAGCACTTGGATTTGGCTTGACGACAATACGCGCGCCGTGGTCAATGCCCGCATTTTGACCTTACCCAAGCAAAAAAGTACCGTTAAGCTTACCCTACCCAAGGTACGCCCTCTTTGGTATGACCAAGATGACAATACGTGGCACTTTCCTGATAGAGACGCCTCCAAAGAGTTGGTGGTTCCGGGCACGAATTCCCTTTTCAGCTTAAAAAAGGTTAGCTTTGAAAAGTGGCAAAATAAATCCTTACAAATGGAAACCCATTTAGTATTTAACTTTACTCAACGAGTTTCCGGCCAAGAGCTTTTAAAAGCCCTCAGTCTTTGGGAGTTGCCCAAGCACCGCTCCAACGAAAATATCATTCCCACCAATTGGACCGACGGTAGCATTGGCCAAGAAGTTTTAAAAGATGCCCGTAAAATCACACCGCAATTGGTACAAATTCCCGACCAAAATGACGATTTTGTCCGCTATCGCTTAGATGTAAGCCCTGACAGCTATGTCTATTGGCAAGTGGCTGCCGGCTTTGGCCCCACCAATGTACAAGGGGTAAAAACACCTCTTGAGCGTAATTTGCAAGGCATTAAAAAAATTGCTAGCGCATACAATCGTATACAGTTTTTACAAAGAGGCAATATCATCTCCCTTGACAGCAACGTCGCTGTCATGACGGATAATATGGATGAGTTACGTTGGACAGCCTACCGCTTTCAAGACAATAAGCTGGCTATACCCTATATAAGTGACATGTCAGAAACCCTTAGTAGCGAAATACTTGCTGCCGAAACCACAGCCATAAGCGGTAAAATAGTTCTGAAAAAAGCTGGAGATAGTGCCAAGGCCAGTTACACCAGCGAACCTATCTTTACCACCTTTTTATCTAAAGATATTTTTGCCAATGCACAAGGCAAAGTGGCCCCTGGCCTTGTATACCTCAAACTTGAAGGGTACAGAGACGGCCAGTATGTTACCTCCACCGGTAAATTATTCATGTATTCCAACATGAGCATGGTGGTAAAATCTTTACCCAATAGCACACAACAAGTCTATGTGTGCTATGTCCCCACAGCTAAGGCCCTAAGCAATGTTAGCGTACAAGTGATGGGCACCAATGGCATGCCTATTGCCGAAGCCAAAACCGATGAGCAAGGCTTAGCCACCTTGCCTGACCTTTCAGGTTTTAAATTTGAAAAAAGCCCCACAGCCATAGTTATTCGTCGTAGCTCGTGGAATGATGAAGGCGAAGATTTTTTATGGATGGCATTGGAAGATGGGACACGCACTGTTAACACCTCACAGCTTATTCAGCAAGAAGGTAAACAGCGCAGTGTCAATACGCTTAACGCTTTCGTCTTTGCTGAAAGAGGTATTTTTAGACCCGGCGATGCCTTAAACTTTGGTGCCCTTTTACGCACCACCGATTGGGAGTTATTGCCTGACAATATGCCCTTACTTGCTCAAATATATGATGGCAAGTGGCGTAAAGTGTACGAAAAAACCTTCACCGCCGGTCAAGGTATACATAGCTTTACGTGGGATATTCCAGAAGCTGTCTTTACCGGCACGTATAGATTAAACATTTCCACCCCAAATACAGTACAAGCCGCTAGTGTTTTATTGGGTACACGTACTGTAAAAATAGAAAATTTCCTTCCTGATACCTTACGCATAAAAACATCCTTGGTGGATACGGCCAACCCTGCAGCTGCCGCCAAAGCCATACCAACCGAGGGATGGCTTGTTACTTCTGATAAGCCGGGAACTACGGCTTTGCGGGTACAGTTAGACACGCTTTTTGGACAAGTGGCTGTGGGACGCAAAGTCACCTCTTCCATGGAGCTTTTCCCTGCTAGGCTTTCCTTTGCTGCTTTTAAGGATTACACCTTCCAAGATGTCTCGCCCTTCTTCTCTGAAGGAAGCGACCCCATCACCCGTGCTTTAAAACCGGGTACCACCGATGGCAAAGGGCAAGCAGTAGTGCCCCTTGATTTTAGCCAATGGCGTTATGGCACCTTGTCTTGCACCATTGAAACCCAAGGTTTTGAACCTGACGGCGGGCGCTCTGTAACGCAAAAACAAAACTTCTTATTGTCTCCGCTTACCTTTATGCTAGGCTTTAAGCCCGGTGAAGGCGCTGACAATCAAGATTTTATTATGCGTAACAGCACCGCAAAAATGCACTTCCAGGCTATAGGGCCCCAATTACAAAAAGCTGCCCCAGGTGCATTAACCTTTTCCATTTCTCGTCGTAATACGGTAACCTCCTTGGTCACCGACAGCCGTGGTCAATACACCTTTGAAGAAACCCCTGTGGAAACAGAAATTTCTCAAAGTGAACAAGTTATTGACAACGAAGGTACCCTCACATGGAATTTGCCCACCCAAGAAGTGGGAGATTTTGTGCTTAATGTTAAAATAAACAAAAATACCCAGCAGGACGCCGCCGGCAAAGTGCTGGCAGAAGGCACCATACTGGCCAGAGTTCCCTTCAGTATTGTGGGTGACGATGATTTACGCCCCAGCATTATGTCTTCCTATCGTGTGCCCACGGCCAAATTGCACCTGAAAACCGACAAAAAAGATTATTCCGGCGGCGATGTGGCTAAACTTATGCTCACCGCCCCCTACGCAGGTGTTGCCTTAATCACTTTAGAAAGAGACAATGTGGCCGCTGCGCAATGGGTAAAAGTGCCCGCAGGCCATAGCTTACACGAATTTCCCATTCCCTCATCCTTCACAGGACGTGGCTATATTCAAGTATTGCTGGGCAGAAGCCAACAATCGGACAATATTTTCATTGATGCCAAAAGTGCTGCTATAGCCTCCATCACTGTTAATACTGCCAAGCGTACAGCGCAATTGACCATTGATGCCCCCAAAAAAGTAGAACCGGGTAAACCTTTGCAATGGCGTGTGGAAAATCCCCAAGGTAAGCCTGTTAAAGCGGTGCTCTTTGCTGTGGACGAAGGCATTTTGCAATTATCTCGTTTTGCCACCCCCAATCCTTTGCACCATCTCTTGCTTGATCGAGCCTTGGAAGTAAACACAAAGCAAATGTTTGATCTTATGATGGCGCAAGATAAGAAGGTTATGCAGCGTCTTTCCGCCTTTGGTGGCGGCGACTATGACGGCGAACAGGCGTTAAGCTTGCTTGGTACCTTCCAAAATCCTTTCAAGCGTAAACAAGAAGCTCCGGTACGTTGGTGGAGTGGCGTTGTTGACATTCCCGCCGGTGGCTTGGATATGCAAATTCCCATTCCCGATTATTATAACGGAAATATTCGTATCATGGCTGTCATCCAAGGCCATGACAGTGTAGGCCAAAGCGAAAGCAATGTTATTGTGCAAGCTAAACAAGTTATCACCCCGCAAATGCCAGCCATGGCTTCCCTTGGGGATAGTTTTGAAGCAGGCCTTGGCCTTACCAACACCACCGATGCCGCTGTTACCCTTGCGTTACGTCATGACTTTGCCAAGGACAGCGCCACCAAAGCCCTTACCGTCACAGGACTTCCTGAAAGTGTTACCCTAGGGCCTAAGGAAGAAAAGCTTTTACCCTATACGGTAAAAGTGGGGCAAGAGCCTGGCGATACGACACTAACTTTCGTTATAGTAGATGCGGAAGGGGTACGTACAGAACGTAATGCCTCCATGAGCATTCGCCCTGCGGTGTTGCCACGTTTAAGCACCCAAACCTTACTTTTGAACAACCCCACCAATGCCCATGTGTCACGTACACTCTTGCCCTACAAGGCACAAACAAGCTTAACCCTTTCCCCTGTGCCCCTCCCCTTATTACAAGCGGCACTGGGCTATTTACATAACTATCCCTTTACTTGTGTGGAACAAAACCTCAGTAAAGCCTTCCCCTTGGTAGCTTTAAGTAATGCTCCCATAAGCAAAGAATTAGAAAAAAATGCGAAAATGTTCAGCCCTAAAGAAAAGGAAAAAGCCCTAAAAAATGCTAGCAATGCATTGGTTTCGGCATTCCGTCAGTATGAAGGCGTCAGCCCGTGGCCCGACAGTGGACAAGCACAACTACTACTTACAGCCTATGCTGCCGATTACATATTGGCTTTGCGTGATGCACAAATGGCCATACCGCCACAAACGGTGCCCACGCTTTTCAACACTTTAGAAAATCTCATCAACGAAAGCCCTGATACGGTGAATGAACTGCGCCAATTGGCCTATGCCACATGGGTATTGGCTCGGGCCGGTTATGTGGTGAGCAGACAATTAGAATTGTGCGAAGCCTTTATTCGTGACACAGACAGCGTACAAGCCAATGACATTACTCACTCTTTCATGGCTGGTGCTTATGCCGCCTTGTATATGCACAGCGATGCACAAAAGCACTTACGCATATTGAAAACAGACGATTTGCAAGCTTGGGGCGATAGTCATGGCATGCTTGATACTATGGGGGCCTATGGCATGCATGCTCGTGTACTTGCCAAGCACTTCCCAGAAAAATTCCAAGAGTTTGTCCCCACATTGCAGGCAAAAGCTCTTGAAGGTTTCAACAAGTCGCACACTACTGCCGATGCCGCCATGGTGGCCCTCGCCTTAATTGACATACTTAAGGCCGCCCCAGAACAAAGCAATGCTCTGGCCAATGTGGCAGCCACTTGCGATAAATTCAGCAGTAGTAATGCGCCGCAAAGCCAAGCTGAAGTATTTGCCAACTACTATACACTCGATGCGCCCATGTGCCAAATATTCCATGTGAATATTCCCAAAGGCAAAAAAATGTATGCGCAAATTCAAAGCTATGGCTATGACAGCGTACTGCCCACCAAGGCCTTGGAAAATGACCTCCGTGTGAAGCGCATATTGACCCACAGTGACGATCGCCCCTTTACCGGCACCGTCACCCAAGGGGAAGTATTGCGTGTAGATGTGGAGACCACCTTCTTACAGAAAGGGGAAATGCCAATTATTCTTGTGGATTTACTCCCAGGAGGATTTGAATTGGTACTTGACCATAAAGACGATAGTCAAACAGGGGGTGACCTAAATCTCTTCCGTGGCGAAGATAGAATTATTGCCGCTTTTGACGTAGTCAACAGAGACAAACAGATTATCACCTATCATATTCGGGCCATCACCAAGGGCACCTATGCCTTGCCGGTAACGCAAGCCGAAGGATTGTACGACACAGCAATCCAAGGACGCAGTGCCGTAGGCAAAGTGACCATTACTGCCCCGCAATAAACAACATCTAAAACAAAAGGAGAGGAAAAAATTATACAGATTTTTTCCTCTCCTTTTGAGTGTCGTCAATGCTCCATGAAACCCTACGCAGTGCATTGCGCAAAGGTCTCAACGTTTACACAAAGTTTTTTCTCGCCATGGATGGTATAATGCGTCGTTTCTTCACCTCTTTGCAAAAATACTTCTCCTTCCTTGCGCATCCCTTCACACGGCCCTTCACTTGGCGTAAAGGCCTGCTAGCAAGTGGTCTAGCCAGCGGTCTTATACTTATATTGTGTAGCATAACCCTAGTAATATATATAGCCTGCGTACCACCGCCGCCTTTATGGCAAGGGCTTAGCTATTCCCCCATTATTCTAGATAATAAAAATACACTCATCCGTATAGGCTTAAGTGCAGACGATAAATATCGCCTACGGGCGCAATTACAATCCATCCCGCAACATGTACGTCAAGCTGTACTTTTATATGAAGATCGTCACTTTTATTCCCACCCCGGCGTGAACCCTCTGGCTATAGTGCGGGCCATGGCTTCCATGCTTGTGGGCGGACGACGTATGGGGGCTTCCACCATCGCCATGCAAGTGGCTCGTTTACGGTATAACTTGCACACCCGTAGCATTCAGGGCAAATTACAACAAATGCTACGTGCATTACAACTCACATGGCATTATGGCCATGATACGGTATTAGAAGCCTATTTTACTTTGGCCCCCTATGGCGGTAATATTGAAGGTATTGACGCTGCGGCTCGAATATATTTTCACCAATCAACACAAACTCTTACAGCAACACAAGCCCTTGCCTTAAGCCTTATTCCACAAAACCCTCAACGCCGTGCCTTTAAAAGTACAGACTTTGGTCGCCTTGTTTTCCATCCCACACTGGAAAAGGCCCGCAATGTTTTACACACGCAATGGAATAAGCACTACCCCCAATTGCCTGTATCCCCAAAAGCACCACCGCTGCGTATTTATACTGCTGCCGAATTACCACGCATAGCACCGCACCTTACCACAGAATTTTTACAGCAGTACAAAAACTCTTTGGCAGAATCGCACATTATTCACAGTAGCATAGCTAGCAAAAATCAAATACTGCTTAAAAACAACATCCAAAAATACGTTGCCCACAATGTATTTTTTGGCTTGCAAAATGCCATGGCCATGCTAGTGCATTGGCCCAGTATGGAAGTACGGGCTTTGGTGGGCTCTGCCGACTTTGACAATGCGCTCATACACGGACAAGTGGATGGTACAAAGGCCCGTCGTTCTCCCGGTTCCACCCTTAAGCCCTTCATTTATGCCATGGCCTTAGAACAAGGGCTTATTCACCCCCAGACCATGCTTATGGATACGCCGGAACATTTTGGCGAATATAATCCTGAGAATTTCGATAAACAATTCCAAGGCCCCCTTCCGGCCCACGAAGCTTTGCGCCTAAGCCGTAATATGCCGGCCATTAGCTTGGCTGCTCGCCTTGATCCTCCCTTACATACGTTTTTGCAACGGGGGCACATGGGACTCAAGCATGAAATGCGTCATTATGGCTTAAGTTTAGTGCTTGGCGGCGCAGAAATTCGTTTGCGTGATTTAATGGCTTTATATGCCATGTTGGCCAACAATGGCATTTGGCAACCTTTACGCTTTACTACGGATGCCCCCTACAGCGAAACCACCCCCCTGCTTTCGCCCGAGGCGGCATTAGCTACCCTTTCCATGTTGGAAACACCGTTAGAAAAAGGACAATCGACGCACAAGAACTTTCCTTTGCGGTATAAAACAGGTACATCCAACGGCTTACGTGACGCTTGGACCATAGGCATTGTGGGCCCCTATGTATTGGGTGTTTGGCTTGGGAATTTTGATAACAGTTCCAACCCCATGCTGGTGGGCAGTCGTGTGGCTACACCACTTTTCCGACAAATTGCCGCTGCCTTACGAGAGCAAGAAGGTTTTCAAGATATTCTCGCTGAAAAATACAACAAAAGTAAATTAGTGCGCCTAGAAGTTTGCCGAGATACCGGCGATGTGCAAACGGAACTATGTACTGAAAAAACGCATACTTGGTTTATACCAGGCCGCTCACCCATTAAAAATTCTGGTATCTACAGAAAAATTTGGATTGACCCCAAAAGTAATTTACGCCTATGTGGGCCGGAAGAAGGAGCCAAAGAAGTGGTGTGGGAATTTTGGCCTTCGCATCTTTATCAACTCTTTAGTCAAGCCGGATTCCATAAACCTACACCGCCAGCCTTTGCTACACCCTGCCCCTTTCTTGTGGAAGAACCTTGGAATGTAAGCAGTTTACTCATCCAAAACCCCCAAAAAAACATCACCTATCATAAGCAAAGTACCGCCAACACCACGCTCACTTTTAGTGCCACCAGTACGGCCCATGCAAAATCTATTTTTTGGTTTGTTAATAAAGAATACGTGGGAAGCAGTACGCCAAGTGCTCCTTTTTTTTGGCCCATGCGGGTAGGAAAGCATATTGTCTATGCTTTGGATGATTTGGGCCAAAGTGCCACTATTCCCCTTACCGTAGAACCATAACAGAGTCTTTTTGTACAGGTATTTAAGAAAAACGTTGATAACTTCTTTTTCCTGAGAGGGGAAACTTTTTTTAGGGAAAAAAAGTTTCCCCTCTCAGACTCTCCCCTTCAAAAAAAACCAATTATGTCAGTAGACTGAAACCTCCGCGCAATGGTTTTGACATAAAAGACGCTACACAATGCATTTTGCAGCAGTCTTTATACCATTCCTTGCAAAATTTTCGTTCAAGAATCTAACACCTATCTACGACTGCAGGAAAAGCCTCTTTTCCTGCCACGTAGTCACGAAAGTATAGGACGAAGAGCCAGAGGGGGAGGCGGGATTGTTAAGGGCTGCCAGGGGGACGCAGTCCCTTTAAGCCCTTAACGGACTATTACCTTTTTTTTACCATAACAATGGAAAGATACGTATCAGGCCTTTTTTTTATGGCCTCCAAATCATAGAGCACAATTTCCTCTTCCATACCCAAATGCTCACCATAAACAATGGAAATATCGGGTTCTTGTTCTAGTCGAGCAAATAAAGCTTCACGATGCCGATAGGTTTTTAAAAGGATAGTGGTAGAGTTTTTAGGAAAAACAAGATTTTGAGCATGTTCCCCCTTAAAGGACGGTATAATATGCAAATTTTCTTGATTTTCTGCCAAAATCATCTGAGATTTTGCCGCCAAAGTGGCAAATGAGGTGACCCCGGGGACAATTTCCACCGCCACGTCCGGTAATATCTTTTGAATATGCTCAAGAACATAGCCAAAAGTACTATAGGTCATAGCATCACCCAAGGTAGCAAAAGCACAGTCTTTTCCTGCTTGTAAACATTGCACAATAGCTTGTACATTGCTTTGCACTTGGGCAGTTCGTACAGTAGCATCCATGGACATACTAAAAACCAGCTGATGCAACTGGGCAGAGCTTTGCACAGCCTTCACCACATCTTCTGAAGTGCTTTGTTTGGAATTTTTAGAAATTACTGTAAAAATAACATCTACCGATTGTAAAATTTCCACGGCCCGTAAGGTTAAATATTGCGGATCTCCCGAACCAATACTCACACCAAACAACTTTCCTCTTTTCATGCGCATTCCTTTTACAGACACAATAAAAACAATATATAAAGTAATATATTAGATAAGAAAACGCTGATTACTTCTTTTTCCTGAGTAGGAAACGCTTGTAGGAAAAAATTTTCATAAAGCGGTCCCTCCCAGATTCTTCTCTACAAAAACCGCATTGCGTTAGCATCTTGCCTTTGAAAAGAAATAGTGTGGCACAAAAAATTATTTAAAAAAGTGTGTTGTCCACACAGTGTATGTAATCAGCGTTTCCATAAAAAAGAAGGTCTAAGCTATTGCGCTTGACGAATCTTTGTCAATTCAAGGCGGGCATTTTTAGTATGCTCTAAAAAAATATCTCGAATAGCTTGTATTTGCCCAAGGCCCAACATATGCCCCTGTACTTCAAAACCTGCTTTACGTAACCGTGAAGCCCAAGAATCTGCCTCAGCCCCCATCAAATCATTGACGGCATGGTCTCCTGCCACAAGCATGAAAGGCATAAGCCATACCCGCTTAATAGCACTATTTTTCAATTGTTGTAACACAACATCAAATTGCAATGCCCCTTCCACACTAGCCAAAAAAACATGGGCATCCTTAGCATTAAGGGCTGTGGCTGTGGCTTGCAACACCAAATCCCCTGGGCCATGATGATTCCCATGCCCCATGAAAATCACAGCATCTTTGGCAGTACGTTCTTGGGGAATGGCCTTAAGTACGGCATCGACAACCTTGTGCATATCTTGCCCCGAAACAAGTAAGGGGGCACCAAGCTTTGCTTTGGTAAAATGCTCAGGGTGTTGTATCAAGTGCTTAACAATAAGCCTCTCTGTTTCATTATATTCGGCGGCGGGGGTTATGTGAAAAGACTGCATGGTCACTTGTGTCACATCTTTGGCAGCTAAAAAGTGTAAGGCTTCATCTATGGAAAAGACACTCTCGCCACGCTTTTTTAGCTTTTCTCGAATTTTTTCCGAAGTATACGCCACCACTACAGGACCTTTTTCTGCATATTTTTTCCGATAATCCTTTTCAATGGCGTCCAAAGATTTTTTAGCATTTGCATAGCTTGTTCCAAACATAATCAGCACCATGCCTTCCTTGATTTTGCTTTTATCAAGGTTAACGGCGGTGGTTGCGCCATGTTTTATGCTGTCCTCCTTGGCTAGCACTTGACCAGCACAGGCAAAAAGACTTATAAAAAACAAACATGCATACATTTTCGCATATGTTTTCATAATTACTCCGCAGATTCAAACCTCGTGAATCTTTTGGTTATGTTTTTAGGCTGGTATCCGGCTTCAAAGGCCACAAGGCTTTGACGGTTGCGGGTCAGCGTCGATTTTACGAACTTCCCATTTTCCCTTAACAAAGAACAAGGGCACCTAAAAACAGATTAAAATTCATTGGCATGCACCTTAGGCCAAGTTACCTTTGGAGTCACGAAAAATTTATGCACTATCCCCGTCAAAAGAATATTCACCGCCTGTCACAAATCTGACTTTTACCCCATAAACATCTATTTTTATTTGACTGGCATTGATTTTGCTTTCTCTAATAATATTTACGTTCTACGTAATAGTGTCGTTTTTGCAAGGAGTCAGTTATGGCTATTACCAGTTCATTATCTGCAGGCATGTCCAATGTCACTTCGGCAATGTCTTCCAATGCCGCCAAAAATATGGCCGCAAGCGGTGCTGCCAAAGCAAGCACCACCCCCTTTGCTGCCCTTATGGCCAATGCGCCCACGCAAGGGGCAAGCGCTGCATCTGGTGGTGCTGCATCTGGTGGTTTTGGCGGTGGTAACTCGGTGCTACCCAATATGCTGGGGGCAAGTGCCACACAAGCGGCAGGGCTTATGGCACAGCAAAACCTTACAATGCCACAAAATGCTGGAGTACATGCAGCACGGCTCAATAGTGCGCAACTTGCAGGACAACAGCTTAAAACCCTTGAGGGTTTACAGCAAGGCATGGGTAAAAGCGATAGTTTGCTTGATGTGGCCCGCAATGATGTAGGCACACGTAATATGCGTAAAGTGGCCAGCACGTTCCAAAGCCCCTCAGGTCTTGTGCCCATGGCCAATTCCATTAAAGCGCAGGCCCTTGCCATGCAACATAACCGAGGCCAACGCCATATTGGCATGGACCATTCCGGCCTTGGCAGCCTCTCCAAAAAATTTGAATCTGGGAGTGCCGGCATGGCAGCCATAGGGTATGACAGCACCGGCGGCACATCCTATGGTTCTTATCAAATTGCGTCCAAAGTGGGCAGTATGGAAAATTTCCTCAAAATTGCCGAAAGGGAAGCTCCGGACATTGCTCGAAAGTTACGTAGCGCTGGTCCTGCCAATACGGGTTCCCGTAGTGGTGGCATGCCAGATATGTGGCGCAAGCTGGCCCAAGAAGATACCAGTCGTTTACAAGCGTTAGAAAAGCAATTTATTAAAGAGACCCATTACGAGCCTGCGGTTAATAAAATTGCTGCCAATACTGACATTGACACCAAAAATATGTCTAAGGCTATGCAAGAAGTGATTTTCAGTACCGCCGTACAACACGGCCCTACTGGAGCTTCACGCATTTTCACCACTGCCGCTGCTAGAGCTGGCAATGCGGATGATGCCAATTTTGAGAAAAAACTCATAGATCAAGTATATAGCATTCGTAGCGGGCAATTTGGTAGCTCGACTGCCTCTGTACAAGCTGCGGTACGCAACAGAATGCATGAGGAAAAAGGCTTAGCCTTGTCTCTATTAAAATCTGGCGAAATTGCTTAACAAGCCATTATAAAAAAGAACAATCTAATCGCTACTGAAAAATATCACTAGCTTTAAACACTAGTATTTTTAGTTACGATGTAGAAATAAAATGCCGGAAATAAGCGCATAAAGATGCACTTTTCCGGTATTTTTATGATGCACCCTAAGGAAGAGCTAGTTTCATGCATTCTTGCGTGCAACAGATTTTCTCAAACAAATTCTCATGCACCACAATGTTTCTTTCTAAGACAGCGTATTGACGCAATGGATTTCTTGTGCCTCTACCTCTGTACATTTGATTTTGGGCTTTGAGAAATCATTAAAGTTTCACCGGAAAAATGATACCTAAAAATACTTACATAGAGGTTTCCTCTCAGTAAAAAAAACGAAACATCCTTTCCCTAAGCTTTTTTCAGAAGCGATTACCTTTAAGAAGGCATACATGAATATATTACTTATCAATCTTACTCGCTTTGGTGACCTTTTGCAAATGCAGCCGCTTATTTTAGGACTCAAGGCACAGGGGCATCAGGTGGGGCTGCTTTGCTTAGAGAATTTTGCCCCTGCGACGGTTTTACTGCGTGGTATAGATTTTGTGCTCCCCCTATGCGGCAGTACATTTTTACAGGCTTTGGAAAAAGACAGTTCTCATACCCAGCAGGCTTGGCCCCTTGCCATAGAGCATGTGGAAAGCCTCGTACAAAAAGTCTACACAGCCTTCCCGCCGCAACAAATCATCAACACTACCGCTACCTTAAGCGCACGTCTTTTGGCAAGACGTTTAGTTTTGGCAGCCCAAAATGCCACGCAAAATTCGCAAGATGCTCCACAAGAAATCCCCATATTAGGTTTTGGCCTTGATGATCACGGTTTTGGGCAAAGCGGCGATATGTGGACCACCTTCTTGCAAGGGGCCAGTGCAGAGCGGCTCAATTGCCCCTTTAATATTGTGGATATGTTTCGTTCCGTGGCTAAAGTGGCGCACTTCCCCCCCCTGCATGGCCTAGCATACCCTGCACCGCATCTTCAAGAATCGGCTAAAGCCTTTTTACAAACGTCCATAACCCAGAGCACAGCCCCCCCAAACAATGCCTTTGGCACAATAACAAAAGAAGCCTACGTGGCTTTTCAATTGGGCGCCAGCGAAGCAAAGCGTCAGTGGCCTTTAGCTTCCTTTGTGGCCCTTGGGGAAAAACTTTGGCAAGAAGCCGGTTTGTGCCCTGTACTACTTGGCAGTCCCGCTGAAAAGCATCTTGCCCAAAAATACGCCGCCCTAGCCAAACACCCCTTTGTAGATGCCATTGGTAAAACAGATTTCCCCCAGCTGGCTGCGCTAGTACAGCAATGCGCCTTGCTGGTTAGCAATGATACCGGCACCATGCACTTGGCTGCCGGCCTCAACGTGCCTGTTTTGGCACTATTTTTAGCCACAGCACAAGCCTTTGATACCGGCCCATATGCGCCCAATACCTGTTGCCTTGAACCTGCCCTCCCCTGTCACCCCTGCCCCTTTCATCAGCCTTGTGCGCATGGTGACAACCAACCCTGTTTAGACTGTATTGATGCTGCGACTGTAGCTCATTTGGTGCAGCACTTTTTACAGCATGGCAACTGGAAAGCCCCAGAAAATATGTCTCATACGCAAGAAGTGCATGCCCCAAACATACGTATTTGGCAAAGTGTATTTGATGCCACAGGTTTTATGCAATTAGAAGGGCTTTCTGGACATGAGTGCGAAGAGCGCACCCATTGGCTATGTGTGCAACGTCAATTTTATCGTGCTTTGCTTGATGATAACTTCCCTCAAGATTTTGCCTTCCAAAGTCAACATATTCAAGGACTTTCTGCAAATTTCCGGCAAGATATTGTTCGCACCTTAAGTCAGTGCACTCAATTATTGTTATTGGTTAAAGAACATATGCAGCTTTTGCAGCGCAAACCCTCCAAACAAGGGGGGCAACGCATTTTAAGCACCTGCACAACCATCTACGGTGTTCTTGAAAAATGTGGCCCGCTCAAAGCCTTAGGGCATTTATGGTTGGTACTTTTTCAAGAGCGAGGCGGCCAATGGGAGACCTTTGGACAGCTTGTGCATAATATACGTGAAGCATTGATTATTTTAATGAAAGCATTAGAATATCAAAGTGATACGTAATTTTTGAAAAAAAATGCTTGCTACAATATAAAAAAAAATGCTAGAATATGCCATATTCAGTCAAGATATTGAATATATTAACTTTTTGAAAAAGACATTCCATGCATCATTTTTTTAACCTCTTGAGAATGTAGGATTTTTATAAAGAATCTCTAGAGAATTATAAGAAATTTTTGGCATAAAATTTGCTATAACATCTTACTACAGCACGACACGATATTTTTCCCTGTGAAAAACGAGGAGGATTTATGATTATTATTGACGGTCGTCAAAGCGAAATGCAGGTAACAAACTTTAAAAACCTAGAAGAAATTCTAGTGCGTGTGACAGCAACCAATGAAATGGAAAACCGCATTGTTACCGACGTTTTAGTTAATGACGAAATGTTCACAGAAATTTATCCACACCAAGCTGAAGATATTGAAAGTGACTTTATTCAGCGCGTGGAAGTGCGTTCTGTACCTATGAAACAAATGGCTTTAGACATTGCCGTAGAAATGGCTAAAGTTGCTGAAATGATGATTCAGGCCAGCTCTCAGGTGGCACGACTTTTCCGTCAAGCTGATGATGCTGAAGGCCTTGAGTTATTGCAAGATTTACTAGATGTCACTCGTGATTTCATGAGTATGGTTGAAGCTTTACGTAGCAACTTCAACATTGCCAAAAGTGATGCCATAGTCCAAAACAGTTCCAAGCTTTCGTCGTTACTTACTGAAATGACAGAAGTACTTGAAAATGAAGACTGGGTGCTTTTTGCCGATTTACTTGAATATGAATTCCTTCCCACCTGCCAAGGTTGGAAGCAAATTCTTCCCGCTTTAGAAGAAGAAATTCGTAAAAGCTAAACAGGCTCTTGGCACAAATTTATGTGTTTTTCGTGAGAGGATGCCATTATGCGTACCGCCATTGATTATCTTAACGAGGCTTTAGAGCTTGGCAAAAAAGAGCTTACCGCCCTTAGCCAAGACAAGCTTGATGAGGCCAAAACCCTATCGGAACGCCGTAATTGGCTGATTTCTCAGGCATGGTCCGTACGTCAAGGTTGTGACAAAGCCACGTACAAAGACAAATTATTGCAAATACAAAGTATGCAAAGTCAACTTACAGCCGAGGCCACAGCGCAAAAGCAAAAAGTGGCTCAAGGGCTTATGCGTTCAAAAAAGGAAAATAAGCGCATGTTAGGATACAAACAAGCCATGGTAGGTTACGGTGTTTAGGCGCCAATCATATATGCAAAAAAAAGACTGCTCACTTGAGCAGTCTTTTTTTATACTCTAGACTTTTTTTAGGATTTTTTGAGGAAGTTTTAAGATAGCGGGTTCATATACCCCCTAGCATAAAATAGATTACCAAAACAGCGTTGCTTT
>CAYJDE010000031.1:0-1100 GCA_964368805.1 uncultured Desulfovibrionaceae bacterium
CCAATCCCCATCATGATAAGGTCACCCTTAGCGCGAGAAGAAATTTCAATTTGCTGTAAGCCGGCAGCTTTTTTCTTTTCTGCTTCAAGCTCAGCACCTTCTAGCAAGCAGCAAACAAGACCATAAGGACCATGTGGAGAAACCAATCTAGACATCGTGAAACCTCCGAAAATTTTGTTGTGTTTTAAGACATGGAAAAACCCTTTTTTTCACTCTAAAGGGCTTAACAAATGTACGGGTTCATTTTGTGAAAAAATTAACAAAATGTCAAGCCCAATTTCTCTAACGTCATTTTTATAGCATGCCAAAGGAAAAAGAGCTCCCCTTAAAAACCAAAGACAATGTAGCACACATCAGCGATATACACAAGGCACTTGGTGAAAAAATTATTTACTAGGCCTTTTATTCGGCTTTTGCGCCATTTCTCCTATAAAAGTCTTCTTGCGGCAATTGTTCAAAAACGATTGCCAAAGCACCTATAATAGATATGTGTACAGAGGCCTTGATTATGCAAAAATACCATCCTACGAAATTCGCCAACAAATACTCGTTTTCAAGAGCATTTGCGTTAAAAATGCATCATAAAAAAAGTGTTAAAGAGAAAATTTATAATAAATCCTTTAGTTTTTTTCTGCACTTTTTCTAAACTTTTGTTAAATATAGTACAAAAAAAACCAAAAAATGAGTGCTACTACCATTTTTTTTATAAAACCTAGTTTTTTTCCCTTGCAAAAAAAATAAAAAATATTATACTGCACTCATGGAAAGTTATTTTTTTAAACAAAAGGAAGGTAAACCCCTATGTTACGTAAGTCATGTGTAACCGCATTGGCAGTGCTTTTTTTGACCAATGGGCTCATCACCGACGTGAACGCAGCTCAGGTTAGCGGGCGCGACATTACCGGCGGCCCCTATGAACTTGTGGAAGATGGCGGCGCTGGTGCCACCACTACCATGAAACAAACTGTGGACGCTGTTATAGCAAACCACAGATCTTTAAAAGCTATTCAAGAAAACCGCGAAGTAGCCAAACACGAACTTGACGCATCCAGAGCTGGCTATGGCCCACGTGTTGATTTAACAGGCAACGTTGGCCTATC
>CAYJDE010000031.1:1200-3058 GCA_964368805.1 uncultured Desulfovibrionaceae bacterium
AACTTAAAACTTGCTGATTTAAATGTTAGGACTCACCAAAGAATCTTGGCTTTAACTCGTGACCGTGAAGCTACTGGTGCCGACGTGTTATCTAGCGTGACACAAACGCAAGGTCGTTTAATTAACGCCATGTCCACCTTAGAAGACAGCAAGTCTTCTCTTGTACAAGGTGAAGCGTCTTATCGTCGTCTTACAGAACTTCCTGTGCCCACAGCACTTGGTTCTGTAAAGCAACCTTTAAAAATGTTCACCACCCCAGAAGAAGTACTGGCCCTTGCCAAAGCCAATAACCCTAAAGTTATTGCTTACCTTGAAGACGTGGTAACGGCTCAAGCCAACAAAGAACTAACAGATTCTGCTTTCCATCCCACCATTAACATTGAAGCTGGCCCAAGTTACAGCAACAATGGTTATCAATACAATGGTGAAGAATACACCGCAAGCTTTGACGTGCTTGGCACCGTTCGTTGGAACTTATTCAATAGTGGTGCTGATGTGGCTGCCTCTAAGGCTTCTGCTGCCCGTATTCGTGAGTCCCGTCAAACTGCCTACAGTTTCATGGACGATTTAAAGCTTGATATTGAAAATTCTTGGACAGATTACAAGACAGCCATTGCACAATTAGCTTTCCATGTTAAGGCCATTGCTTTCAACGTTCAAACTCGTGACGCTTACATGGAGCAATACCTCATCGGTCAACGTACTCTTCTCGACGTACTTGACGCCGAAAACGAATTGTACAACTCTGAAGTACAAGCTGTAACGGCCCGTGCTAACATTATCATCAGCACCTATCGCTTATATGCTTTAGCCGGTTTATTGTTACCCGAGTTAAACATTGCTGCTGATACCGTACTCATCAAACCCGGTGACGCTGTTGAGCCACAATATTAATAGTATACGTTTCCATAAATAATATTGTTCTAAAGTCTTCCTTGGTAAAATACTCCAAGGAAGACTTTTTTTATAGTTGACAAAGTCTTGTACTGTTCTTATTTTTGTGCTACACAAGAAAAGATAGTGTGCGACACAGTAAGTAAGTTGTTTTAAGCATAAAACCATAAGAACTGGTATTTTCCTCATGTTTACAAGGGGAAAAAATGCTGGCTATGTTGCACCTTAAACTTTTGTTTCTTAGATACGTAAGGATAATAATTACATTTACAAGTAAATAGCATATTTGTTTGTACTTACCACGTAAATGAAGCAAAATTATTCTTTACTCATGGCGTATTTTCCAAAATCTCCACCTATTTACCAAAATTTTTTTAACCATAAAAGGCTTTTTACAAATTGCACCTAAAGATTAGGATTTTTTTCTAACATAGCACTATCTTTAGACAATCATGACATAAAAGCTTTTTTACGCATTACCATGTGTTACTGTACAAAAAACAAGAAATCATTGATTTAATAAAATTATTAAAAGTAGTTACTGTGCGGAATCTCCACGCTTTCGCTTTTTGGTGTAAAATATATTAACAGGAATAAAAAGTATTATGGCTGGCACAGAAAAAAAACACCCCCCTCAGGCTCAGGAAGCATCTGCCCCCCAAAACTCTTTGCAAGGACGTCCACGTGCTGCATCTTCTGCACAAAATGTCAATCGTTCAATGACATCCTCGCAGAAAGGGGCTACGGATGTGGCCTCTTCTGTGGCGCAAAGTTCTCAACAAGTGGACGCAGCTGAAAAAGCAAAAGCCATGCATCCACAGCAGGCAGCAAAAACAACAGAACCTTCAAACTCCAATGATTTGACAGCAGCAGCACAGCCCATGTCCGCCGCAACTCGTGCCTCATCCCCGGAAAATTGGGGGCCAGTTGGACAAAGAGCTTCTAAGCCAATGTCTAGCCCCTC
>CAYJDE010000031.1:3158-18069 GCA_964368805.1 uncultured Desulfovibrionaceae bacterium
CGGAAAATTGGGGGCCAGTTGGACAAAGAGCTTCTAAGCCAATGTCTAGCCCCTCTGCACCGGAAGTAACTAAGCCTTCTGCGCCCACAGCTGCCTCCGCACCAGAAGCCACTAAGCCTTCTGCGCCCGTAGCTGCCTCTGCACCGGAGGACACAGCGGAATCAACACCACCTCCGGAATCAGCACCACCAGTAGCACCGCCAGCCAATGAAGCTCAAACGCAACAAGCTCCTAATTACGAGCCAGAAGCCATGCCTGTGGCTCCGGCAGAAGTGGATTATGTACCACCTCTTTTACGCAGTTTGAGTTCACTTTTGCGTTTGCGTGGGCGTAGTGTATCACCACAATTTCTTTATGCTGGCCTTGCCGGCATTGGTGAAGTGACACCCGGTGAGTGTATTCGAGCAGCGGCTCGCTCCGGCTTGCAAGCGCGTATTATGCAACGCTCTACCCTAGACGATATTTCCCCGCTCACTTTGCCTTGTGTGCTTATTCTTGAGAATGGGCGCTCTTGTGTATTAACAGCACTTACGCCTCATTTAGCTACAGTTATTTTACCTGAACTTGGCGATGAGCCACAGCAGGTTAATAGGGAGCGTATTTCTCAAGAATATACAGGCTATGCTGTTTTTGGTTCTGTAGACAAGCCTGAAGATAAGCGTATTACTTCCTTCCATCGTCCACAGGGCAAACGCTGGTTTTGGGATGCCATCAAACATTATGGCCCCATCTATCGCCATGCAGCCTTTGCTAGTGTTATCATTAACCTTATCGCCTTGGGCAGTCCGCTTTTTGTCATGAATGTTTATGACAGAGTTGTGCCTAACAATGCCATAGATACGCTATGGGTTTTGGCCATTGGTATTAGCTTGGCCTACCTTTTTGACTTTTTATTGCGCACACTGCGTAACCACTTTGTGGATACGGCAGGACGTAATGCCGACGTGGTAATTTCTAGTTTGTTAGTGGACAAAGTGCTTTCGATGCAATTGGACCATAAACCGGAATCCACAGGGGCCTTGGTAAATAATGTTCGTGAATTTGAATCATTACGAGAATTTTTTAGTTCGTCAACACTGCTTTCTTGTATTGACTTACCCTTCCTCTTCCTCTTTATAATTTTCTTATCCTTCATTGGTGGCCCCTTGGTGCTTTTACCACTCATTGCCATGCCCATCATGTTTGGGGCAGGTTTCTTATTGCAATCCTTAGCAAAACAAGCTTCGGAAAAGAGTTACTCGCAAAACATGCATAAAAACTCTTTGCTTACAGAAATGGTCAATGGTCTTGAAACCTTAAAGTGTTGCCAAGGGGAAACCCGTATGCAACGCATGTGGGAAACAGTGGTAGAAGAGTCAGCGAAGGCCAATATTGAAACTAAGAAGTATGGTTCCTTGGCGGTAGGTTTTTCTGTATTTATTACCCAATTTGTAACTGTGGCCATGGTGGTTTGGGGTGTACACCTCATTGCTGAAGGCGAATTGACCATGGGTGGCCTTATCGGCAGTAACATTTTGGCCGGACGTGCCATGGCACCTCTTATGCAAATGGCCGGACTTATTACGCGTTACCAAAATTCTCGCATCTCATTGGACGCATTGAATACACTTATGTCTTTACCCTCTGAAGATAGAGAAAACAACTCTACTGTGGATTTTGGCCCCTTAGACCCAGCATTTACTTTGGAAAATGTCAGTTTCGCTTATCCCAATGCAGCTAGGGCCGCAGTAGAAAATTTATCTATACACATTGCTCCCGGTGAAAAAATAGGGGTCATTGGGCGTATGGGTTCGGGCAAATCTACGCTTATTCGTTTACTTATCGGTCTATACCAACCCAAAGATGGTGCGGTAAAATTTGGCGGCATTGATATTCGTCAAATGGCCGGTACGGATTTACGTACACGGGTAGGATTTGCCCCGCAGGATACCGTACTTTTTTATGGATCTGTACGTGACAATATTGTGCTAGGCGACCCCTTTGTTAGTGACCAAAGAATGCTTCGTGCTGCCTCTATTTCCAGCGTTACCGACTTTATCCGCACAAAACCAGAAGGTTTTGGAACGCAAGTGGGTGAACAAGGAAAAGCCCTTTCTGGCGGACAGCGACAAGCCATTGGTTTGGCCCGTGCCCTTGTGCGAGACCCTGAAGTACTGATTTTGGACGAACCCACCAGTAATATGGACACATCCTCTGAACATGTGGTACAAACACGCCTCCTAAAGCATATGAAAAACAAAACGGTTATTCTTGTCACCCACCGCATGAGCATGCTAAAGTTGGTGGATAGATTGGTAGTTATGGACGGCGGGCGCATTGTGGCAGACGGCCCCAAAGACTTAGTCATTGATAAGTTACGCAATTCTTCTGCCAGCAAAGAATTAGAAGCCTAGAAAATGCCCAAGTAGTAAATATGCTACAAAATTGAGGTGAAATATGCAAAACGATCCTAAAAAAACACAACAAAGCTTCAAAGATACAGCTTTAGAAGATATGCAAATTGCTGCCGAAGTGGCAGAAAGTGAGCAAAAAGCCAAAAACAAGGTTTTACCTGATGAATTGGTGTATGCAGACGTGGTAGAAGCGGCCTTGCAGCGTGACCCAAGTATGCACGCACGTATGCTTTCTTTAGCTACAGGCCTTTTCATTGCCATTTTTATTGGCTGGGCTGCTTGGGCAGAAGTAGATGAAGTTACCCGTGCAGAAGGCAAAGTTATTGCTTCGCAAGGTACGCAAATGATTCAAAACTTAGAAGGTGGTATTTTACAAGCCGTTCTTGTAAGGGAAGGACAAATCATCACTCAAGGTACGCCTCTTGCCCGTCTTGATAACGAAGTGGCGGCATCAACCTTTCGTGATGCCCTGACAAAATCTTTGGAAAGCCGTGCAGCCATTGCCCGTCTTGAAGCAGAACTTGAAGACAAAGATCCTGTATTTCCCAAAGACATTCAAGAAACTGCGCCGCAAGTTATACGTGATCAAGTTACTGTAATGGAAGCACGTAAATTACAAAGAGATAGTGAATTGCGCTTACTTGCTTCCCAATACGACCAAAGGGTACGTGAAGTGGAAGAGCAAGAAACACGTAAAGCCTCCGTCGCCCGTAACCTTGCCCTTGCCATCGAGCAACGTAATACTGTACAGCCGCTGTTGGCCAAAAAGAATTATTCTCGTATTGAGTTTTTAGATTTAGAGCAAAAAGTATCTAACCTTGAAGGGGAACTTAGCGGCCTTGCAGCCTCCATCCCCAAGACACAAGCCGCCGCAACAGAAGCAAAACAACGCATTGCCTTTCGTAAAGCCGAATTGGATGCGGCCATCACAGAAGAGATTAACAAACACCGTGTAGAACTTAACTCGTTAAAAGAAACTCTTTCTGCTGGTAGTGACAGAGTAACCCGTACTGTTATGCGTGCGCCGGTAAATGGAACAGTAAAACAAATTCACATCAACACCATCGGCGGCGTTGTAAAACCTGGCGAGCCCATCATGGAAATTGTGCCGCTGGATGATACACTTTTAGTAGAAGTGCGTGTGCGTCCCTCCGACGTGGCCTTCTTGCACCCCAACCAAAAAGCCATGGTAAAATTTTCTGCCTATGACTTTGGTATTTATGGTGGCCTTGAGGGCGTTCTTGAGCAAATAAGTGCCGACACCATTGAAGATAAAAAAGGTGAGGTTTTTTACCTTGCCAAGTTACGTACGCAAAAAAATGGTATTATCTACCATGATGAAACTCTACCCATTATTCCGGGTATGACGGCTACAGCCGATATTCTCACAGGTCGTAAAACCATTTTGGACTATATTTTAAAACCTATTTTAAAAGCACATCAAAACGCCTTGCGTGAAAGGTAGGATACCGTCTTGTCGCAATTTTCTCCGAAAAAAACTCGTTTTCGTAGCATTCTCTTGGTGCTCATTATCATGGTCACCATGACGGCTTCATCTGTGCTCTTTGCCACGTACTCTTTGCGCACGGCTTCAGAAAACATGATGCATGGTTTGCAAATAACTCTTACGGCCGATGCCACCACCAAAGCCAACACCGTTAAACTTTGGCTTGATAATTTGCAAACAGACACCAAACGTTATGTGGCTAAAGATATGCTACGTCTTTACTGTGCGGAATATCTTGTACATAATAAACAGTTAGCAAGTGGACAACTGCCCACTTGGGCTAAACAATCAGGCTCAGGGCAACTTGACTTGCAAAGTACCAAGGATGCCCTACAACAAGAGCTCATAAACTTTATGAAGCAAGAAGAAGATGTGGTGGACGTGGGTATTTGGGATACGGATTTAAAACCCCTCTTCCTTTCTTCTGAGCATATTGCCAGTCTTACTCCTTTACAAGACAACTTTATGCGTAAAACCTTAGCCGACGGAAAACCTTATTTTTCCACTATTTTTGCTAGTTCCAATGGTCTTATGGCCAATCTTGTGTATCCAATTCTGCCGCCGGAATATACAGACCTTGACATCACCAAGCCTGTGGCCATTGTCATGCTCTACATTCCCTTAGAAACGGTACTGGCAAAATTGTTACAAAATGAAGTGGGCACCGTGGCTCCTTACCGTCTTATGCAATGGACAGAAGAATCTGAAGAGCTTTTGCAGTATGCCGACTTAACCGGTGGTAATTTAAGCTTTATTGCCGGTTGGCTAGCCAACAAAGGACAAATCCTCCCCTTGGCAGAAAGAATGCTTTCCAATGGGGAAGAAGTGTATTCTGTAGGTGTGCCTTTGGAAGGTTATGACTTCTTGGTTACCCATGAACAACCTTCGTATGTAGCAGAAGAGTTTTACAATAATTTCAAAGTTATTATGGTGTCCATGGTGGCCGCTAGCATGACCCTAACTTTCTTGGTGGTGGGCCTTGGTTGGTGGTTCCTCGTATACCGAAGTGAACGTAATATTAACCAAAATATGCTACGATTGTATGAAGATGTAAGCACCAAACAGCAAATTCTCAATGGCATCAATGCCACACTTATTGACGGCGTGGTTCTTACCGATAGCCTTGGTAATATTCAGTATGCCAATAATTCTTTTGCTAGCATGGTACATCACGACATAGAGTCGTTGTACGGCTATAAAATTGGCAATTTCATCAATGCTGATGCGGCTGAACGTTTACAAAAACAATTTGACCGTGTGGTACGTACCGAAACCACGCACACCTTTGAAGAAAAAATTATCATTCGAGATAAGTTACTCTATCTGCAAGCTGTTTGTACTCCGTATTTTGGAGCACAGAAAAAAGTAGACGGCGTTGTTTCGGTGTACAGAGATGTAACCCAAATGTTACTGGAAAGAGAAAAAGAACAGGAACGTGTAGAGCAGCTTATTCAGGTATTAACCATGGCCATTGAGCTGGTAAACCCCTATTTATGCGGACACTCACTTGCTTTAGGTAAATTAGCAGAAAAGTTAGCTATTAACTTAAAATGCAGCCCTGAAGAATTGAAAACATTGCATATTTCTGCATCCTTAAGTCAAATCGGTATGCTCAGTCTTCCACAAGAGCTTTTAAACAAGAAAAGCGCACTTACCAATGAAGAAAGAGATTTGTTACATACCCACGTGGACAAAACCTGTTCCATTTTGGCTGACTTTGACTTTGGTCTACCTGTCTTGGCAACCATTCGTCAAATGTATGAAAATATGGATGGTTCTGGCTACCCTGAAAAACTACAAGGGGAAGACATTGCTTTCTTGCCACGTATTCTAAGTGTAGCCAACGTATTCTGCGCTATTTTACGCCCCCGTGCGTATCGTAAAGCCAAAACCTTAAAAGAAACACTTTTCCTTTTAGACAAAGACAAGCAGCTGTTTGATCCTAAGGTTATTGCCGCTTTACATGCGTACTCTGCCACAGAGGAAGGTAAAGAGTTCATTATGGAACTACAACAAAAAATCGTACATTCTTAAAAGGACACTATGAGAATTCTTTTTTTGCCCCACAGTTTCCCTGGACCTTTTCGCGGAACAGCCAGTAAACTTGCTGCACAAGAGGACAATAAGGTTCTTTTCGTGACCAATCGTTCACGAAATGACGTACGCATACCAAATGTGGGGCGAATTCTCATCAATCAACCACCCATCCCTTCTATTTCTGACCGTGCAGAATTAGAAGCGGTGCGTGGCATTCGTCGAGCCACGCATATGGCCAACGTACTTATTCGCTTAAAAAGCAAAGGGTTTTTCGCTGATATTGTTATTGCCAATGCTGGACTTGGCTATTCACTCTATGTGCGTGATATATTTCCTGAAGCTTTTTTAGTGGCCTATGCTGAAGGCTTTCACGAACAAGGAAACACTTTCACCTTGTTTAGTAAAGGAAAGGTGCATCCCTCTTTTGACTTTGCCCCCGACAGGGTACGTAATTTTTTCCAGTGGAATGCCCTGCATGATTGTCATATGGCGTACACCTCCACAGAATGGCAAAAGTCCCTCTACCCTACAGACTTATCCAAAAAAATACATGTATTCCATGAAGGTATCGATACAGAATTCTTTGTTCCAAAAGCAGGCGAACGGTTTTGTATTGATGGGTGCGATCTAAGCCATGTGGAAGAACTCATTACCTTTTCTGGGCGCAGTATGGAGGCGCAACATGTTTTGCCAGCCTTTTTACATGCCTTGCCGCAAATTTTGCAAGAACGCCCTGAAAGTCATATTGTAGTTATGTCCAGCTCTGTTAACAAAAATACTGCACAAACTGACAAGTGGTTAAAGACCCTACGTGAAACCTATGACTTTGACGAAAGGCGTCTGCACTTCATAAGTTTTTGCCCATATAAAGACTATCGCAGGCTTTTACAAGCTTCTCATGTGCATGTGTTTTTATCAGCACCGCAAGCTTTATCCTCTGGCCTTTTTGAAGCCATGAGTTGTGAGTGCCTTGTGGTAGCAGGGGATACTGGCCCCATACGAGAAGTGATTTCTCACGGCCATAATGGCTTTCTTTATAATCAAAACGATGGTAATGAACTGGCCTATATGGTTTTAGAGCTTTTACAGCAAAGAGCGCTGATGCGTGATAGAGGTAAGGCCGCTCGCAAAACCATTGTACAAAAATATAATGTGCACAAACAAAGCCCTAAAACCGTCAGTGCCATCTTAAAAAATTATACGGCATGGAAGGAAGCGCAGCTTTTATCTTAATTATGAGTTATACATCTTTACCTGCTTTTTTTATGGATAAATATTCTTCTCTTAACCAAGGCATCGCCCGATTCAGCTTGGCCTTGCTCTTTTGTTTTGCACTATGTTGCCTCCCTTTGGGAGAGTATTTTAACACCTTTGGCATACGTACTGCCCATGCAGCTAGTGCAAAGCTTTTTGGATCCATTGAATTTAAAGGTTCCATGAAAGGGTTAAAACAATGGCTTAATGTACAAAAACGTCATTATAAAAATAACATCCTCAAACCGGGTTCAAAGCTAAATAGTGGCATGACATGGGATGCCTTAAAGAAAAGACTAGAGGGTAAAGACCCACTCACACAAATAAAATTTGTGAATAATTTTTGGAATCAATGGCCATACAAGCAAGACAGAAGAGCGTATAAGTCGGCGGATTATTGGGCTTCTCCGGCAGAGTTTAGAAAAATTTCTGGCGATTGTGAAGACTATGCCATAGCCAAATACTTTACCTTACGCAGTCTTGGTTTTCCCATGGAAAAAATGCGTATTGTGGTGGTCATGGACACCATTTTAAGACTTGCTCACGCCGTCCTCGCAGTATATATTGACGGGGATGTCTATATATTGGACAATATGTCAAAAAATGTTCTTTCTCATACCAGAATACGGAACTATATTCCTCAATACTCTGTAAATGAGAAAAATAGATGGATGCATGTAATGCCCAAAAAAAAGAAATGATGGAGATGAAACATGTACGATGAAAATCAAAATATGCTTAACGGCAATCCGCAAGGCAGATCAAAACGCTCACGCATGATAATTTTTGCCGGCGTTGTCCTCGTTTTTTGTGGCATTACAGCTCTTTTATGTCACACCTTTTATAGTGCCCAAAAAAATGACATTCTCGTTAGCCAAGAAGAACGGCTTATGCTCAATATGTTCAGCAGCTATGAAAATGTTACACTTTGGGAACAAAGTCTGGTGAGTCAAGCTGCCAGAGTTAGTGAGGATGCACAATTTCGTTTATTTGCCCAAGATGTGGCAAATCTCACCGAAGAAGAGTCAAAACGTCTTAATTCTGCCGATGTTGAAAATGAAGAAGACGATACTTTAGCCGGTATTGTGGGCATCATTCCCCATATGCGCCGTAGCCTTGAAGATTTTACGGCTTATAATGGTTTGCACGATACACGAGTGGTGAAAAATAATGGCAGTACTTTGATTTCTTCTGAGCCTCGCCCAGCCCCCATCACCGATATGCAAATTGCCGTGGTAAAACAAGCGTTGGAGCAAAACAAAACCACCTATAGCCCCGTAACCAACACATCCACAGGCATGATGTTAAGTTATGCTGCGCCCATTGCCCCAGAGCAACAAGAAATAGGTTCAAAATCCCTTACGGCTTTTCTTATAAATACCAATGTCACTAGCAATCTGGCGAGTTTTCTCAATCGTGGTTCTGGCCAAAGCCAAGATTTACGTGGCAATTTATTACAATTCAATGGCAAACAATGGGAACTTTTGCGCCCAGACAAAACCGTGGCCTTGCCTGACGGCTTTGTCATAACAGGAGACATCAAAAAACTTCCCTTTGAACGTCGCCTTTCTGCCACAGGCAGCGGGTATGTTTATTCCGTAGGCCAACGTGTGGATGCACTCAACTGGATGGTGGTACAAGAAATTGCGGCCCCCTTGGTTGATGCACAAATCAGCCGAGCCTTTAACCTTGTGTATGGAGCTGGTAGCTTTTTGTGTTTAAGTGTGCTGCTCATGTTCGCTTTGGTTTGGTGGATTATGATTGGCAAAGAACAACGTACTGTGGCCGAACAATTTAGAAAGCTCTATCAAGTTATCCGTAAGCAAAAAGGCTTGTTGGACAGTATCAATGTTTCTTTGGATGTAGGCTTGATTATGGCCGATATTACTGGCAAGCTGCACCTTGCCAACCGTGCATTTGCTGAAATTTTAAATACCAAAGAAGAAGAGTTGCAAGAACAAAATTTGCACAATCTCTTCCCAGAAAAAGCTGCCTTTCAAGTGCAGGAAGCCATTTCAGCAGTATCACGTAGCAATACATCTAAAACCATCGAATTAGTACTTTCCATCAAGGATGAGGAACGCCTTTTCCGTGCCACGCTTTTCCCCTTTGTGGACAGTGACGACGACATTGCAGCCGCTGTTATAACCATGCAAGATATTACTGAGTTTAGACGTAATAGCGAAAAACGCAACAAGCAACAAATGAGCACCATTGAAGCTTTGGTGGGTACCATTGAAAGAGTTGACCCTTACTTAGCAGGCCACTCTGCCCTCATGCGCCGCTTGGTAGAACTATTGGCCGATGAAATGGCCTTAGAAGGCAAAGATAAAGATACACTTACTACTGCTGCTGTGCTCTCGCAAATTGGCAGAATTTTTGTCCCTCGAGATTTACTTGCAAAAACAGGAAAGCTTACCCCTGAAGAGCAAGCAGAGCTTGGAAGAATTCCTGAATACGCCCATAATATTCTAAGCACCATTGACTTTGGTATTCCAGTACCAGCCGCCATTTTGCAAATGAATGAAAAATTGGACGGAACTGGCTCTCCTAAAAAACTTAAAGGCGATGAAATTGGTTTATACGGACGTGTACTTAGCATTATCAACACCTTTAGTGCCATGGTAAGCCCCCGTGCTTTCCGTGCCAGCTTACCTGTGGATAAGGCTCTGAGCATTTTACGTGAAAATGCTACAGCCTATGACCAAGACATTGTAGAAAAACTGGCAGAAGTTATGCGCTCTTCCGAAGGTTCACAAGCTGTGAATATTCGCCTTACTTCTGTGCAACCGCAACAAGACTAAGAATCCTGCCTTATATCTTTCTTTTGGGTGATGAGTTTTTCAAGGGTAAAGACTCATCACTCAAGAGGCTAAAAACATTCTCTCTTTCTCTTACAAATCCTTCGAGACCCTATTCTCTACCGTTGACAATGCGTAAAAAATGACTAGTCTATACCAGATGAGGAGAAACTATTTTGTGTTTTTACCTATCAAAAAAAACCTATTCTTATAGCAGTTCCGCTTGACATGTATACTGTCAAGCTCTTAGAGGCACGCCTCGCTTTGGCGTTAAACGTGTAAGTAAACTACACTTGCCCCTCAGCGGTGGCCGTCTGCTTTCGCAGTCGACATAGCAATTTCAAGTGGAATTGCTATGATGTCTTTTTACTTCACACCCCACATTATCTTATTGTAAGGTAGCACTTTTTTTTCATAATAGTATTTTATCCTAATGCTTTTAGGGGTTGATATGCGCCATAACACTATACACTTGACACCAGCCACACCTGATAAAGAGCATATTGAGCTTTTTGCGCGCATTTCTTCAAACATTCTTACGGCTGAAACAGAAAGAAGTTTTTTACAGCACACGCTTGCCGACATAGGCCAAGTACTTAAGGTAAGTCGTGTGTATATTATTGAGTATCATTACGAACTATGGTCCAACACCTATGAATGGGTTGCCCCAGGCGTTGATGCTTTTAAAGATGCTATGCAAAACGCCGATTATTCCCCTTGGACCCAAGAAGGTGGAATATTTCATCCCCTTATGGTAGGAAGGCCTTGTGTCATTGACGATGTCACAAATTTAGCTGATGAAACCTTACGTAATTTTTTGCTCATGCAAAAAAATCAATCCGTAATCATGGTACCGCTCTTCTCTGCAGGGCACATCATTGGTATTTTAGGCGTAGACCTTTGCGAAAAAAGAGAGCAATGGGCAAATAACACCCTTAATACGCTGATTATTTTAGGCAACCTCGTCAATAACGGTAAGGCTTATTTTCATACACGGCGCCGCATTCGGAAAAAGAAAGAGCACGTTCAAGCCCTGTTTGACGCTTTCCCTTTTCCCATATATATTGTTAACCTTGATGATTATTCTGTCATATTTTACAATGCAGCCATGAGTGATTTTTGTAACATCTCGCAAGTAGAACAAAAACCTTGTTACAAAGCCTTTCGAGATCTTGACAGCCCTTGTTCTTTTTGCCCTCACAAATTTTTAAAAAAAGACGAACCTCCTTATGTGTGGCATTATCATGATCCGCATACTGGCCGAGATTATAAAAGTATTGACCGGCTTATGACTTGGGAGCATGTGGATAATGCCATGCTGTCTGTTGCCATAGACATTAGTGATTCCTTACGCTTACAACGTGAACAAGTCGTTGAACGAGAAGCAAATCTTGCCAAAGGGCGTTTTTTAGCCAATATGAGCCATGAATTACGCACCCCGTTAAATGGCATTCTTGGCATGACCCACCTGGCTGCAAAAGCGAATTCGCAGGAAAAAATTGGGTCGTATTTAGAAAAAATACAAATTTCCTCCAACAATTTATTAAATATCATTAATGATATTCTTGATTTTTCCAAAATTGAAAACAATGAAATGACTTTGGAAAATCGCCCCTTTAGCTTGACAGAAATAATCTTTGAAGCGCAAGGTATTTTACAAAATGAAGCTAATAGGAAAAATATTTTCCTCCAATGTCATGTGGACGATGCCATACCGCATTTTCTAGAAGGTGATTCATTACGTATTTTACAAATTATTTTGAATTTAGCCACCAATGCCATCAAGTTCACCCATGAAGGGGGGGTGTACTTAGAAGCTTTTGCACAAAAAAGTACTGATACCATCCAGCAAGTACGTTTACAAGTACGTGACACGGGTATAGGCATTTCCCAAGAACAATTAAAAAAACTTTTTCAAGAATTTAGCCAAGCAGACGTTTCTACCACCCGTAATTACGGCGGCACAGGTCTTGGGCTTACCATAGTACAACGCCTCACAGAACTTATGGGGGGCAGTGTTAAGGTAGAAAGCATTTTGGGAGAGGGGTCCATATTTTATTGTGACCTTTCCCTTGTAAAACCACAAAGACCAGATAAACTTTTTCATCGAGAAAAAGCTGCGCAGACTGATGAAATCATAGATATTTCAGGCACACGTATTCTTCTTGTGGAAGATAATGAAATCAACATACTTATTGCCAAAGAAGTATTAGAACAAGATGGCTGTTTTGTAGATTGCGCCACCGATGGCAGTATTGCTTTGGAAATGTTAGAAAAATACATTTACGACTTAGTGCTTATGGACATACAAATGCCTAATATGGACGGCATGGAAGCCACACGAAGAATTCGTGAACAAAGACGATTTGACACATTACCCATTGTGGCCATGTCTGCCCATGCACAAGTGCAAGACCATGAAAAAAGTCGCCAAGTAGGCATGCAAAAACATATTACCAAACCCTTTAACCCTGATCAGTTACGTAAAACTATTTACCATTTTACCCATACGCCCTTCCATTTTCATAAAGAAGCATAAAAAAGGTCTTTTTATGGATAAACTGCCTCTACCAACACCTTCTGCTTTATCAGGTACACAAAGCATTCAGGAGCTTTTCATGAAGCTTTCCAGCACTATGCTTGTGGCCAAAGACCTAAATTCTTTTATTCAAGAAAACTTAATGGATATGGGGCATGTATTAGGTGTACACCGTGTATATATTTTCATACATACTGGAATACATTGGGAAAATGCTTTTTCTTGGATTGACCCTTCCTTACCTCCCTTTAAAGATTTGTTAGGCGGCAGTAGCCTTGAAGAAGTGCTCTGCGAAAATGGCATGTTTTCCGCTCTTGAGGCTGGACAGCCCTACATTATTGAATCGGTAGATAAATTCCCTAGCGAAACGGGGATTATTGCTCTCAAAAGTCAAAATATTCAAAGCCTTATTATGGTGCCTCTTTTTTCTGATGGGCAGCTGTTTGCCTTTTTTGGCGTAGACCAATGCAACTTTGTAGAGCATTGGTCACATGATATGCTCAGCACCATTGTTACCATAGGTCACCTACTCAATAACGCCATTAATTACTTTCAATTACAGCTTCTTTTAGAAAAAAAATCTACGGAAGCGCAAAAGCTTCTCGATGTATTTCCTTTTCCTGTCTATATTGCAAATCCGCAGAATTATGAAATCCTGAGTTGCAATAAAGTCATGTGCGACTATGTAGGAGAACAAGAGCCTCTACACAAAAAATGCCATGAAGTAATTTTTCACTATGAAAAACCTTGTGAATTTTGTAAAATGAAGGAACTCCCTTCTGATGGTACCCCTCTTGTTTGGGATTTACACAGTGAACACTTACAAGCTGATTTCAAAGTGATTGATAGTATCATTGCTTGGGAAGGCGTGCCGCAGGCCAAACTGGTTCTTGCCCTAGACATAGGTGACTCCTTACGATTGCAACGGGAACAAATAATTGAGCGTGAATCCGGACAAGCAAAAAGCCGCTTTTTAGCTAATATGAGTCATGAATTGCGCACACCGCTCAATGGCATCATTGGTATGACTAACCTTGCCATCCAAGATAATGCAGACCCTAAGATAAGTGACTATTTAGACAAAATTCAATTTTCCTCGAAAAAGCTTTTAGAAATCATTAATAATATTCTTGATTTTTCTAAGTTAGAAGCAGGAAAGCTTGAATTGGAGCATCATCCTTTCTCCTTAAGAGAGCTTTGCCAACAAAATGTAGCTTTTTTCCAAGATCAAGCAAAGAGCAAAGGCATTTCCCTGACGCATTTTATAGATGCCAATCTTCCCCCTGTATTGCTGGGTGATGCTTTACGTTTGACCCAAGTATTGCAGCATCTTCTTAAAAACGCCATCACCTTTACTGAAAAAGGGGGCGTATGTCTCTCCCTATATACGGCGGCATCCCATGCAGGTAGCAATAAGCAATTATACCGCCTTATAATCCAAGATAGTGGCATCGGCATGTCCACTCAAGAAGTGAAACAACTTTTTGACTTTTTTACCCAAGCAGATACGTCAAGCACACGCCGTTATGGAGGCACAGGGCTTGGACTTGCCATTGTGGACCATCTCATCACCCTTATGGGCGGAGAAATAAGTGTGCAAAGTACTGTGGGACAAGGGACAACCTTCACTTGCCATATTCCTTTTGTTGTGCCTTGCAAAGACAATCAACAAGAAGCACTTTGTGACGAATTTGGCTCTGCCACAGCAGAAAAAAATGACATTTGTACATCACAAACTGACTCTTTGCCAGCCACTTCCGCAGCAGTTCTGGCATCAAAAACGCAAGAGTTGACGGGTCTTCCTTCAGAGCACGTCACCCTTTCTTCACCGCCACCTCTTGCAAAGCGTCTACGTATTCTACTCACCGAAGATAACGAAATTAATAGCCTCATAGCCTATGAAATACTTACACGCCTTGGTTGCGAAGTAGATTGTGTCTACGACGGTATTGAAGCTTTGCAACATATTGAGGAAAAAGACTATGACCTCGTTTTTATGGATGTACAAATGCCGCGTATGAATGGCCTTGAAGCTACAAAACATATCCGCCAAAACAAACGCTTTGATACACTGCCCATTGTGGCCTTAACAGCCCATATTCTTTCCGAAGAAATTGAAAAATGCTATACGGCAGGTATGCAAGGGCATGTGCTTAAACCCATTTCAGCAGAAACTTTACACCAAGCCCTTGTAAAATTCACTCAAAACGATTTCGTATTTCTGCGACAATAAAAGACTGTAGAAAAAAAGACGCCTACAAAGGCGTTATACAAAATCTCCTCGCAAACTAGGTCTAACGCAGTTAGGAGAGATCACAAGGTATATGATTAGTACTTCCATAGCAAAATTATTTTAACAAAATGAGACTGTCGTTAACGC
>CAYJDE010000032.1:0-8990 GCA_964368805.1 uncultured Desulfovibrionaceae bacterium
CCATGCCGCAAGAAAAAACAAGCCTGACGCCGCAGACGGCACTTTTCCAACAAACTGCTTAGGAGAATTCGCGCCCAAGCCATATAGCCCTCCCAATAATACGTACGAGGTTTTCCATATGCTCAGTATTAGCCACCTCAATGGCGCTGTAGTCTGGGTTGATACTAGAAAGAATCAGCTTACCAGGTACGGCATCAACCCTTTTAAGGTAAACCATATCCTCCACCCCCACAGCATAAATATGTCCGGGCTTGGGGCTGATTTGGCTTTGATCTATAAGTACTACATCGTTATGCATGATAAGCGGTTGCATACTATCACCGGTAACACGCAAAAGCACCATGGCTGCTGGTTGCCCCTTTCTTCGCAAAAAATCATAACGAAAAGCGTAATGCCGTATATGCTCCATACCTGTTTCAAAACTTCCCCCACCGGCAGAAAGCCGTGCTTCTACCATGGGTACCAAAAGCAAATTATCTTCAGCATTTTCGGCATACACATGCGTTTGCATTTGACCAGCCAAAAGCCAGTCCAAAGAACATTGCAACGCTTGTCCAAGACGTATGGCAAATTCCCCTTTGGGCATCTGCCCATTTTCGTATTGTTGAATGGTAGTAAGGCTTACCCCTATGCTAGCGGCAAGTTCTTGCTTACGCATGCCAAGACTTTCACGTTTTTGACGCAAACGTTGACCAAAGCCCACTTCTTGTTCTGTCATATGCTGTTCCTATATGGCTTACAAAGTATTAGCCTTTTTACAGGTCTAAGAAGAATACCTTTTATTTTTGCACTCCTCCTTATACTCTTGGCATTTTTACTTGTGCTTTATCTATGAATTTCTACACTTTTCTTATAATTTCCTACAAAAATGCGCACGCATTACCTAATGCTGGAAAAGACCTTTCAAATAGGGGACATATGTAAACGGTGTAGAGTTCTTTTATAAGAAAAGTTTTAGGTTTATACCAGAAAAAAATTATACCTCACTCAACGTGTCAGGACAATTGCTTTTTTTTCTGAGTTTGCTCTAAGGTTTTCTTGTTATAAACAAAAGTTTTCCGTGATTATTTTGGTTTTTTCGATTAAAAAGAAGGATAAATTTTTTTTCTAAAAAAATACTTGCATTTTTAAAAATAAAGTTTAATTTATATAGGCAATCTGATTTTAAAAGTTGTAAGGAGTTCCCATGGCATCATCACTGGTTCAATACTGTGCACAAGCAGAGGCGAAAAGTACTGCAAAATTCACCAAACAAAAGCAGCAAATCTTGCCACGTTCTTCTACAGCCGAGCATGATAAAAATCGTTTTTTATACGAAAAACTGCCAGACACGGCACAGGTCCTCTATGGTATTTTAGAAAATGCCGAAGTACTACATCAAGTTTTACAACAGTTTGGCGGGCAAACGTTACGTATTCCTGCACGTTGGCCTCCACATGGTCAGAGTAAGGAAAGCCATAAGCATCCTTTACGACAAGTACTTACGCCAGAGCAAATGCAAAAGATTGTCCGTCACTTTGGGGGTACGGAATTATATATTCCTCAGTGCAAGAGATATTTATGTTACATGCGCAATAGCACAATTGTTTCTGCATTTAGCAAAGCTACACAAAGCGGTGTAAGCTCAGGTCAAGCAGTACAAGTTTTGGCAAGACGGTATCAACTGTCAGACCGTCGTATTTGGGGCATTTTAAAAAGTACTGTCCTTGAAAGCAAATAAAAAATGTAACTAAAGTATGTCTTTACCTCTGCACACTTTATTTGACATTTCGAACGAATTTTCAAAGTTTAGACACAAAGCTATATTTGAAAATAATTGTGCAGAGGTCTCTTTTATAGAAAAGCGAAAATTTAGCATAACAGCGCAAAGACACCTCTAAAAAATCGTTGTGCACACACTTATATCTGAAAATCATTGTGCACGGGGCTCGTTATGGAAAATAGTCTATTAGCCTGCTACCATTATATAAGCATTTACCTTGCCAGAGGTATAAGGAGAGGGAAATCTGCGCTTTGGTATGTTTTACCTTGTAAACTATAGGTAATAGGTGTTTTCTCATTCCAAAGTAGAATATAGTCCACACGTTTTTTGTGCGCTTCAGGCAGAAGCTCATCAAGGCCCACAAAACCATCTTTGTTGGGGGCAATGGTCCAAGGTAGGCGTAAGTCAGTACGTCTTTGGTCTAAAACAAGATACCTAAAGGCCCAAAAAGCTTCTTTATCTACAGTTTGAGAAAGAAACCATATGCGCGCTCCTTTGGGCGTATGAGTATCCACATATTGTGCCACTTTTTCCATGGCAAGTCTTTTTTCCGGTAAAGCGATATGTCGTGGTGGTTGCCAGGGTGAGAATTGTATAACTACCAGTAATACTCCCAAGGGGACCAGTAAGGTAATATAAAAAACACTTTTATACTTGGTGTAGGCTGTGCTTAGGCTTGTAAAGTACATAAGGGCCATATGTGCTAAAATAGCAACAAAATACGCCCCCATATAGCGAGCAAAAGAAGCGGCTCTATATACTTCTTCTGGACTATGTGCATGAATGGCAATGAAGATACGTAGAAAAAACCAAGCTAAAAAACCTGTGCTAAGCATGGCTAAAGCCAGCCAATGTTCTTTTTTTACGGTTGTACGCAAAAAAAAGCTTGTGCACAGTATAGCCACAATAAAAGAAGCGTACAAAGGAAAAAGTGTAAAAGCAATGGACATAGTGCTTTCTGAAAGCCAGCTTGAAAGTAAGAGCGGCGAAACCCACAAAGCTCGTCCCCAGATAGCTAAAACTTCAGAAGGAATATCTTTAGATGACTTTAAAATGCTTGCACCATGCGTCATATTGCCTAAGGTTATCTTCTCTTTTTGTGTTGTATTTTTAGCATTAGCTATACTGCCGGACACTATAGGTGCTGTCAAAGTTGTTGAGGGAACTTGCTGTGCATGGGCAAAATTTTGTTGTTCTTTTTTTATATGATACACCCAAGGAAAATGCATGGCCCCCACAGTTAAAAACATCATGAGGCACCATGCTAAAGTGTGCAGGTGTTTTCTGGGTTTTGGTACAGGAGCGCATTCCGTATTTTGTATCACTTGCTTACCAAGGTGGTCTTGATACACAGTAAGTATGCCATAAAGCGCAATAATGCCCAAACCAAATAGAAAAGAAGTGGCTTTAGAAAGCGTAAGCAAGAGCAGTGTGGCTAAAATGGCCACACGTTGTAAGGTTGAAGGCGGTAAAAAACAAACAAGGCTTGTGCCCAAGGCAAAAAGGGCTCCTTGGTAATATTCGGCATAGCCTATGGTATACACGCCTTGAGAAACATTGGTGCCAAAGATACGGGACATGGTCAGTACTAAAGTGGCCACTAATACGGCAGGCAATAAGGGCATATATTTTCGGCAAATATGCGCTACACAAGTAAAAAGTGCCAAAAGCACGGCAAAGCCTGCCATGCCGGCACTGCCTTCTTGGTAGACGGACTCTCCCCAAGGTATGGTGGAGAAAAAATATTGAAAAATTCCCATGAGAGGCGGATGAATTTTGGGGATGGCTGTTTCCATGATGGGCGATGAAGCTGCAAGCAAAGCCCCAGTTTGGAATAGATCTTGGTATAAAGCGGCCCAATAAAATTCATCAAAATACCGAAATTTCGCTCCAAAATAATACCAAGCTATGAAACATTGCCCGCCAGCATGGCATAGGCTAATCCAAAGATTTTCCGGTGAATTGTGCCGGCGGAAGAAGAAAAAAAGAGCGGGCAGTAAGGCCGCAAGCCCCAAAAGTACGCTGGTATGAAAAAAAAGGGGCAGCTGGCCAAAAAAAGCTGCCACGAAACCGCCAAGGGCTAGAAAAGCGAGGGTAAATAAAGGAGCAAATGCATAGGGCAGGCGCCAAAGCGCAGCCATGCTAAAACACAAACCTATATAACTTGCTGTGGTTAAAAGCGTTTGTTCCATATATACCTAGCATACAGCCTGTTGAAAAAATCAGTTTAAAAAAAATCTGATGGCACGTCTTTTCATCGAATTCCTACAGGCAGTTCAAAAGTATAAGGTGTGAGAAATGCAAAGTTTTTTATTATGCCATAGGAGTCTCGTGGTCCATGCCGTAACAAAAAACACGTCTGACGAAGTAGATTGCGCTTTTCAACGGTCTGATAAAAGGGAAACAAGAATATAGTTCTTATTTCCCTTAAAGTTGTTATTGGACTGTTAAACGTAAAAACCGTTTTTTTCCAAGGCGAATAATATACGAACCGGTAGCAAGAGCTGTTTGGGCATCATTGCATCGTACATCATCAATGGAAAGGGCATTTTCTTTGATGAGGCGACGGGCTTCTCCACGTGATTTTACAAGGCCTGCGGCCTCAAGAAATACTGGCGGCGTGCTGGCTTCTCCATGGTCACATGTGTGGCAAGGGGCATCGTCAGGCACACCTCCGCCGGCAAAGACAGCATTAAAACCTTGACGTGCTTCCTTGGCGGCGGCTTCGTTATGGTAGCGACTCACCATTTCTTCAGCCAAATCTTCCTTGGCAACTTTTGGGTGTAAGGTACCATTTTCCACTTGGCTTTTTAGCGCAGCAATGGCTTCAAGGCTTTGTGAGGAAAGTAGCTCGTAGTATGTCCACATAAGTTCATCAGAAACGGACATGACTTTGCCAAAAATATCGCTGGGGCTTTCATCAATGCCAATGTAATTTCCGTATGATTTACTCATCTTGCGCACGCCATCGGTACCCACAAGCAAAGGCAAGGTGATAATGCATTGGCTTTCTAAGCCGTACTGCCCTTGTAAATGGCGGCCCACTAACAAATTAAATTTTTGATCGGTACCCCCCATTTCTACATCGGCCTTAAGGGCTACTGAATCATAGCCTTGGCACAAAGGATAGAGAAATTCATGAATGGCAATGGGGCGTTGTTCTTTGTAGCGATTTTCAAAATCATCTCTTTCCATCATACGGGCCACGGTATAGCGTGAAGCAAGACGAATAAAATCTGCTGCGCCCATGTCTCCAAGCCACTTGGAATTAAATTCTACCACGGTTTTTTCGGGGTCTAAAATTTTAAAAACTTGCTTTTTATAGGTTTCGGCATTGGCAAGCACTTGCTCTTTGGTAAGGGGAGGGCGTGTTTCGCTTCTGCCGGAAGGGTCACCAATGGAGCCGGTAAAATCGCCAATGAGGAAAACAACTCTATGACCCAATTCTTGGAAGTGGCGCATTTTATGCATAACTACCGTATGTCCCAAGTGTAAATCAGGGGCAGTAGGGTCAAAACCTACTTTTACGGTTAGCGGCTTACCACGTAAAATCTTTTTGCGCAATTCTTCGGCGTCAATCAACTCGGCAATGCCGCGGGTGATTTGCGCCATTTGTTTTTCAATATCAATATGGGACATGGAGGAACCTCTATAAAATTTTTTTGAAGTGGCATACTGCCAAATTCACGTATAGCTGTCAATGTTTTACGGCTTGGCTGCTGACAAAGCGTATTGATCAAAAGCCGGATAATGCTTCCAAACATGGTCAAGTAAGGTCATGCCCGCTACCCATCGCATGTCGTATACATCTTGTTCACGTAAAAGAAAGGTAAAATCAAAGGCAGTTTGGCAACAGCCGCTTACATAATTACTGCCCACAAGGCATTGTTTTTGTTCTCGTATAAGTACGGTAATCCACGAAACCCCCGTTTCTAGGGGGCAACTAAACATGGGCTGCGACGGTTTTTGGCACATTTTTTCATGCTGGCGCAAATAAAAATAACTGCGTGCAGCATCAGCATAGTGCAATGCCGCCCCTCCGCAAGCTATTGCAAGATTTTTTTTGTACTCTAAGTAATCTTGTGGCGCTGCTTCGTTTTTTTGTAGTAGGCAAAGGTCTGCCTCTTGAAAAAGTTTGTACACTTTTTCTTTACAAGGAAGAAAATGCGGGTCTTTGCCTTCGGCTTGCAAAGTGAGAAAAAGTTTTTGCAAAATACCAAGAGCTGCGATGCTATATGTATGTGCATAAAATGGTAGCATGGTGGTAGGTGCTACGAAACTTTCTGCGGCAGATTCTCTTGCCGCTATGCCTTCTTTTGACAAAATATGTTTTTCATCCGCTTGTGCTTCCAAAGGCGTCTGCTCAAGTTCTTTTTCCCATATGGTTTCTGTTATCACCCCTGAAAAAAAAGCCATAAATAAAGAAAAAAACATTAAGTCATCAGTGTCTTGGCGTGTACGCTTTCCAAAGTTATCCCCTAAATGAGCTTTGAAGTTTTCCTTGAAGTCACCTTGAGAATGTTTTTGAGCTATATTTGGTATATGTTCAAAGAGGGCGGCGCATAAATCTTGGGCTTTATGTGCCAACAAGTGCTCTTTTTGTACCCTTTCCCATGCGGCACGCCCAATGTTTTCACAAAAGTTTGGCTCACGTAAACAGCGGGCGATGATATGGTCCAAATCCTGTAAGTCTTTATAAATAAGAATTTCTTTTCCTGGTTCAAAGAGACAGTTTTGATCTGGCCCCACGTCGGGGCTAATGACACAGGCACCCACACTGGCCCCTTCCATAAGTCGAAAATTCACCTCGTTGGCAATGGACTCGTTGGGAAGAATACGTGTGTCGGCGTACAGTTGCATCATGTCTGTAAAGGAAATATTATCTTTATGTTTTACTCCATGGCGTTCTTGTAGCATTTTACAAAGGTTAACTCTTTGCTGGCGTGTGCCGCTTAATCTTCCTACAAAATTTATGGCATGGGTGCGTACTTTATGGGCACGCCAAGGGTAGGGCAAAGCTCTTTGGGTAAGTCTATGGGTATTAGGGTGCTGCCATGCGGCGGGAAGATGTGTCAAAAAACTTTTGTGTGGGGTGAGAAACACATCATATAGCCGTGCATAATACATTATCCAGCTGTAGTGTAAGTGGGTGTCAATGCTCCAAAAGGCTGTACGGCAAGGCAGCTTATGTACATCGCTAAAAAAAATTTTTTTAGATAAAGCTTCAGCATGAAAAAATATATCCGGCTGAATGGCAGGGGGAAGGTGTTTTTGTAAAAGCTGCTGTGCACTGTAAATGCCGGCATGGGGTAAGTGTACCGCATACACCGTATGGCCCAAGTTTTCCAAGGCTTTGGTAAAGTAACTATTTACGGTAAAAATGACGGCCATATTTATAATTCCTTTCTGGCTTGTGCTACGCAATAATTTAGCACAAAGCCGTAGACTCGGCAATACGCTCTTTTGTATTGCGCCGTGAGCATTTGCCTTATCGAGCCCCTAGCGCAGCGCTTTGCGTAGGTCTTAGGAGCGCATTGATAATAGCCTCCATCAAACGGTGAAAAGGGTAATCTTCTCAGTCTTCTTTAACAGCCTTGCTTTTTATACCCTTGTTGAAACATTGCGTCCCACATCTTTTGGTGCTATCATATGCAATTCACAGGCACCATAAGGAAAAACTATGAATCATGATGATGACACGGCCCCTAGGCCACAGGCGCAAACGGCGAATCCCACATTAGAAGAAAACACCACACCATTGTCTGGCACTACACATGCGCAAGAGGCGTCTAACCTTACTCTTGTACGTGAACCAGAAGATGCTCTTGCTTCCATTACTTTGGCAGAACTTCCCGAAAATATGCAAGAAGCTTGCGCCCGTGCTCAGTGGTCGCAGCTTATGCCAGTACAAGCTTTAGCCTTACCCTATTTATTAGCCCGCCGTGACCTTATGGTGCAATCTCGTACAGGTAGCGGCAAAACCGGCACCTATATTTTACCTCTTTTACAGCGACTAAGTGCAGAGAAAAACGCCGTACAGGGTTTGGTACTTGTACCTACACGTGAATTGGCTGTGCAGGTAGAGCGTGAGGCTAAAACTTTGTTTGCCGGTACGGGGCTTGAGGTGGTGGCTGTATATGGTGGCGTGGGGTATGGTAAGCAAAATACGGCTTTACGTTGCGGTGCGCAATTGGTGGTGGGCACGCCGGGGCGGGTTCTTGACCATCTTTTGCGTCGTACCTTAAGCCTTGCTGACGTGAATACTCTTATTTTTGACGAAGCCGATCGCATGCTTTCCATTGGTTTTTATCCGGACATGAAGGAAGTGCAACGATATTTACCTAAACGTAAGGTGACTACCTGTCTTTTTTCGGCTACCTACCCACCCCATGTGTTACGTTTGGCCGAAGAGTTTATGACCGATGCATCGTTGCTTTCGCTTTCTGAAAAACAAGTGCATGTGCCTCAGATGCAGCACTTATATTGTTTATGCAAAGCCATGGATAAAGATCGTGCTCTTATCCGCCTTATTGAGACGGAAAATCCTGCTTCAGCCATAATTTTTTGTAATACTAAGGCCAATGTCCATTATGTTACAGAAGTTTTAAAAGGTTTTGGCTATAATGCCGATGAGCTTTCTGCCGATTTATCTCAAAGTAAACGCGAAAGAGTGTTGGCTAAGATGGCGGCAGGAAGTTTACGCTTCTTGGTTGCTACTGATGTGGCAGCCAGGGGTATTGACATTCCGGCGCTTTCGCATGTGTTTTTATACGAGCCTCCGGAAGACCATGAAATATATATCCATCGTGCCGGACGTACTGGCCGTGCTGGTGCTGCAGGCACAGTGATTTCCTTGGTAGATGTCATGCAAAAGCTTGATTTAGAGCGTATTGCCCAGCATTATTCCATTCAGCTTTTGCAAAAAGAATTACCCAACGATGGGCATGTAGCTCAGGTGGTAGGCCAACGTTTATCTACCCTTTTAGAAGCACGCTATCGCAGTCTTACAGGGCTTGAAAAAGAAAGGGTGAAGCGTTTTCGCTATATAGCTAATATTTTTGTAAACTATGGTGAAGAAGGGGCGGTGTTACCTCCATTGGAAGAAGTGCTTAAAGCCGAAGAAGGGCAAGATATTTTGATGGCCATGTTGCTTGATACTTTTTACCAAGAAAGTTTGGGTATGGCTTTACAAGGCCCTTCTGGTGCCAGTTCAAATGCCCGTTCAAAA
>CAYJDE010000032.1:9090-17924 GCA_964368805.1 uncultured Desulfovibrionaceae bacterium
GTTCAAAAGCTTCTCGAACAGGTTCTTCTGGGAAGGCTGGTTATGCCGACCAAGGAGGCCGTGCAGGACGCACAGGGCGAGCAGGGCGAAAGGGCCGGACGGAGCACACAGAAGAAATGGGGCAATCCGAATATACTGAACAAAATGCGCATACTGCAAAAAATGGTCGCAAAAAATATACTGAATCAAAGCCTTTTTCTCAGCCGAACTCTGTAGAGGGCGAGGGCAGTAATGAAGCACAGGGCACTAGCGGTAGAAAATCATCTACACGCTCTCGTGGTCCAAGAAAAGACGAGAGAAATACTGCCCAAGAGACACAGACAAACGCAAAAATGAAAAAGCATAATGAAAACGGTGAAGAAAGAGCAAGACCACGACGAAGAAAGCGTAGAACTACAACTGGAGTTAAAGGCCATGAGTGATAGCGTAGCGAGCTACGAAAAAGCCTTTATGGACGAAACCATTACTGAAGAAGCCCAACGTTTGCGGCAAACAAATGTTGGTGCAAAGCCTGCTTCTGTGCTGGGCTTTGATGATAATGTATGTGCCGAGGTGTCGGCCAACTTTAAGGCTTTGTTAGATGATGTAGATTTCTCTTCAGAGTTGCAAGTTTTTCATCTTGGGCTTTTTAGCCGTACTTTACGGCGCACTTTATTACATGAATTACAAATGGTATATATTGGTTTGTGGGCTTTAGCTCTTGAGCAATCGTTTCCGCAAACGGCTAAAAGTTTTTTTCTCTATTTTGTAGAAGAGTATGTGCGTCAATATAAAGGGGCCACTAAAAAGCAAATTCAAGAGAAAATCTTTGCGTATCGGGAAATGATTTTGCGTGCCGACGCCAAAGATTTTAACCATATTAGCCAACATTTATTGTCTTTTACTAAACAAAATGCCAAAACACAAAAGGCCGACACGTTGCGACTGTCTTTGGCATTGCGTAATCATTATACATTTATTTTTCAGCGCCTTGTGTAATTGTATGCATCGACTTACCTCTGTTTCAGAATTTGCGCGTTTTTTTCAAGCGCAAAAAAAACTTCATGGCTATAAGGGCACTTGTCTTACCATAGGCAACTTTGATGGTGTGCATGTGGGGCATCAGGCACTTTTGCATCGTACTGTGGAAAAAGCTCAAGAGCATAAATTGCTTTCCATAGTGGTAACCTTTTGGCCACACCCCTTGGCAGTATTGGCTGGTGGCACCCGTGCCCCATCTTTGCTTTTAGGGCAAGATGAAAGGTATACGCTCTTTATTATCAATGGTATAGACCTAGTGCTGGAAATGCCCTTTACCATGGATTTGGCATCTCTTAGCCCCGAAGAATTTATACAGCATGTGCTTGTGCCTTTGGAATGTCGAGAGCTAGTCATTGGCTACGATTTTTCTTTGGGTAAAGGACGGGCTGGTAATTTTGATGTTTTACAAGGGCTTGGAAAAAAATATGGTTTTGGCGTAGAGCAGCTTTCTCCCGTCATTGTGCAAGATGCTGTGGTTAGCTCCACACGTATTCGCAACCTTGTGCGACAAGGAGAAGCTTGGGATATTCACCCCCTTTTAGGGCGTTATTACCATTTAGACGGCCCCATTATTCACGGATATGGACGTGGAGACGGCCTTGGTTTTCCCACAGCCAATTTAGCTGTGGGGGCTACCTTGGTGCCCAAAAACGGTGTCTATGCCACTTGGGTTACCGTGCATGAAGACTATCTGGAAGATTCTGGCGTAACCTACCCCGCCGTAACCAACGTGGGGCATGTACCTACCTTTGGCAACGACTCCCTTTCAGTAGAAAGCTTTATTTTACAAGGAAATCCAGACCTTTACAATGTGCAAATCCGTCTTTCTTTTGTGCAATATATACGTGAAGAAAAGCAGTTTTCCCACGTGGGCCAACTGCAAGAACGCATTGCTAAAGATGTGGAAATAGCTAAAGAAATTTTGCTTATTGCTCACCCCATATAGAGACCCTTGCGCAATTATTTTAAGATATAAAAATTATATAAAAACATAAACATACGTATTGTATGATTTTTATATGAGAAATTGTATATATGCAAAGGTAAAGGCACAAACATCCATGACTTTGCTCTTGTCAAAGCAAAGCTTTGCCTATTCTTGATTTTTTTGCCATTGGCTAGGGCAGCAGTTCATGAAATTTTATATGGGAATTGTACACATTTTCGATGTTAAAACTCTAGCGAGGTTGTGCCGTTGATTCCTTTTAGACGAAATACGGGGCCGCTTATTGCCTCTTCATGTGACAGGCCGGGGCTGCGCTTATTCATACTTATTTGTCTTTTTGCCATGACCATGTCGGCCTTTTGGTGGAATTTTGAGCGACGCATGGCAGATCTGAAGCCTGTGGGGGAAAATACCCATGCCATTCTCAATGAAGATAATATTTTGCCCAAGGGAAGTTTGCAAACACTTTACGCATGGCGAGAGCGCTTTAGTAAGACTTGGAATATTCCTTTGTTAATACAAGCGTCTCAAGGGCAGTTGGTACTTCCTCCCTATGAGGTAAATACTCTTTATGTGGGCGTAGGTTTAACCCATCATGAGGCCGTGGTGGCTGTGCCTCCCTTGGTGCGCAAAGTCATGGGGGAAGGGGCACGTATGCAGGCCGAGGAAGGTTTGGGCCTTTGTTTGACAAATAATGATGCCGATATTTGCCTTGACGCCACATTACAACATATTTGGAATATACTGGAAAAGTAGGAATTTTATATGAAGCATGTGCAACTTTATACCGATGGCTCATGCCTTGGTAACCCCGGCCCCGGAGGCTGGGGGTGCATTTTACGTTTGGTCAGTACAGAACATGAAAAAGAATTTTCCGGCGGTTTTTCCAAAACCACCAATAATCGCATGGAAATTATGGCCGTTTTGGAAGGTTTGCGTCAATTAAAAGAGCCCTGCTTGGTGGATGTTTTTTCTGATTCTCAATATGTTTGCAATGCTATTCAAAAAAAATGGTTAGCTGGTTGGCGTAAAAATCAATGGCGCAAAGCTGATAAAAAACCTGTAAAAAATAAAGACCTTTGGGAAGCTCTCTGGCCTTTTTTGGTGACTCACCAAGTGACCTTTCATTGGGTACGTGGGCACGCAGGCCATGCAGAAAATGAACGCTGTGACCAGCTGGCACGAGATGCCGCTGCTTTGCCAAATTTACCGGACGATGAGGGTAGGGCGCTTAACGAGTAATTTTGTGAGTTCGTGTAGCAGGTTGTTGAAAAAAATCGTCGTCCTTAACGGCGAAGCAAAGCTACGTTTATTCTTGATTTTTAGTCGCATTGACTGTCGTCAACGCTCCAAGAGACCCTACGCAATAAATTGTGCAGGAGTCTTTATGTGTCAGCATTTTTTCCTAAGGGTAACATGCTGACACAATGGTTTTTTTAAGGGGAGAGTCTGAGAGGGGAAGCTTTTTTTCCTAAAAAAGTTTCCCCTCTCAGGAAAAAAACTTATCGGCGTTTTCTTAACTGCATAGAAAAAACAAAAGTATTATGGAATACGTTATTGTCCTTTGGGACAGCCTTTTGGCTCCTCTTTCTCGTTTATTGCTGGGTATTTCCTTTGGTTTGCTCTTGGCCACAGTACTTGAGGCCTTGCGCTGGACCAAATATTTTGCCGTGGTGGCTGCGCCCTTAACACGCAAAGCCCGCATGAGCGATGTGTCAGCGGCGGCTTTTTCTCTTGCTTTTGTGTCTTCCATGTCGGCTAATACCTTACTTAGTCAAAGCTATGAGCAGGGGGAAATCTCCAAGTGTGAAGTGTTTCTTTCAAATATTTTTAATAGCTTACCCACTATTCTTACCCACACCCCCACCATTTTCTTTTTGCTTTGGCCTGTGCTTGGTTTTCCTACTGTCATCTATGTGGGGCTTACGTTGTTGGCGGCCTTGTTGCGTACCACTCTTATCATTGCTGTGGGGGCATTTTTTCTACCTCTTTTGCGTATAACTCCGTGTCAGAGCAGCTCTGTTTCTACGCAAAGCAAAACCTTAGCGCATATGAAAGAACAACCTTTTTCTTGGCAAAAAACTGCTCAAAAAGCTTGGAAAATGTTTCAGCGGCGCATGAAAAAGATTTTATATTTTACCATACCCATCTATATTTTCATGTATATTTTACAGCAGCAAGGCTTTTTTGAAAACCTTGAACACTGGATGAGCTTGCATATTGCTTGGCTTTCTTTTTTAGAACCGGAAGCCCTTGGTATTATTGTGCTGTATATGGTGGCAGAGCTTGGTGCAGCTTTATCGGCGGCAGGTTTTGCTTTGCATGATGGCCTATTGAGTGAAAAATCCATTGTGCTTGCTTTGTTGGTGGGTAACATTCTTTCCACCCCCATGCGTGGCATTCGTCATCAATTACCGGCCTATGCCGGCTTTTACGCTCCAAGGCTGGCTTTGCAATTGGTGCTGTCCAATCAAGGGTTACGGGCCATAAGTATGCTACTGGTAACGGTTGTATACTATTATCTTACACAGTAAGCATGAGCCCCTGTATAGTTTATTATGCAGGGGCTCATCTTTGAAAAGAAAATTGTGGCGTACAAAAAAATGTTTAAAAAATATGTGGCACAAAGCAATGTACTACATCAGCGCTTCTCTAATTTGAAACCTCTGCGCAATTATTTTCAAATATAGTCTTATGTCTCAAATGTGAAAATTTGTTCGAAATGTACAATAAATTGCGCAGAGCTTTTAATTTTTCAAACTGTGAATGGGCGCAGGAATTCTGCCACCAAAGTTGATAAAGTTTGAGGCATCGCCTTTGGGTACAGGCATGATGCTGGCTCTGCCAAGCAGGCCTCCAAAGTTTACCACATGCCCCACATCTTTGCCCGGTACGGGGATAAGGCGCACGGCGGTGGTTTTATTGTTAATCATGCCAATGGCCATTTCATCGGCGATGATACCGGCAATGGTGCTGGCAGAAGTATTGCCCGGTATGGCAATCATATCAAGTCCTACGGAACATACTGAGGTCATGGCTTCGAGTTTTTCAAGACTCAGCAATCCGGCAGAGGCTGCGGCTTCGATGCTGGAATCTTCTGATACAGGGATAAAGGCACCGGAAAGGCCACCAACGGCGGAGGAAGCAAAGGCACCGCCTTTTTTTACGGCATCATTAAGCATGGCTAAAACAGCGGTGGAGCCGGGAGCACCTATACTGGAAAGGCCCACGCTTTGAAAAATTTCGCCCACGGAATCGCCCACGGCAGGGGTGGGTGCTAAGGATAGGTCGGCCACACCAAAGGGTACACCAAGGCGTTGCGCCACTTCTTTACCGATGATTTCGCCCACACGAGTCACTTTAAAGGCCGTGCGTTTGATGACATCGGCAATATCAAGCAAGGTAAAGGGGTGCTGATGCTGTTTGGCATGAACCACGGCTCTATCTATAGCTTTTTTCACAACGCCGGGGCCGGAAACGCCCACATTAATGACCACATCAGGTTCGCCCACACCTAGATAGGCACCAGCCATGAAGGGCACATCTTGAGGAATATTGGCAAAAATCACAAGCTTGGCGCAACCTATGCCGTCTTTTTCTTGAGTGGCCTTGGCAACATTACGTACTTGTTGCCCCAACAGGGCCACGGCATCCATATTAATACCGCTGCGTGAGGAGGCCACATTGATGGACGAGCACACACGGTCGGTGCTGGCAAGGGCTTCTGGCAAAGATTCAATAAGGGCTCTATCGCCACGGGTAAAGCCTTTCTCCACAAGGGCACTAAAGCCGCCTAAAAAATCTACGCCCACGTCTTTGGCGGCAGTATCAAGGGTTTGGCAAATGCGTACCATTTCTTGGGCATTAAAAGGGGCACCTACCACAGCCATGGGGCTAATGCTGATGCGTTTATTTACTACCGGAATACCGTATTTATCACCTACTTCATTACATATACGCACAAGATCTTTGGCGTGATGGGTGATTTTGTCGTAAATTTTTTGGGTAAAAACATCTATATCATGGCTTTGGCAATCAAAAAGACTGATACCTAAGGTGACGGTGCGCATGTCTAAATGTTCGTTACGCAACATGTTCAAGGTGCTAATAATTTCACGTTCTGAAAGCATACGTTATCCTTCATGAGCAGCCTATTAAAAAGCCTGCTTCAAAAAAAGTTTCTGGTAAGGTGTTGTTTTACGATTTTTCTACAACCCGCTTAACTACATGGGGGAAATGCGGTGAATGGCTTCAAAAATATCTCGGTGCTGCATGGAAACACGTAAGGAAAATGTCTTACCGGCTTCTTGAAGTTCGTGACGCAAAAGCGCAGTATCAGTACTTTCCGGCACCATAACTTCAAAGACAAACAAGGCGTTGTTGGCCATGGCATGGTCGGAACTATTGTCCATGGCATGCAAATCAGGCAAGGGGGATGGCTGACTTTGTTCATCGATATTTTGAGCACTGTGGGCGCCTGATATGGCGTTGATGGCATGGTGTTGTGCTTGTTGCATACCTAACATTTTCTGAGATTCTGCATCTTGCATGATGGCTTTAAGGTTTTCGATATTCACCCCATGCTTTGCAAAAACGCCACTAAGGCAGGCCATAAGCCCCACAGAATTGGGCCCATGGGCCGTCACCACAAAGGGGGAGGAAGGCACTTTGGCGCACCAAGCCTCTGTATTGGCAGGGCGCACAATGACAGATAAGTCGACCTTACGGGCTGCAAGTCCTTTTTCCATATGCGTACGCAGGCTGGGCACAGTGCACGCTTTTGGTGCAAGCACCGTGAATAAAGCGGCAAATTCGCCATGAGAAATGGTTTGCGACACGGCAACAATATCGCAATGGGCTTCTCCCAATAGTGAAGAAACCGCCGCCACAATGCCGGGGCAATCCTGCCCTAAAAATGAAATAACCAGTGAGTGCATGATAGTATCCTTAAAAAAAATTCTATATGTATAGCACACTATATAAGGCATGCTTTCCTTTGTCATGTACTTTTTTGGACATGGAAATGCTAAAAAGTGTGCATGGTATACGCTTTTGCCTTGCTACATAGGCTACTTTTTCGTATGGTCGCAGCGGCTGTTGGCCATATGTATTACCATAAGAGAGGAAAGCCCATGTCACAACGTCCACAAAATATCATTTTAGCCACGCGTAATGCGGGGAAAATTCGTGAACTAGCCTTGGCTTTAGCTAAACATAATTTGGACGTTATGGGTTTAGAATCCTTTCCTGCGTTAGAAGATGTAGAAGAAACGGGCAGCACTTTTGAAGAGAACGCCTTACTTAAAGCTCGCTATGTGGCAAAAAATACTGGACTTGTGGCCATTGCCGATGATTCTGGCCTTGAAGTGGATGCCCTTGGCGGTGCTCCTGGCATTTATTCTGCCCGTTATGGCAATGATTTGGCTTTAGAAGCTGGCGAAACCAAGGATATGCGTAATAATCGTAAGCTATTGCAAGAACTTGCTACTGTAGCGCCAGCGCAACGCCAGGCCCGTTTTGTTTGCTGTATGGTGGCGTGCACCCCCGAAGGAAAATATATTGTAGCTCAAGGTACGTGGGAAGGCCTTATTTTAGAAAATCTGCGTGGACAGCAGGGGTTTGGCTATGATCCACTCTTTTTTGACCCACAAATTCAACGCTGTGCGGCAGAATTAACTAAAGAAGAGAAAAACGCCCGAAGTCATCGAGGCAAAGCACTGGAAAATTTATTAGCACAGTGGCCGCAATTTTACCCCATGGGATAATGGTCATGACTGCTAAAGGTTTTGGGTATGTTTTTGCTTTTACCTCTGTTTTTCTGTGGGCAGGGAATTTTGTGTTGGCCCGTGGCCTTGCCGATGCCATTGCGCCGGTGCAGCTTAATTTCTGGCGTTGGGTAGTGGCCCTTCTTGTTATTTTACCCTTTGCTTTGCGTAATTGGCATCACGACTGGCCCATACTAAAAAAACATATTCCTTATCTAAGTGTTATGGGCTTGGTGGGCGTCACCTGCCTGAATGCTTTTTTTTATCAGGCTGGCAGCACCACCAGCAGTATTAATATGGTACTTTTCGTGCCTTCGGCGCCCATTGTTATTTTGATTTTGTCACGCATCTTTTGTGGTGAAGCCATAACCCCACGGCGTTTATTGGGCTTGTGTATTATTCTGTGCGGTCTATTATTACTGCTTTCTCGGGGCCAATGGTCAAATCTTACGCATTTTCGTATTAGTACTGGCGATTTATGGAGTATTGGCGGAGTACTATGCTTTGGCCTCTATTCTTTTTTGACACGCTATCGCCCCCACGGAGTTTCTTTGGCAGGCATGCACAGCACTATTTTTGTGGCGGGTTTGCTTTTTTCTTTACCAGCCTTGCTTTGGGAAATGCAAGTTACCGCACCTACTCCTTGGACGCCGTCGGTTATTGGCGGTATTTTATATGCCGGCATAGGCTGTTCAAGCTTAGCTTATCTTTTTTGGACTAAAGCCATTGATGCCATTGGCCCCGTGGCCGCTGGTATGATTTATTATTCCATCCCCCTCTTTACGGCTTTAAAAGGCGTGCTTATCTTAGGGGAGCAGGCAACGCTCTTACATTTTGTGGGCGGAGGACTCATGCTTTTTGGTATTGTCCTTGCCATGTTAGCACCAAAGCAAGTTAAAGCGTACTAGGCGGCTTATTGAAAAGCTATTTAAAAGAACTGTCTACTGCCGCATGTGGTTACTACCAGCCACAGGAAATGGCAGACCCCGCAGGGCAACGAGTTAAAGGCAAGTATGGATTTATTCCATGCGCTGCTGATTCTTTTTAGGTAGTCTGTTCAAGAAATGGCTTTCCTTTCAAACTCATATGGAGACCTCTGCGCA
>CAYJDE010000033.1:0-17433 GCA_964368805.1 uncultured Desulfovibrionaceae bacterium
TTTTTGAAACTTTTTTTAACGGCCTACTAGGGCCTGTTCGTAGAAAGGTATGAGAGATTGAGCCGCCTTTGTCCAGCTAAAGAGCGACCGTGCCGCAGCTCGTCCGTGCATCCCCATACTTTGAGCAAGTTCCGGATGCGACATAAGCATCTTAAGGTATTTCGCAATCTCTGCTGCATCTCCTGTTTTCATCAAAAAACAGTTGCGCCCATGCTGTAATTTTTCTGCCACATTGGTATCCGGTAAAATGACAGGACGGCCACTGGCAAGAAAATACGGGATTTTCGAGGGGAAACGGTAATCATCAAACGACCCCGGTGCGCCTGGTTGCACTAATATATCTGCAAGAATCATTAAAGAAGGAAGCTGGTGCGCACTTAAGTTTTCCATGGGAATGACAAATTTTTCATACAGCTCCAAGCCTTCAGAGTCATAACTAGAACCTTCAAGGCCAGAACGTAAAATTTTCAAGGAAAATCCTTCATTATGCAATTGTTCTACGGCACGCAATAGCTCTACGAAATAACCAATATTGAAACTATGAATGGTGCCGGGGTATACAAGAACAAAAGTTTCTGGTGCAATATTGCAAGCCTCACGTATGGCATTATCACGCATGAGTGGAATTTTAAAGAACTCCTCTTCGCATGCCGGCCAAAAAGTCATGCGTGGTACGTCTTGGGGAACGAAATCTTCTAAAGATTTCATAATACAGGTTACCCCACAAGAAGCACGCATGAGCGGCTCAAAGCGCAATGGGTGCGTTACCCAATAGGGTTTCCCAAACTTTTCGGGATGCTTTTTAGCAAATTCTTTTTGTTTTTCTAAAGTTGGAACACCTATTTCTTTTTCAATAATGACTATTTCATTGTCTTCTAAGTGTACAAAATATGGAATTTTGCAACGTTCACGCATCATAAGTATTGGAATGCGCGCCGCTTCACGAGTGGTCCACACATGTATCAAGGCATTTTGAAAAATTTCAATGGGTACATTAAAAATTTCCCTAAACGCATAGATGGGATACTTTGCCTCACCAAAATATGTTTGAGCGCCATCAGTTTTTGGCAAAAAGACATGACACTCGTGCCCAAGCTCTACAAGAGTGTTGGCCAAAAAATGTATATGTACACCACTACAACCTGAATAGGGTCCATAGTTTACGAATAAAATCTTAAGTTTATCATTTTTCATACAGCCTATCTCCCAAGGGAATTATGCATCCAAAAGGTAACACCATCTACGTTGATTGGAAAATACTGGTTAATGCCCTTTCGTCTTCTACCTGCATCAGGCCTACCTTACTAAGACTGCTTATATGCCTAGATGTTATACATCCTTAGCAAAATTTGCATTCTTGGGTAGAGTACGTGGATTGTATTAAATCAGTATTTCCTTAAGCTTTTGTCCTCACGCTTTTACTTGACAAAGAAAGACTGTGTGAGAAACAATATATTACAGAAATACCCCAAGCCACTCAACTTTCCATATATTACTGCAAAGCGCAAGAGTTATTGCAATACGGCGGCTTTGCCACCCTCTTTTGCTTGTAGGAATAAGGAGGCTCCATGCCACAGCTTTCCATTATAATTCCCGTGTGGAACCTTTGGAACATGACGCAAAATTGCCTAGAAAGCATTGCCAAGTACAGTCACGATTTAAGAGAAGAAATAGAAGTCATTGTGGTGGATAATGGCTCCAGCGATGCCACTAATGTAGCTCTTGGCCCTACGCTGCAAGAACTTTTTGCCCATAGAGGACACGTAATTACTTTAGCAGAAAATTTGGGCTTTGCTAAAGCTTCTAATATTGGCGCACAAACTGCCTCAGGTAAGTTACTATTTTTTTTGAACAATGACACACTTTTTACCCCAAATTGTCTTACCCCCCTCATGGATGCTCTTCTCGAAAATACACACATCGGCATTGTGGGGCCGCTTTTACTCTACCCAGATGATAGTGTGCAGCATGCCGGTATTTGCTTTAATCATGCCTTAGAACCCGTGCATGCTTATCACTTTGTACCAAGCTCGTATCAATCGGTACACAAAAAACGTCCTTGGCAAGCCATTACTGGAGCTGCCATGCTTATGCAGGCCACGCTCTTTAAAGATTGCGGTGGATTTCATGAAGGGTATATCAATGGTTTTGAAGACTTAGACCTTTGTCACCAAATCCGTGCCAAGGGTTTGCAAGTGCACGTTGCAAGCCAAAGCCGCATATATCACCTCGCTAGTCAGACTCCTGGGCGTTTTGATAAGGACAGCCATAACGCTGCGTTGCTTAGCCAACGCTACCCTCACGCCTTTTATCCCGACTATCATACCACGGCCTTGGAAGAAGGTCTTTGCCCTATGCTTAGTCCGGATTTACAATTATATCTGACGCTTCCTAAAGCTAAAGAGCACGCTCTTTCTCAAATTTTTACACACAATTTTAATGCTTTGCAATGCCATGATCAATTAGAAGTCCAGCCTTATTGGTTGGCAGGGTACGACTTATTGGCCAATCATTTAGAAAGATTTCAGATGTGGGAAGCAGCCACCACGTACCGTTTATTGCAGAGTCGTTTGGCTCCGCTGCAAGAGCACATGCGCGCTTTAGCCTTATGCGCTGCCCGTCAGGGACAAAAAAAACTTGTGGAAAGTGCCCATGAAGATATACAAAAGATACAGCAAATCATTCAAAATCCTTTACCCTTACTAGAAAAAGCCCACACCCTCCATGCATGGGCTCAAGAAAGGGGTGATAAGGCACTTGAACAGCTTTTTAGTACTTGGTTCAAAACATATACACAATCATAATAGTAACGGAGTTTTTATGCGCTATTGGCTTTTTAAAAGTGAAAGAGAATGCTTTTCTTGGCAAGACTTAACTGATGCTCCAAAACAAACCACCTCCTGGGACGGCGTGCGCAATTATCAAGCACGCAATTTTATGCGCGCCATGAAACTAGGCGATAAAGGTTTTTTTTATCACAGTGGTAAAAACCCTGAAATTGCCGGCATTGTGGAAATTGCACGTGAAGCCTACCCCGACCATACCTCTTGGGAAGAAGGCAATGACCATTTTGATCCACGCTCTACGCCAGACCATCCCCTATGGGACATGGTGGATGTGCGCCTTGTGCAAGCATTTTCTCCTCCCGTGACCCGCACAGCCCTGCGGGAAGAACCGGAATTGGCGAGCATGGAACTTATGAAAAAAGGGAGTCGTCTTTCGGTGCAAGAAGTAACAGCGGAGGCCTTTGCTCATATTGTGGCCATGGCCAACGTGTAGCTGTCTGTATGAAGCAAGACTCCTGCGCAATGAATTGTGCAGGAGTCTTAAGAGGGGGAAAGAATTAATCGGCATTTCTGCTAGACTTGGGGCAGCAGCTCAAGCAAAGTGATTTCTGCCGGTGCGCCAATGCGCAAAGGTGGCCCCCAATAGCCGGTACCACGGCTCACATATAAATGGGTCTTTTCGACTTTATACAGGCCGTGAATATAAGGCTGCACCATGTCGGTGACATACGTCCAAGGGAAGAATTGCCCCCCATGGGTGTGACCTGATATTTGTAAATCATAGGGAACCTGCACCGCTTCATAAATATTTTGCGGTTGGTGGGCCAAAAGAATTTTAATATCCCCCGGCCTACTACCCTCTTGTGCTTTGATGGGGTCAGAAAGAGGGCTCATGCGAATGTCTGGCACACCGCACATGAGCAATCGTTGCCCTTGGCGTTCTATAACCCTGTGCTCATTGTCTAAATTAGTAATGCCAAGATGGGCAATAAAGGAAAGCCAATCATGGATATTGGTATAATATTCATGATTTCCTGTGACAAAATAGACGCCATCCTTAGCAGAAAGCGTACCTAGCGGGGCGATTTCTGTTTTTACATGCCGCACATGGCTATCGGACACATCGCCGGTAATGACAATGCAATCAGGCTTTAGAGCATGTACGGCATCTACAATTTTTTCCAGACGCTCTTTGGAAAAAGGCTTATTAATGTGTAAGTCCGTCAATTGCACTATTTTAAAACCATGGAATGCCTTTGGTAAATCAACAATAGGCACACGAATATGCTTGGTTTGTGGTAAGGCTAAGGCCTCCTTGCTACCTAAAAGTACTAGACCACCTGCCATGGTTGCAAGACCGCCACTCAGCGCATTTTGCATAAAAGCTCTGCGACTTTTATTGCGTACACCTTGTCCTTGCGTGGGGTTTTGACTTTTTCTGCGTACTTTTTTTGTTATCCATGCACCTAAGAGATAAAGGTCGTACGCTACAAGTACAGTAACCAATAGCGACAAAGCCCCCATGGATAGATAGCTAAAAAAAAGTGCGGTATCTACCCACACAGGAATGGGGTTTTCTAAAGACTGACTACGCACGTATATACGCAAAGGAGCGTTGGAAAAGGGAATACAGAGTAGGCACCAGACGAGAATTTTCTGAAAACGTGAAAGAGAGGTGCGAGGTAAAAGGCGTAAACCGCTATAAAGAACACCGATGGACAATAAAGCTAACATAATAAAAATAAATATATTCATAGTTGCATCTCATAAGGCAAGAAAGGCTTATTAGACAGTAGGTAAAAAAGAATAATATATCGTGGAAAGCCATTGTCAATGGCAAGAAGAAAAGAGAATTTGAGGAAACCCATTACACCGCAGTTCTTACTTCCGTAATAATACCCCCGCACAGCACCTGCCCTTGTGCGTCATAAAAAGCGGCAATTTGCCCCGGAGCCGTAGGGCTTTGTTCTTGCAAAAAAACCACATCCAAAACAGCGTCATGCACTATCTGTACTTGTGCTGCTGCTTCACGCTGTCTATGGCGCACCTTGACAAAAATATCTTGGGGCCACAATTCCGGTGCCACAAAATAATTTACGTGTTCCACACGACAGGCCTTTAAAACGCATTGTTGCTTGTTACTCAAAATCAGCGCATTACGTGCCATATCCTTGCTAAACACATACAGCGGCTCTTTCCATGCCACTCCAAGGCCACGTCTTTGGCCTTCGGTATATTGCCATAAACCTGCGTGCTGGCAGATATTTTTAGCCATATCCTTTTTTTTACGGCCTTTTCCCTTAGCCTTTGTACTTGGTAATGCATCGGAAGAAGGACAAGCAACAGAAAGAGAAGGAGTTGTAGCTTTTTCTAGTGTTTTATCCCCAAATTTTGCATCAAGGGGTATTTCTTCTGCGTTTTCCAACACATAGATGGGGCCACCTTTACCAAGGCTTATGTGCCTTTTCTGGGCCTCCTGCCAGAGAAAGTCCCGATAAGCATCAGCAGGAACAAAGCAAATCTCCTGACTTTCTTTAGGCACGGGAATGACAACGTTTCTTTGCTGTAAATATTTGACATTCTCTACTTTAGTAGTATGCGCCAAGGGAAAAAGAACTTTTTCAAAACACTTACGGGGTACCAAGGAAAGAAAATAACTTTGGTCTTTACTCAAATCTTGCCCTTTACATAAAGGGCTTTTTTCTGGCGTCAAGCAAGAGGTATTTTGCGGATATTGTACGGATTGTTGTATGCCCTGCTGTATGCTATGTGCAACAGGCGGTGTAGATAAAACAGGGGCAAGCTTAGCATAGTGGCCCGTGGCAAAAAAGTCTGCCCCAAGGCCGCCCTTTTCCTGAGGAGCAAGGGCTGTTTGCATAAGTAAACCGAACTTAATATGCGCATTACACAAGGCGCACGGGTTGGGCGTATCCCCCATGGCATAGGCTTGAATAAAAGGCGTAATAACTTGTGTATCAAACTCTTTACGAAAATCAAAAATATATAAGGGGATTGCATGCTCACAGCATACGTTTTGTAAGCCTTGTACTACTGCACAGGCAAGGTCTGGGGCCATATACTGAGGGGCGAAACTCTGTCTTGATGTATCGCTGGCTTTTACAGCCATGGACAGATTCGTTGTGCAAGGTAACTTAGCCTGCCCAGCGTTTTTTACTTTACTACAAAGCTTTGCTTCCAAGGGAATTTTAGATTGGTCTTGCTGCCACGCATGGGACTTTGGTAAAAAAAGTCCATGCATGGCCAGCACCTCATGCCCTGCCTCTTGCAGAGAAAGTAAGGCGTACAAAGAATCCGCACCGCCACTGACGGCCACAGCCAAACGGGCCATTATAAAATCTGATTTAAAAATTGTTTGAGACGAGGCGCACGTGGCGAAGCAAAAATCTGGTCCGGCGTGCCCGTTTCCACAATCTGACCGTGGTCCATAAAGATAATACGATCAGCCACCGTACGTGCAAAGCCCATTTCGTGGGTTACGCACACCATGGTCATGCCTTCTTCCGCAAGGCTCACCATAACGTCCAGTACTTCTCCCACCATTTCTGGGTCAAGGGCCGAGGTAGGCTCGTCAAAAAGCATAATACTGGGCTGCATGGCTAAAGCCCTAGCAATGGCCACACGTTGCTGTTGCCCACCGGACAATAAAGCCGGATACACATTGGCTTTCTCACTGATGCCCACTTTTTTCAGCAAGGCCAAGGCTTGCTCATTGGCTTCAGCCTTGGGAATTTTCTTAAGACGAATGGGGGCCATGGTTAAATTTTGCAATACTGTTTTATGGGGGAACAAGTTAAATTGCTGAAAAACCATGCCCAAATCTTGGCGTATGCTGTTAATGTCGTGTTCAGTGCTCGTAATTTCACGTCCGTCCACCACAATACTGCCTTGATCCACTTCTTCTAAGCGATTGATAGAGCGCAAAAGCGTTGACTTTCCAGAGCCCGAAGGCCCAATGATGACCACACGCTCGCCACTATGAATATCGAGATTCACATCCTGCAAAGCAGGTAATTCACCAAAATATTTCCATACATTGGCAATGCTGATGATGGGGGTGCTATTTTCGTTTGTCATAATAGTTCAGCCTGCCTTCCATGATGCTTACGCATTTAGACAAAAGAAGTGTGATAATAAGATAGATAAGCGCAATAACAGTATAAGTTTCAAAGTATAAGTATGTTTTTGCCGCAAAAGATCGTCCACGTTGCATAAGATCCGGCATGGCCATAACAGATACAAGGGCTGTATCTTTAAGCATGGCAATACACTCATTGCCCACAGGCGGTAAAATGGTGCGCCAAGCTTGTGGCAAGATAACAAGAAACATGGTTTGAAATTTATTAAAACCTAAGGAACGTGCTGCTTCCATCTGCCCTTTAGGAATGGCTAAAATACCGGCACGAAATACTTCGCCCATATAAGCACCATAACAAAATGAAATGGCGATGACAGCAGACATAAGGCCACTAACATTTAGGAATTTGGCCAGCGCGTAGTAAATATAAAAAATTTGTACAAGCAGTGGAATGCCACGAATGATTTCCACATAGGTAGACGCCAGCAAATTGAAAAAACGATTTTGTGAAATGCGCCCAAGCCCTGTAATTAAGCCCATGGGAATGGCGCAAATAATAGACAATGCCGTTACTTGAAAGGTAACAATAAGCCCATCGGGTAAAAAAGACACAACATCTAAATAGGGCTCTGGCCAAACGATACAAAGGGTAATAAGCGTAGCCACCGCACCAAAAAGCGAAATAGACCACGCATTGATAAGCCGCCACTCTTTGGGGTCGGGGATGTTTACCCCATCACTTACAACAATGCGAACATTGTTACGTTCTTCCATATGCGGTGTTGGATTATTTGGTTTTGACATGGCACTCCTTGCAAAGAGGGGCCACAAAATAACATGCGGCCCCCCCAAATATAATGGCTAATGGCTAACGACTTATAATTAAAGCCTATTCAGCACCCATCCACTTAATCATTAATTCTTTTTCAATGCCTTTGGCTTTGACACGCTTAATGCCTTCATTAAGAATTTTAGCAATGTCTTCTTGGCCTTTTTTCATGGTAAAGCCGTAATATTCAGCTTCGGGAGTTTCATAAACAATTTTAAATTTATTATTAAAATCTTTACGTTTGTTGGCAAAGTATTTAGCCACAGGCGCATCAGCCATAACAGCATCAATGCGGCCATTGGCCATATCTTGCGCAGCAAGGCCCAAGTCTTCGTACTCTTTAATAATGGCACCCACATTGGCTTTTTCAGTTACAAAAATACCGGTGGTACCAATTTGACCGCCCACAGTTTTGCCTTTTAAATCTGCCATGTTTTTAATGGTAGAGTTAATGGGCACCATAAGGGCCTGACGGATTTCACAGTACGGGTCGGAGAATAAGAATTGCTTTTGACGCTCAGGGGTAATGGTTACAGAAGAAGCAACAATATCATAGTTGCCTGCGGCTACACCGGCGAAAATACCATCCCAAGCCACGTTGCGTATTTCGAATGTTACGCCCATTTCTTTACCTATGGCATTGATATAATCGGTGGAATACCCAATAACTTGTTTTTTATCATCAAGATATTCCATGGGAGGCCATGTGCCATCAGAGGCTACGGTAAATTTTTTTTCAGCAGCCATGGCTACGCCACAAGCTAATCCTAAGGTCAAAAGCGTTGTCATAAGAATACGAAACATGAAAAAATCTCCCTTTTTTAAAGTATAATAGCACTTCTCACTATGGCTGAGTGCGGGCTTTGTGTCAAGTACCAGATTAGTAGCAGATTAATGCCAGCCTAATACCAAATGGGCACCAAATGGGCACCAGACAACATGAAAAATAAGCGGTGTGGGCACTTTTCAGTCGTATACAACACGCAGCCCCTTTTCCCCACAAACAGTATGAAACCTCTGCGCAATTTATTGCGCAGAGGTTTTATTTTAGATACGAACTCTATTTGAAAACAATTGTGCAGAAGTTTCAGTATAAGATGCTGCATCTACTTCATTACAGTTTCGTCATGTATTTTTTTCTTCTTCATTTTTGCTTTTCTCTTGACAAAAAAAATCAAAGTGCGTAGAAAAAAGTTCGTGTAAAAACACGTTAAGGAAAATACAATGCAAAAAAACATTTTCTCCCCACTCTCTTATAATGCTTCTGAAGCTTTTGGCCAATATTTTGGTCAATTCTTTAGCTTTAGCTATTTTATAAGCACCTGTGGTGAGGGGCGTTTATAGTCTATTGTATAGTGTAAATGTTCAGGGCCGCAGGTTATTTTAACCTGCGGCCCTTTTTTTTTATAACCATCAACCAGCACAAAGGACACTACCATGACTTTAGGAAAACAAATTCGTTTAGAACGCATCATCAACCGTGAAAGCAAACGCACCATCATTGTTCCCATGGACCACGGCACCACCTTGGGCCCTGTGAAAGGCCTTGTTAATATGCGTGAAGCCGTGGACGATATGGCTGAAGGCGGCGCCAATGCTGTGCTTATGCATAAAGGGCTTATTCGTTGCTGCCATCGCAAAAGCGGCAAAGATGTAGGGTTAATTATCCATATGTCTGCTTCCACTTCCATGAGTCCTGTGGGCAATAAAAAAGCACTGGTTGCTACTGTGGAAGAGGCCGTACGTTATGGCGCCGACGCTGTTTCTGTACATGTAAATTTAGGTAATCCCGATGAGCCGCATATGTTACGTGATTTTGGCATGGTGGCTGAAAATTGCGAACGCTGGGGTATGCCACTCATCGCCATGATTTATGCTCGTGGGCAAGAAATTCGTGATGGCTATGCTGTGGAACATGTGGCCCATTGCGCCCGTGTGGGTGTAGAAGTCGGTGCAGACATCGTTAAAGTGGTCTATCCCGGTAGCGTCGAAGGTTTTGCCGAAGTAGTTAATGGTTGTTGCATTCCTGTGGTTATAGCCGGCGGCGAAAAAATGGATTCCACCCGTGATATTTTAGAAATGGTGCATGGTTCCATTCGTGCCGGAGGTGCAGGCCTTTCCATTGGACGTAACGTATTCCAACATCCACAACGTGTGGATTTGATGCGAGCCTTGGTAAGCATTGTCCATGAAGATGCTAGTGTAGAACAAGCTTTGGAGATTATGCAAAAAGGCGGAAAATAGTCATGGCCCAAATTTGGTTTAAAAGTGTCCCTTTTTGCAAGGAAGATGTAACGCTTGCCTTGGAATCAGGTATCGATGGGCTTATCGTGCCCACCGAATATGTGCAAAGCGTGGCCAGCCTAGCGCGTTGTCAGGTAGTCAGTGAAGAGCACATGCCCTCTTTTTCCCTCTGCAAAAAAGAAGATGAAGAGGCCTTTGTGGCGCATATACAAGCAGGAAACAACGGTGTGCTGGCCGCAGGTTGGGAAATTATTCCCGTGGAAAATATCTTGGCCCAATGCGCCCATGTGGCTGCCGAAGCACGCAGCCCTGAAGAAGTGCGGCTGGCAGCCGGCATTTTACAACGTGGTGTTTCTACTGTGGTGTTACTTCCCCCAATGGTAACGTATATGAAAAGCATTATTAATGAACATAAAGTGTCACAAGGCAATGTTACCTTAGTAGAAGCCACTGTGACCAAAGTGCAAGCCGTGGGTTTGGGCCATAGAGTATGCGTCGATACACTTTCTGTTTTGCAAAAAGGCCAAGGTATGTTGGTGGGCAATTCTAGTGCCTTTACCTTTCTTGTGCACGGCGAAACCGAACATAATGAATATGTGGCCGCTCGCCCCTTTAGGGTCAATGCCGGTGCTGTGCATGCCTATGCCCAATTACCGCAAGATAAAACCACCTACTTGGGGGAATTACGCTCTGGCGATGAAGTGCTTATTGTCAATGCCGACGGAACTGCCTCCCTTGCTTGTGTGGGACGTGTAAAAATAGAAGTGCGGCCCATGCTCTTGATAGAAGCTTGCACCGCTGAAGGTCAAAAAGGCACAGTATTTTTACAAAATGCTGAAACCATTCGCTTAACGACACCGCATGGAGAACCTGTTTCAGTAGTTAATGTACAAGAAGGCCATAGCATTTTATGCCATATAGACAGTGCCGGACGCCATTTTGGCATGCGTATTGAAGAAGATATACAGGAAATCTAAAGTAATGGATTACTAAAAAGGGTAATGTATTCTATAAAAATCATACAGACGACTTGGGCAGTCTTTATAGCACTTCCACTTGACATTTGTTATGAATGTATACCTTACCCTTTTTATTACTTCCATTACAATGAGGCTGTGTCAGTACTCTGCAAGTACTGCGCAGATAATGCCTCAAGAAACAAACACTTTTTCATACACAGCCACCTTTTGAAACTATAACGCTTTAGCAAAAACAGAGAATAGTATGGACACAAAGCCTAAGAACACCCTGCAAGGTACAGACACCCTGCTTAATGCCTCTGAGCAAGCTTTTTTTGAAAAAATAGCCATCGGCCAAGAGGATGTAGACCAGCGTTTGCATCAAGTACGTTCAGAAATTGATGCTGTGGACCAAGCGCTGCTAAACATGCTTAACAAGCGAGCTCAACTGAGTTTAGAAGTAGGTTCCATCAAACGATGCTTTGCGGAGAAAAGTGGTGAGAACTTTAGCAGTGCCTCCATCTTTAAGCCGGAACGCGAACAGCAAGTATTAGAAAATCTTGCCAAACACAATGCCGGTCCCCTACCCCAAGCCCATATAAATATTATTTGGCGGGAGATTTTTTCCTCTTCACGGGCTTTACAGCGTCCGCAGCATGTGGCCTATTTGGGGCCGGAAGGCACCTTTTCCTATTTTGCTGGTTTGGAATACCTCGGTAAAAGCGTACAAATGCAACCTTTTTCACACTTTCACGAAGTTTTTCATGCCGTCTACCATGAAACATGCGCTTTAGGCGTGGTGCCTTTGGAAAACTCTTTGGAAGGCACTGTAGGCCAGTGTTTTGATTTATTCCATTCTTTTGACGTATCTATTCAGGCTGAATTGTTTTTACATATCAATCATAATCTGCTTAGCCTGGCCTCCACATTGGCAGAGGTGAAGAAAATTTATTCGCATCCACAAGCTTTGGCTCAATGCGATGCATGGTTACGCACCCACGCCCCAGGGGCAGAACTTGTGCCCATGCAATCTACCGCTGCTGCTGCCCGTCAGGCCGCCACGGAAAAACACGCCGCCGCCATTGGAAATGCGGCCCTTGCCGATATGTATCCTTTTCATGTGTTAGCCTCATCCATAGAATCCAGTACTGACAATTGGACACGCTTTGTTATTATCAGTAAACAAGACACAGCATCTTTACGTCCCACCGGCATGCAAAAAGAGGAAAGCCCTAGCCTAGATAAAAAAACCTCTTTGCTTTTTACCCTCATTGATAAACCAGGCTCTTTATCAGCGGTACTATCCACCTTTGCCAAGTATGCCATTAATATGCGTAAACTAGAATCACGTCCTTTACGTTTATCCGGCGGAGAGTGTTGGCGTTATGTGTTTTTTGCCGATGTGGAATGTGACCTACACGAAACCAAGTACACAGAAGTTCTACAGGTTTTACAAGAAATGTGTAGCTCTTTTAGAATACTTGGCACGTACACTGCCGCAGTACAATATAAATAAGAAAACGCTAATTTAACACACTATTTTACGTAACATATTTTATGCGCCACGATTTTTCTTTTCGAAGACAAGATACTGACGCAATGGTTTTTTTGAAGGGGAGAGTCTGAGAGGGGCCCGCTCTGTGAAAGTTTTTTCCTAAAAAAAGTTTCCCCTCTCAGGAAAAAGAATTGCTTAGCAGGGCCTAACAAAAGTTTCCCCTCTCAAGAAAAAATGTACTAGCGTTTTCTTATATAAACTCTACGCACTACATTGCACAGAGGTCTCATATAAAGAGCAAACATCTTATTTATATGGAATGTTACACTTAAAAATACTTGTGCAAACATTTCGTAATAAACGCCACAAAGGTTTTAATAAAGGAATATACTATGCTCAATGTTCAAGCCCCATCTTCTAAGTCCATGTCCCATCGTATGCTCATGGGCGCAGCCTGTGCCCAGGGCGAATCCGTGGTACGTCGTGTGCTTATGAGTAAGGATATTGAATGCACCATGGCCGCTTTGCGTGGTGCCGGTGCTCACTTTACGCCCACAGCGGAAACTTTAGACAAAAGAGAAGAAGGCGTACAATCTTTTTGGGTGCTGGGTATAAATAGCAGTAGCAATGCAAACCTTACCCCCTCTACCAAAAAGGCTACAGAACCTATTTCCTGCGACATGCATGAATCTGGAACCTCTTGCCGTTTACTCACGGCCCTATTAAGCACTTGCAATGGGCTTTTTCATATTCATGGTGCCCCCCGTTTACACCAAAGACCCATGCATGCTTTGACAACAGCCTTAGCAGAACTTGGCAATTCTTTACGCTTTTTAGAAAAAGAAGACCATGCCCCCTTTATTCTTAAAGGCCACGCCCTGCCTACAATACATGCTGATACAACAGCTACACCAAGAGCCATTACCATAGACAGTGACGCCTCCAGCCAGTATCTATCTGGTCTACTTTTGGCGGCACCACGCATGCATGGCGGCCTTGTTATTACCCTTGGCGGTAAAAAAGCCGTATCATGGCCTTATGTGGGACTTACTTTACAAGTATTAGAAAACTTTGGCATTCCTTTTTATGTGCAACAAAAAAAAGGGCAAGAGTGGCATACTGTGCCATGGCAACAGATGGCTGAAGCCATTCCCGGTGCCACCCGTTTTCATGTGCCTGAAGCTCCTTACAAAGCGGGAGAATATACCGTAGAAGGCGATTGGTCCGGCGCATCCTATCTTATTGCCGCCGGTATTTTAGGTACAAAACCTCTTGGTATCCTTGGACTTAACGCTACATCACTCCAAGGTGACAGGGCCATTTTGGACATCATACAAGCCATGGGTGGCACCTTTTCGTGGCAAGAAATGTTTACCGGCAAAGGGGATAAACGGGAACATTTGCACGTTTTTCCTTCTACCTTGCGGGGCGTAACCGTCGATATGGGGGCTTGCCCTGACCTTGTGCCCACAGTGGCCATACTGGCAGCCTTTGCCCAAGGAGAAACGATTATTCATAATTGCGCCCACTTGCGCATTAAAGAATCTGATCGCATTGCCGCCCCTGCCGCAGAACTGCGCAAAGCCGGCGTTGAGGTGGAAGAAAGAGACGATGGTTTACGTATTCAAGGCCTTGGTAAAGTGCCTACCTTTAGCAATGATACGCTTTTTTGTACCCACAATGATCATCGTATGGCCATGTCTTTGGCTTTGTTAGGTTTACATGGGCAAACACCACGCCTTGACCAAGCTTCGGTGGTGCAAAAATCTTTTCCGCATTTTTGGAATGTATGGGAGCATATCCATGCCTAAGAAAATTCTTATAGTAGGAAGCACAGGGCGCATGGGCTCCTATCTTTTACGACGCTTAAATGCTCTCCCTAAGGCGCAAGAAAAATTTAGCGTCTATGGCGTGGATATTCCTTTAGATACGGATGTATTGGCAGCATCTTGTGCGCAAGCAGCCTTGATATTATTATGCGTGCCGGCCCATGCCCTTACGGAAGTTCTCACTCTTTTAGTGCCGCACATGCCGCCAGATTGCATTTTAAGTGATATTACCTCCGTTAAAGAGCAACCTCTGGAAAAAATGCAAGCTCATTGGTCCGGTGCCATTGTGGGTACACATCCTCTTTTTGGCAATAGCACCCCCAAGGGCAGTGACTTACCCGTAGCCATTGTTCCCACCGTCTCTTGCCATGAAGCGCAAGTACGCCTAGTGGAGGAGCTCTTTTTATGCCTTGATTGTCGGGTATTTCGCTGTACAGCTCAAGAACACGACAAAGCCATGGCCAGTATTCAGAACTTAAATTTCATCACATCTTTGGCCTATTTTGCCGCCTTGGCTCATGATGAAAGCCTTCTTCCCTTTTTAACCCCTTCCTTTAAACGGCGCCAAAACGCTGCGCAAAAATTACTCACGGAAGATGCTCCACTTTTTTCCGGATTGTACGAAGCCAATAACCATAGCCAACAAATGGTGCGTAAATATGTATCTTTTTTACATATTGCCGCAGGAGGAGACCTTGACCTTTTGGCGCAACGTGCTGCATGGTGGTGGGAATAACAAAAGTTTAAAGTTAAGATTTACTATGGTTGCTTTTCTTTGAAAAATGTAGCACTATCCGTCAATCAATATGAATTTTCTATAGGTTATGGCGCAAAAAGATATATAACAATGCGCATGCACATTGTTGGTCTCATGTTTCATGAAGGTATTATCATAAAAATAGCTTAGAAATGCGTCACGTAAGGGTAGTAGTATACTTGTAAATATCTGTCTTACTAAGTAAATATACAAGGCTTTTTGCGGAAAAGAGAAGCTCACAAGCTACAAAAGGGCATTACATGCGTTTATCTTCTAAACTTATTTTTATGACAGTCATCTTGCTACTTGCCTTTGCAGCCCTTGGCTACTTTAGCATTTTACAGCTGAATGAGGTTAACCAAAAAGCCACAGAAATTTCCACCAATTGGCTTCCTTCAACCATCAACGTACAACGCATTAATACCCTTACCTCTGACTACCGCATCCATGAAATCAGTTATATTTATAGTACTGACCCCGAAAGTGTAAAATATAATAAAGAACAGCTTAAAAATATTTTAGACGAATTACATCTTGTACAAAACAAATATAAAAAGCTTATTTCAAGCATGGAAGAGCAGTTTATCTATCACAGATTTTCCATACTATGGGAAAAATATTTGCAAAACAGTAGAAAGATGTTGCTTTATTCTCGGGGGAAAAATTTTTCTCGAGCTGCGTACTTATTAAAGTATGAATCCAACGATTTATTTAAGGCCGCCTCTGACGAATTGCTTTCGGCGGTAAATTTAAATAGGAAAAAAGGCGTTAAAGCCTCTTTAGAAAGCGATGAGGTGTATACACATGCTTTAGACCTTATCCAACTCAGCATTCTTTTAGTCATTGTTTTAGCCAGCTGCATTTGTGGCTATGTCATACTAAGCATTCGTAATCAGTTGGGAAAAGACCCCGGAGAACTTATTCAACTTACCGAAAGAGTTGTGGCGGGCGACTATGCCATTGATGATGGAAAACATTGCTTTGGCGTATATAAACATATACTTATCATGGTAGCCTCTTTAAAACATCATATTGAAAGTGCCAACCAAAGTGCAAAAATCAAAAGCGAATTTTTAGCCAATATGAGCCACGAAATTCGTACGCCCATGAACGGCATATTAGGCTTAATGCACCTGCTCTCACAAACAAAGCTTGACCCAAAACAAGAAGATTATACACAAAAAACTCTCTTTTCTGCGCAAAATCTTCTACGTATCATCGACGACATTCTAGATTTTTCTAAAATGGAAGCGGGTAAATTACAATTGGAAAATATTCCCTTTACCTTAGCCAGCATTGGAGAAGAAATCAGTGCCTTATATGAACCCAAAGCCAAAGAAAAACATCTTTATTTGCAAATAATTAACGAATGCCATGCAGACACATGTCTTTTAGGTGACCCTCTACGTATTAAGCAAGTATTATTTAACTTTGTAAGTAATGCCCTTAAATTTACCGAAAAAGGCGGCATTACCGTGACCATTCATTGCATGATGGATGGTGCCCATTCCCTTGAATGCCAATTTTCGGTGCAAGACACCGGTATTGGCTTAAGCATTGAACAGCAAGAAAAGCTTTTTTCAGCCTTTACCCAAGCAGACTCATCAGTAACCAGAAAATACGGCGGCACAGGCCTAGGACTTGTTATCTGCAAAAATATTGTGGAATCCATGGGCGGAGAAATTGGCATAAAAAGCGCACCAGAACAAGGCTCTACTTTTTTCTTTACCCTTTATTTACCTTTAAATGACACGCAATTAGATGAGGTGCCTACACAAACACAGCATAGCTCAAAGGCTGCGCAAAAGCCCCAAGAAATAAAGCACAATGAAGAACTTTTGTTGGTGGAAGACAATGAAATAAATCAGATTATTGCCCAAGAACTTTTAGAAAGCAGAGGCTATACCATTGCTATAGCTAACAACGGGCAAGAAGCCCTTGATATGCTGGAAAAGAAAAAGTTTGCTGCTGTGCTTATGGACATTCAAATGCCCATTATGGACGGTCTAACTGCGGCAAAACATATTCGTAACAATCCAAATTTTACAGACTTACCAATTATTGCCATGTCGGCCCACGCCATGGAAAAGGACAAAGAGCTTAGCTTGGAAAGTGGAATGAATGAACATATTACCAAGCCCATAGACCCACAAGTATTATATGCCACCTTGGACAAATGGCTGACATAATAAATCTCTTTAGTCGATGCTGAAAAACACATTTCCATGCGCTTTTCAAAAAGGAAACCTTTGCACAATCACAGATGCGTGGATTGCGTCGGCACTACATTCTTCGCAATGACTTGGCATTACAACGAAAGTCATTTCGATGGAGGGCGCTGCCCCTCCACCCCGCCAAAGGGGATAATCCCCTTTGGAAACCTTATATTAAGACCTCTGTACTTGACTTTACCTTTCGAACAAGTTTTCAAATTTTGA
>CAYJDE010000034.1:0-16757 GCA_964368805.1 uncultured Desulfovibrionaceae bacterium
GCTTCATAAGACCCTACACTATGAATTGCGCAGAGGTTACGCTTATTTTTTGTATTGTTGTATATAGTTAAGCCACAAAGCGATGCTGGTAAACAGTTTTTTAGGGTCAATGGGTTTGGATATATGGTCATTCATACCATTGCTAAGGCTAATTTCTTTATCTCCAGTCATGGCATGGGCAGACATGGCAATGATAGGTAAATGAGCGTATTTAGGATTTTTGCGTAAGGTTCTGGTGGCGGTTAAGCCATCCATAACAGGCATTTGAATATCCATAAAGACCATGTCATAAGTGTTTTTTTCAAGCATATCTATAGCCATCTGCCCGTTGTCGGCGACTTCTACTCTATGCCCTTGTGATTCAATGAGTTCTTTGGCAATTATTTGATTTATTTCATTATCTTCTACTAATAAAATATATCCATAGGCACTCTCTTTAGATGATGCGGAATCTTTTTCAAGATTTATTTGGGTAAGTGTTGAGGTGTCTATATCAAAGATGGCACTGAAATAGAATTTTGATCCTTCTCCAAGAGTGCTTTCCACCCAAATTTTGCCATGCATCATTTCTACAATACGTTTGCAAATAATAAGTCCAAGGCCGGTACCACCGTATTTTCGTGTGGTGGAGGTGTCTGCTTGAGAGAATGCACTAAATATGCGTGAACATTGTTCTTCTGTAAGACCAATACCTGTGTCTTCTACACAGAAAGTATAACATATTTTCGAACTTGATTCTTGACGTACATCTTTCACATAGGCTGATACAGAACCGCTGTCGGTAAATTTTACAGCATTGCTAATGAGATTAAATAATACTTGTTTTAAGCGCAAAGAGTCGCCTAAAAGTTTTGTATCAAGGACATTTTCATCAAAAATACAACCTGAAATATTTTTTTCGGCAAATTTAGGAGCAAAAAGGGTGCGAATTTCTTCCTGAATATCTTCAAGGGAAAAAGAAACATATTCCATTTCCATTTTTCCAGCTTCTATTTTAGAAAAATCTAAAATATCATTAATAATACGTAAAAGCGAATCTGCCGAATAGAGAATTTTATCCACATAAAATTTTTGTTGTGTGCCTAGCTCTGTTAAAGAAAGCAAATGCAAAAGGCCTAAAATGCCGTTCATGGGCGTACGTATTTCGTGGCTCATGTTGGCAAGAAATTCTCCTTTTATTCGGGCATTTTTCTCTGCACGATCTCGGGCAAGGGAGAGTTCTTTATGACTTTGTTGAATTTCGTCCATCATTTTGTGCTGTACACTTAAGTCCGTTAAATAAGTAACAACACATACTTCATTGTCTAATAGCATCTTTTTTAAGGTGATTTCTACAGGAAAAAGCTCTTTGGTTTTTACATTTATCAGCTCTCCTGTATCAAAAGCATAGCCGGTACTAAAAGCTTCCATAAAGCGTTGTACCAAAATTTCACTCATTTTGCGTCCATCTTTTTGATATTCAGGCAAAACTTGATGAAAGTTTTTTAGATAATCTTCTCTACTTTCAAAGCCATAAAGATGCAAGGTGGCTTCATTGCAATCGATGGGGGTAAACTCTTTACTCCAGGTGTTGATGGCATAGGGGGCAGCATCCAGAATATCTTTAAGGCGTTGTTCGGCTTTAAGCACACGCGCCATATTTTCTTTTATTTCCCGTAAATCTTTATAATAAACAACGGCAATATCTTCATCGCCATGCTTTGCACGAATAATGTTAATTTCCATGGGCAAGTCTTCACCCGAGGCTGTTACGTGCATCCATTCAAAGCGATTGTGCCCTTCTTCAAAAACTTTTTTAAGATGTGTGGGAATAAGGTGAGCAGAAGGCGTACCACAGGGCTGATGCTCTGGTGTAAATTTTTTGAAATTTTGTAAATAATCTTCTTTATCCTTGGCTCCAAACAAATGCAAAGTGGCTTCATTGCAGTCAAAAAGTTCAAAGTCTTTATTCCAAAGGTCTATGCCTATGGGAAGATGCTTGAGTAAAACCTGCATGCGGTCAAAATGACTTATGTTGTTTAAAGAGGGGGTGTCTACAATATTGTCGTTGCAGGTATAGGAGAAAAGATAGTTTCTATGTAAAAGTGACATACGCACGATGAGCACTTCGCTTTCCAAAAGAGCGCCATCAGCTTGCAAATAAGTCCATGTAAAGTGACAATGTCCGTCTTCAAGGCCCTTTTGTAAATATATTTTACTTAATTCGTCAGAGCGTTGCCCATTGGGTTGAAATTCTGGCCAAAGCGAAAAAAAAGCGTCGGTAAGAGATACGTTAGAAGCATGGAAGGACTGTAGTCTATTGGTAGTGCAGTCAATGAGTTGTAAATTTTCATCCCAAAGTGCCGTGGGTAGAGTGCTGGCGTTCATAATATGACGCGCTAAGGTTTCGCTTTTGGAGTCAATTTCTTTTGCAGTAAGAGCTTCTGAAGCGGAGAAAGTGCAAAATTCTGTGTCATATATACGACAAATATAATATTTTTGCCCATTTTGTTCTGTATAGGAGCAATGTATCTGACAAGGAAGGGATGTGCCGTCTTTGCTTTGAAAGGTAAGAGAAAACTGTGCTTCTGTGGCAGTTTGCTGTAAAGATAGTTGGAAATGGGCAAAGTCTTCAGATGATGCAAAGCAGGCAGAGAAGTTTTTTTGAAATACATCGATATTGTCTAAAGAGAAAAAATCAAGACCGGCTTTATTACAATAAATACCTTGTCCATTGTCTGAAAAACAACAAACACGATCTTGTATAGAGTCTAAAAGAGAAAAAGCAAGGGAGGGAGGAAGAGGTGGGGCTGTATCCATAACGGTATCCAATATATTTATAGAAATAATGTTGTGTGGGAAGTAGAAAGCACCTTACAACGTGTTTAGTGTAAAGCGGTTCTTTGTGTAAATTTTATCCAAATTGGAAAAAATTTAGGTGGTTAGAGTCTCCCCCTGCGTAAGATTTTGCGCAGAGGGAGGTTGTTTTTAGGGTAGCATAGTCAGCGGGACGCGATACATCCAATCTCCAGGATTGGTGGCACCAAAGCTTTCCCAATTATTACGGTCTTTATCGTATTCTTCGTAGCGAGCAAGACGTGACTTTAACCTATTAATAAAGGTAGTTTGCTGTCCAATACTCATGCGATACCAATCTTCTTCGCGTAGCAACATAACATCACTTTTGTAAGGGAGTCCGTCTAAAAACTCGCCCAGTACACCCATTTGTGCCAGATTTTGACCTTGAGGCATGGGGCTATTGGGGTCACGAGCTGCGCGGGTAGAGGCAGAAAGAATGCCTTGGAAAAAGTCTTTAGCATCGGTTTTCTTGGTGCGTTCTGCATTATCGATGATAATTTTTAACTGAGAACTCAAGTCATTGAGTTGGTTTTTAGTAAGGAGAACTGCCACTTCTACTGTGGAGACTTGGCCTCCTTTGGCAAGTTTTTTTAAATCCATATCAGCAATCCAAGAATTAACAACGGAAGGAGCTCTGGTTTCATTAAGGTTTCCAAGATAATCCAATTGCATGGCATAACCAAGGTAGGCGGCTAATTCTTTTGCGGCATCGGCAGGAGATGCCGTAGCAGGAAGTGGTGCTCCGCTTGGTTTTGTAACCAATTGCCCGTCTAAGGTCATGCGCACCATACTTACAATACCGTCAGTAAGGATGCGTGAGGCAGTACCAAAGCCTTCAACGCCCTGGGCTTGTGTTTTCGCATCAATGGAAAGATAGTTAGAAAGATTATCTGTACGTTTAGTTAAAGCACGATAAGCTTTTTCTGCATTAGCATGGTCTTTTTTACCCTTGGGAGATTTAATATGCATGGCAGAAATACGAATGCCCTTGGCCTTGGCATAGTCTGCCAGTTCCGGCATATCCATATGGACGGTGGCAAATTCATCAGTAGGACTTAGAGGGCCAGCGTCAGTAATAAGGATAACCATTCTTGTGGTATATTCATCCCAACTTAAAGAATCAATGGCTGTTTTAATTCCCGCTGGGGAGTTTTCTTGAAAGGCATGGGTAGAGTCGGTGGCTTGGCGTACTTTGGCCAAGTTTTTTTCCAAGAATGTTCGATTTCTTGCTGTTGTTAGGTCGCTTACCACAAGGGTTTCATACATTGTGCCGGGCCTTGCGGCTGTGCTACTGCGAAAAGCGACTACACCAAAAGCAACATCGTCGTTCAGTTGTGAGTTTTCCAATTTATCATAGATGGATCGCACCACATTTAAGCTTTGGTCAATGTAGGGCTTCATGGAAATGGTGGTATCAATAACAAAAGTTATGGCCATGCGCGGTTTGCTAGGGGTATTTTTCTTAGGCTGTTGCGTACCAGGGTCGATAGTGGCCACATTTAAAAATTTTACGCCTTCAAAGGGGTCGTTCATGGCCAAGATGGGCATAAGATAAAAACGTGAAATGTTCCCTGCATCTGTGCTTGGCTCTGTAGCCACCACTTGCGAAGCTTGCAAAACATTAGTTTGTTTAATGCTAGCAGCCCGTTGCAAATTTTGCAAGCGTCCTTCCATATCAGGGGCAGCGCACAATTCTTTTAAAGCGGTTTCCGTTTTAAAAAAAAGCAAAGGGTCACGGGCACTGTGGTCAGCAAAAAGTAAGGTGAGCGACTGATTCCACTCTGTGGTTTTGGTAACATCAATCCAGCCTAGAGGATTTCCGCCCAAGGGGCCTACTTGCACCCAACCATCACGGCGCCCATAAACATAAAAAACCGTAAAAGACTTAACCGTATTTTGCACTATAGTCTGCGGGTTTTCAGGGCTTTGTACTACATTGGCACCAGGATGCGTTATTATTCGTTGATACAATGTTTTTTTTCCCAACTGCAACAATGGCGTTGCTGCTTGGGCAATATTATGTAAGCTTATGAAAAATAGAAAACAAATAAAAATACTTAATGTTTTACGCATAAGACGCTCCAAAGCTTTCTCAAATGTTTATTTCCCGTATATCTCAAGGGGATATTTTGCTTTACGAAACCAAATGTCGTAAAGTCGTAAAAGAATACCGCTATCTTCAATTTCTATGATTTTTTGATTAATCATATCCCGAAGCTCTGTGCTTTTTTTAGAAAAAAAGAAAACACATTGTTCTTCTTTCAATGGAGGTTCAATAATCTGCAAATTAGGGAACACTCCTTGTAGTTCATGCAACTTGGGTCTATCACCAAGAAGAACGTCAATTTCTCCTTCATAGAGAAGATTTACCAAGGCACTTTCGTGACGCAGGGCAATAATAGTTGAAGATGTAAAATTTTCTAAAGCATAGCTTTCAGCTGTACTTCCTTTTAATACTCCAATGATGGCAAATTGTAACTGTTCTGCTGTACTAAAGGGACTGTCTTCTCTTACCATCATATGCAAGTTTGATGTAACATGCGGATATGAATATAAAAAACGTTTTTTTCTTTCTTCGTTAAGTGGGACACTTGCCAAGAACATACTGCATTGTTCCCTATCAAGCATGGCCAAGGAAGTGGCAAAACCTGTACCAATAAATTCAATGGTATAGGGAAGCTCGAACGCATGCAAAATGTCCACATCAAAACCTTGCCATTGCCCTTTTTTATCCTGAAAAGTATAGGGCGGATCATCCTCTAATATGCACACACGTAGAGTTTGGCCTGGTTGCTCTGCAAAGGCCAATGTGTTCAAACATAAAATTGCAAGGGCACAAAAGATAACTACATGTTTTTTAAACATCATTCCTATTTACGCTTCCTGTTACCATTTTTCAAGCAAATTTTGTGCTACACCGTCCCCAGTTTTAGCCGCATTTTCTGCCCATGTGCGCAAGGTAGCAAGAGATTCCTCAGCTTTGGCATGGCCGGCTTGTACAGCTTTTTTATACCAAGCATGGGCTTGCTCTACATCGGCGGGGATACTTCCATACATTTTATGTAGGGAGGGGTCATAAAAAGAGCCCAGTTGAAGCATAGCTTCAGACACACCTTTTTGAGCAGCATCTTCAACTAACAAAAATATGGCATCTTGTCGCTGCGCCAAATCTTTTTGTTTAGCGGCTTCATCTTTTTGCTTGGTGGCAGCATCCTTGGCTTGCGCTTCAAGCTTTTGAGCCAGAGCGTAGCTTTCTTCACCGGAGGCATTTTTACGCAAAAGTGCACGCGCTGCATCTATGGGAACAAGTAAGGCACCATTCTCGCCAGATTTTTCCTGAGCATCGCCTTGCTTTTGCTTGTCAGCATCTTTATTTTGTTCCGTTGCTTGTTGTATGGGTGACGTTTGCTTGTCTTCAGTTTGTTTGTGTATATACCACCAAAAGGCAGCTATACCTGCGGCAAGTAAAAATAAAATGAGAAGCAATATGGGGATAAGCTTACTTTTTTTCTTTGTTTCTTGTTCAGAATCAAGACGAAGCGGCTCTTCAGTTTTTTTGGTTTCTTCTACGAGGGGCGCAGGTTCTTCCACAGGTTCTATAGGTACCACAGGGGCTGCTTCTTCCACAACAGCTTGGCGCACAATATTTTGCGTTTCGGGTGCTTGTCCCGTGCCAATACCATGACCACCATCCATAGTACTTTGTATGATATCTTCAATGAGCAGGGTGAAACTTTGTATGTTTTCACCTTCTTTAATTATTAATTTGTAGGTGTCAAGCTTATCAAGGTGATTAACTACACTTTCATTGACGGCAAGACGTGTAATATTTTCATGACAATCCCATGCTGTGGGCTCTAGAAAAATTTCAGAACCTTGCCAGCCTTCTTTATGTAAACAAAGCTTATCGGAAGATCTGTATAAAGCAAAAAGCGGTGTAGACTGACAGGCAAAGGGTTGTACAATAATGATGCCGTGGCCCGGCCCTTGATGCATGTCAGGTATAAATTTTGCTGGCATATCTTATCCTTATGCGCAAAAATTTTAAATATATACAGTAAATATTTAAAACTTTGCCATATCTTAGTGTATTTAGGGTTATTGAATGGTAGGCATGGTATATTTTTCAATAATAGTGCCAAGCTCTACATTTTGTTCTCGATTGAAGTTTTCATCATCATGGGCATTGACGTTTTCTTGCACCATGTACACAAAAGCCCGTAACCAATCTACATAATAGGTTCTATCATAGGTGGGGGCTTCCTCAGGAATGGTGGGGTAGGTGCTAGGCGGTAATGGCGCAAATAAAGGAATAGGCCGCCCTTGTACCAAAATGGTACGAGCATCTAGTTCATGAAAGCGTGGGTCAAAGCCAAGCCAGCAAATAAAAGCATTGAGCATATCTGCCGCAAGACTTGCTTGTTTCCAAACAAGTTTTTCTCTGGCCACGTTGCCATAGCCAGACACACGACGTTGTTGTTCTGTCATTTTTCGAGGAATGTCAAGACGTGTCATGGCAGTTACCAATTCATGAATCATGAGTCCCCATTCTTTTTCAGAAAATCTAAAATATTTTTGAGCCTTTATATCGCTTGCCAGAAGTCGCATTTGCTGTATCCAATATTGCAAGACAAGGTCGGTAAAACGTGAGGCTTCGTCGTGATAGTGTACAGGAAAGTCATCATGCGCATTTTCTGTGCTTTCTTGGACCTCATCTTGAGAAAAATCTCCAAAAACATCATTAAGTAAGCTTTCAGAACTCACCCTTTCGCCCACCACAGCGGTGCCGCTTTCGCCTTCAAAAAGACGGCTTTGTTCTGCCTGAAAATACAAAGTATGTAAATCAGAATCCACCACAAGAAAGGCACGTAAAAATTCACCAAAACGTTGGAATTCTATAATCTTAGAAAGAATAATTGCAATTTTTTTTGCTAAAGCTTCTTTGCGCTTGCGTTCTTCTTCTTTATCATCGCTTTTCCAATGGGCGCCAAGTACTGTCTGTACTTTTTCAATAGTTTGTGCCAAAGTAACAGCAATTTGTTGTCTTTTTAAGGAGGGATTGCATAAAGGACGTAAAGCCGTACGCAATAAACTTATGCCGCCATCGTTAAGTTCCATGGCAGCATTCCATACTTTCTCTGGATCAAAGACATGATTACGCACCACTGAAGATTGCAAAAACGCTGCACGCACTTCAGCCACATATGCTTCTTGATCGGCGCGAATGCCTACTTCTTTATCACCTTCAAAGTCAAAAATAGCCTCGAAACGAAAATTAGGATTACGCAATAAAAATACATTGTTAAAGGCATTTTTGCCATCCCAATTGGTGGGCCAGTCGTCATTTTTTCCAAAAAAATCAAGTAAAGAAGATTGAAAGCGTGTGGTCCAGCGCATTTCCACCGAAGGGGTACCTTTTTTCTTTTCAAATTCCATATCCATCTTGGAAAGTACAAAGAAAAGAGCAGGCTTTGTGGCTGATTGTGCTCTTCTTTCAGGGCTTTCACCGTGGGTGGTAGCTATCCATTGTTGCACAGCCCTTGGTAAATCCTGTACTTCTTGGTTGCCGGGTCCAATACATAACAACATGCTGGTCAGCTCTTTTTCTGCGCAATATCTTTCAAAAAGATAGGCTACTTTACCTCTGAGGAATAAATTTTCAAGAGTACCGTCACGGGATAATTCCTGACGTACATTTTCGTATTTTAAGCGAGAGCGATAGCCAGGAAAATCTAATAAATCGGTATGATCAAAAAAGTCATCGGGCTTTTCTAGCATGGGTACAGTAATTTCTGCAGTCAATGCGGTAATTAATGTGCGAGGCACTTGCGTCTTGTGTCCGCCCTTACCCATAATACTTAAGGTTTCAGCTGGTACAGAGCTTTTTTGCAATAAATCTTGCAACAGGGTGACGTCAATAATACTTTTTTCACGGGGAATGAGTGCTTCTAAGGGACAATAGGCTTCTTCAGCTCTACCAAGGCTTTGTAATACCAAACATAACTTTTCTAAAAGTTCTGTAAAAGGCTCAAGAGAATCCCAAAGCAGACTAAAAAGTTTGCACCGTCCTTGCAGATTAAGCCCTGGGGCTAATTCAATGGCTCGTTCCCAATAGGCACGTTGTAAAAGCTGCACCCGTGGCCGTGAAGCAAAATTGCGCATGATATATTCACGTAATTCTTCTATATCATCACTCGTTACTTCATTATTATGTGTACTGGAATAGTGTGCTTCAAGGCTACGGATATGCGCCAACAATTCGTCTTGATTGGGGCTTTCTTTGTGTTCGCAATCGGCGTAATAGGTATTGGCCAGAACACGCACCACATCACATTCTGTCAATAAGCGTAGGCGAATAGGGTGATCTGCGGGCAAATTTTCCGGAGCTGTGGTGGTAAATCGTGTAACAAGGCCGGTAGATTCCTTACCGCCTTCAGGATTAATTTCTGTGATAAAATCACAATGTTGCCCATTGAAATTTGCAAAAAGCGCGCCTTTAGAATCTCTAGCCAAGGTGGAAATAAGGTAGGACTTTCCCGCTTGACTAGGGCCAAAAACACCCACGCACATTTTGCGCTGTGCCGCCACTTGGCATTTGGTAAATGCTCGACTGGCCCGACGCAATTCTGCATGTATGCTATCAAATTCTTTACCAACTTGGGCTTTATTTCTTTCAAGCCATTGCAAAGCTCTTTGGGTATTTTGTTCCAAATCTTGGCAATTTTTTGCTAATACTTGATCTTCTGCTTGCATGTATATCTCCTGCTTTCAAAACTATGCATTGCTGATGATACCGGTGTCTAACCAATATCCTTCATCAAGGGGCAAGGTTTGCAAACGAATGGTAAGATCCTTCTTATTGACGCTATTTCCGTCTCTATCCATAATATTATCAATGGTAAATTCACCTTCGTCTCTGTCGTCTCGTTCGTCCCAAATTTCAGAAACGCTTAGGCGCACTTCCACTTGATAGGGTAAACGCCCGGAGGCACGAGCTCGTGCTTCTTCAGAGCTAAAGGTTAAAAGATGGTAGCGTGTGGCGGGCCAGCGGTCGGCATCTACTTGCCTATAGCCAATGGGAATGGGGCCGCCAAAGTGAACAACACGTTCTAATTCTACACTTTTTTTACTGTCAACATCCACTTCAAACCAAACTTTAGGACGTCGTAATTGCCCGTTAATATCCATTTCTCCCACATAACGTGCTGTGGAGGATAGTTGTAAGCTGCCTACATCAAAGGAAAATCCTTCAAGGTGTCCTTCAGCAAGGGCGCATAAAATGGCGCCTACTACCACAGTAGTTTTAGGGTCGGTAATGCGACCGTGCACATCGGCAAAGGGATACCAGTTGCCCACATGGTACTGGCGCATGGGTAAAATACGATGCACAGGTACGGGAAGTTTGGTTAAAACCGGAGCCACAATACCATTCCATGCGCTGGGACGACCGGTAAGTAATAGCAAATCGCATTCGTATAGGTGCACCATTTCGCAAAGGGCAGCTAGGGCCGGCCCTAAAGTAGAGCGTATGGTATTTTCCACCGCTGTAGGATTTATGCGCAATTCTACATCCATTAAAGAAAAGCCTTCTTCTTTGGCAGAGGCTGGTAAGAACGATGTGACACAAGCTTCCACAGCGGAAATGATATGGGCTTGCGGCATGGGGTAGAAGAAAGTATCCGGTAAATCAATGCGATCGCACAAGATTTGGAAAGGTACATATGGCGTTTCAGTAGTTTCTTCTTCTTGTCCTGGTTCTGAGCTTGGCTGCACAAAGAAATCACTAAGTTTGCAAGTAAAGGGGGCATGATTTTCTTGGATTTCTGTGGTGTTTTGATAGAGCAATTCGCATACAGCCAGCATGCCTGTAGCTACAGGTACGGCCACTTGACGTACAAAACGGGCTCGCAAATTACGCTGCTCTTGAGAAATGCCAATGGCATCTCGCCCAAAAAGTAGCCCCATAATGGTGCGTGTTTCCGGCATGCCTGCTGCGGAAAAAGCGTCCATAAGACAAGGGATAATATGCTGGCTTACCATATCACGTAACACTTCATCGCCGGCTATATTAAAGCCATCACGAAATTCCATATGCGGAATAATTCGTGCTGTATCTCCTTCACCGCTGGCTAATTCGTAGGTAGCAATGGAAAGATCCATGGTGCCGCCACCGGTATCAATGGAGGCTATACGTGCGCAAGGTTTATTATTATATTCTGGACGTGCTTTTCCTAATAATTTAAAGAGATGATGGGCATCTCCATGGTATTTTACGGCAAGCTCATTATAAATGTAAACAATTTGTGAACAAGAGGCCTCATCCCAATCGCAACGTACTTGCGGACTTGTGCGATAGTCGCTGGAAGCAAGGCTCATTTTTTCACGTATTCCCACATACCAAGGGCTCCAACCAAGAGCTTCCCATACCACACGTACTGCCCATGTAACCCAGCGGCGGAAAATACGCTTTTCTGCCACGGGCATGGCTGTGGGGACGGTAAAAAGCACACGGCGCAAACGACGTGGCATATTTGGGTATTCTCTACGGGCTCGAGTGGCCGGCGCATTGATGGTTACCAAGGCTTGGGTAAGAATTTCCCCCATCATAAAAAGCATAAGTGAAGAGCGGGTAAACAGCGATTCAAAGGCAGGTTCTTGCTCTTGCATGCGCAGCGCCGGAGAATTTTTAAATTGCATATCTCCAAAACAGTTAAGGGGGGTGCCTTCTCGATTGACTTGGCGTGGAAAAAGACCACGGGTCACCATAGGTTCATGGGGGCCGCCGGTATTATAGCGCCATGATTGTTGCCAAGCGTGTTCATCCCATAAATACCGTTTGGGACTGGACATACCTGTGGAACCTTCGGCGCATACAGCATGGGTGGCTAAACGTGCTGCTTCAGCCCCAACACGTACAGCCGAGGGCCAAGCAAAGGCTGGTGTTCTTCGGCCGGAACGACGACTTAACGCATCATCTCCAAAGCTGGCTTCGGAAAATTCAATACGTGTTTCAAAAGGTTCTGCATAAATTTTTTCCGGACGTGTCATATCTCGTAATTCTAAGAGATAGGAATCGTTTAAATTCGTTATACGTTGTGGTAAGGTTTCCACCAAGATGCCCGTGGTACGTGAATTGCCTATATCAAGGATAAGGTCTACTTCAACAGGTTGTTCACGCTCCGGATTTATAACTTGCACACTTACTTGCTGCAAAGGCACCTTAACCACATCAAGCCACGTAAGGTAAGTGGCAAGGTGTTCTAGTACATAGGGCGTATCATTTTGCCATGCGCCGCGCCCACGATTCTTCTTGGTGCGATAGGCATTGTAAATATTCATGAGCCATTGGTCGACCCAAGAGGAATTTAAAAACCAAGCATTGTCACGCACATGATCTGCCAAAGCAAAGGCGGCGTGCGCTTCCACATCACGAGGGGAGAGGGCATGGTATTGCTCTGCAATAATGTCAGCACTTTGCGTTTCGCCTGTTGAAGATGGATTTTCTCCATCAGCTACACCAGAAGTTGCGTTTGTGGCAGTACTTACTGTTGCGTTTGCGGTTACCTGTAATCCTTCTTCCACATTGGTATCAAAAACCAAGGTAAGTATAAGAGTGTCCGCATTTTTCGGCGTCATGCGAGCCCGCACCCAATTGGAGGGGCCGTATTCAAAGCGTTCGCCACCGTCAGGCCACTTTTGCCCTCGAATGCGTAAAAAAGGTAAGGGAATCCATTGATCTTGCCAAATTTCTAGCACGCGTCTGGTGTCAAAATCATAGTCATAATCGCTTACTTCACCCGTAAGTTGATCTTTATACATGCCATCATCTTCGTCAAGGCAGCGTAAGGTGTGCTCATAGCGCTGACCTGCTTGCTGCGTTCTTTTTTCTTCTTTGAAAAAACGTCGTGCACGAGGCAAAGACGAAAGGCGAATTTCAAAATCTAAAAATTGCGGACAACCGCCGGGAATAAGACTAATAAAGCTGTGTTTTTTTTCCATGATTATTTCCTGCGAAATTTAGCATCCCATCTATTTCTAGAGCCGAGCTCTTGGCCTCGGCAATCAGTGCTTCGATCACTGCCCGTACAATTTACCTTTTGCCCCACATAACTGGAGCCACGAGGGCACATGGCTTCAGGGGCAGAAATGACAAGATTACCGCCACCACCAAAAGAAGCATTGACATTACCAGTACAAATTTTTCCGCCTGATTCACGAATAATACGTCTTCCTTGGCCGGATTTATTAAAACAATATTCCACAACGATGGGGCGACGTGTACGTGAATTTACAAGGCCACGATCGCTTACCCAACAACCTTCCAAGAAGCTCATGTCATTATTTTTCTTGGCATCTTTGGGGATTTCCAAGGGGCTATTCTTCTTAGGCTGTGGCCGTGGCGTAGGCGTAGGTTTTGGCTTTGGTTCCGTTTTAGGTGGCTGAGCCTTTTTTTCTTCCTTAGGAGGTGGTGTTTTTTCTTCTTCACCTATAAAAGGTTCTTTTAAGGGTTCTTTGATTTCAGGAACAGGAAGTTTTCTCTTAGGCACTTCTTGAACAAGAGGTTTTTCCACAGGTAAATCAAGTTTACGTTTAGCAACTACTTGCACATCTGGCGTTTTAGGGACACAAAGTAAGGTATGTTCATACAGACGCTTTTCTATACCATTTATGCTTAATAAAAGATTTTTTTCTTTGCTTATACCTTCTTCCAAAGCCGTCATATCACGGATGGGCATACATGAAGTAGGGAAGGGCAAGGTAAAGGGTAAAAGATTTAGCGCTGCCAAAAGTAACAGCAGTAAAAGCAAAAGAAGCAACAAAGGAAGAAGCCAAGCAAGACAACCTGGCAAAGCACGGGGGGCTACGGCGGCAAGAGGGATAGCACTAGCAGCAGTTGCTGCAGCCGCCGCAGGGGCAACTGCTCTGGCTTTGCGTGTTAAGTCTTCTGGCTGTGCGCCCACAGTACCGGGAGCAAAACCCCAATTGATGAGTATAGGTTGTTCTCCCATAACCCAAATATCTTCTTCACTAGGATATTGCATGGCCAATTTAAGCATATGGCCCGACAGTTGTTGTTGGGTATCATTGCTTTGGATGAAATCCTCTGCTTTTGCAGAAATATCTTGAGCCAATGTGTGAATTTTTTGAACAACACGTTCTTTTTCATCCGGAGAAAGGCTATTTAACGTGCGTACAACACCGGTAGGGCAGGTGGGGCTTGCATACCAGTCAACACTTTCATGCCCCACTTGATTGGCACTGTGTACAGGTTCTGCCAAAAGAGCTCTATGAGCCGGGCTTAAACTTTGCAACAAGGCATCAATTTGATGAAAACAATCGGTAACCAAAATTCCTTGACAGGCCAAGGGACGCATGAGACTGCGCTGGGATGTAGTAATATATACGCCTGTCATTGCTTACTCCTTACCCAAAATGTTCAAATAGTCAGAAGCTATCCCTGAATTTTGTTTTAATGCTACTAAAGAGGCAGTCTTAGCAAAATGTATCGGGGCCTGTGAAGTGGGCGCAGGTGGAGGGCTTGCAGGGGCAGAGCTTGGTAAGGGCGGTGGCGGCGGTGCTTCGGCCTTTGTTGGTGGAAAAAGTGGCGATTGCGCTGGCACTTTTTGCCCCTGTTGCGCATTAGGCAATATTTGTCCTGCTTGTCCAGATGCATTTGGCTGCCCAGCAATACTTGGCTGTGCTGGTTGTAGAGGTTGTCCCTCTTGTGTAGGCTGCTTTGATTGAGAAGATTGCCCTGAAGGTAGCGAAGAGCCTTGGTGTACAGTTCCGCCCATTGGAGCCGGTGGTGGACTTGGCGCATCAAGTACAGTACCTGTTTGTCCAGAAGTATTTGGGACAACAGAAGGCGGCGGCGTGGGCACAGCTGGTGCGGACACTACGGGGGTGGGTGGGGATGGTACAGGTGGAATTACATGAGAGGGAATTTGTAGCGGCGTTCCTGAAGGTATAGGCGCAACGGGTTGGCCGCCTTTCGCCACAGGCAGAGAAAGTAAAATACCATCTTTTCCTAACATTTCTTTTAGAATGCAAGGGTCATAAGCCAAAAATTGTTGCAGGCGAGTCAAATGCGCTTCTAATTCTTTATTGCGGTTTTCTTGTGCAAGAATATACGCTTCATCTTTGCTGCTTTGTAAAACATGCGCTTGCCATTGAAGCCAAAATAGCCATGCTAGTAAAGCAAGTATGCCAAGAAAAAGAAAAATAGACCAGAACCATGGGCTTGCATACCAAGGAATAATCGGCGCAACCGCAACAGCATTGGGGGCAGCTTGTGTATGTTGTTGGTTTTCTTGCTCTGAAGAAGGTTGTGTTTGAGACTGTGAGTTACTTTCGGACTGTTGCCCTACTGGGCGGCCTAAATCTTGCTCCTCAGTATTTTTGCGTTCCGGTGTATTACTATTATTTGTATTGGACATAGATTCCTTCCACGGATTTATAAAAATCTGCATCATCACAAATAGTTATTTGAGTTGATAATTACCTAACCTTTGTAATATAACGTAAGGCCTCATAATGAGCAAGCGTTGTGTTGACCCATTTAAAAATTGTGGAAATGCTGATTAAAGTAACGCTTACTCCATGCTTTTTTGCTTTATCAGGCAGTTGAAAAAGTGTAATCTACTTTGTTAGACTTGTTTTTTGCTCCAGTTGAGTACCAATTGAGTACCAGAAAAGTACACTTCTTTCGCAAAAAACAAGTTTTCCTCGTATCTTTCATTAGATATATTTCATTAACATTGTATTTTTTAATATTATAGTAGTTTAGTGCATTTTATTTTTTATCAAAACAAAAAATTGGAAAGTCACCTTTCTTCACGTTTTGTTGTAAAAAAGCTTGTTCTACTAAAAAAAACTTGTGCATAGGTGGACTTTTTCTGTGGGATAGCTATATTATGATTGACATGGCTTGTTAATAATGATAATGGTTACCAATGGAGGATATAATGTGAGTCAAATTCGTATGACAAGGCAACGTGCTATCATTTTAGAAGAGTTGCGCAAATTAAAGACGCATCCTACTGCGGATGAGGTTTATGGTATTGTGCGGGAAATTTTACCGCGCATAAGCCTTGGTACTGTATACAGAAATTTGGATTTTTTGGCAGAAACAGGTGAAATTTTAAAACTTGAATCTGCTGGAAGCACCAAGCGTTTTGATGGCGATACTTCTTGGCATCAACACGTTCGTTGTATACATTGCGGACGTGTAGCTGACGTAATGCAAACGCAAGCCATTCCCTGCACGGAAAATATTCATGTAGAAGGTTTTGCCATTACAGGGGCGCGCATTGAATATGATGGTGTGTGCTCTCATTGTGCTATCACAAATTAGCCTCAACTGTTTTCCTAAAGACTTTTCTTTTGGTAAACTCGGGCAGGGTGCTATTCCTGCCCTTTTTTTGTGGAAAATTTTCCTTAGCATTTAGGCCTTTTATTTCAAGAAAAACTATGTTAGGCTTTCTTTTGTGTTTAGTTATCTTATCTTTTTTATTCATGTAAGGAGGAAAGAATGGCAGAACCTAAAGATATGTGGCGGTGCCAAGTGGCCAATTGTGGTTTTGTATATGACCCAGACCGTGGAGACAAACGCCGCAAAATTCCAGCAGGAACAAAGTACGAAGAGTTACCAGAAGAGTGGTGTTGCCCTGTGTGCAAAGCCACCAAGAAGTCCTTTGTTTGTATGGGATAAAATGTTACAAGTGAGTACAGCTTTTTTATAAAACCCGGTTTTTATTACCGGGTTTTTTTATGCCGTCCTAAAATTTTTTCTCTCTCAAAGTCTCTGCGCATATAAAATTTAGGAACGCTGATTCACTACATCGTTTTCTATAACATACTTTTTAACCATATCTATATGCGCCACAATTTTTATTTTTTAAGACAAGATGCTGACGCAA
>CAYJDE010000035.1:0-16235 GCA_964368805.1 uncultured Desulfovibrionaceae bacterium
AATTATGCAAGGGGCACTTTAGTCATGCGGTATAAAATATTATTTTTGAGAAAATTCTTTTGTTGTTGAAATATAAAGATAAAAACTTTAAGTATGTGCTTGCTTTTCGTTTTCCTTAGCGTAAGATATCTTCGTCACACTTTTAACTTAGGAGATTGTTATGCGTTTGAAAAAAATGTTTGGTGCTTTAGTGTTAGTTGTAAGTTTTGCTGTAATATCTTTGATTCCTACACAAAATGCCCTTGCTGCTCCAGTAGATTTAAATAAATATACATGCACGCAATTTAATGCATTAGGTGAACAAATTCAGCCTTATATGATTTTTTGGTTTCATGGATACACAACAGCTTTGCAAGAAGAAGAAGTGTTTGATGATGCTAGAATAGAAAAATTTGCTACTGCCATGGTGAGCTTTTGTAAAACAAATGCCACAGCAGAAATTAGCGATGCTCTTATTAAAGCTGCAGAAGCTAGTAAGTAAGAATTTGTAATGGTATAAGTTTAAAAAGCCAGACTTGTTCTGGCTTTTTAAGTAAATGGCCCCTTAAAATTCACAGGACAGCGAACTTTTTGCTTTGCTTTATTGGTAAAGAGTACGTATTCATTATCACGTCCAAATTCGTATACTTGCTTTGTAATGTCCACATCTTGTTGACAGTACTTGGCAATTTCGTCAATTTTCCCTTCTTTCCACCATTGTAAGGCTTGTAGGCCGTCAGCACTTTTGGCTGCATTTAATGTGGCTGTAGCGATATTATCTAAAGATATACGGTAGTTTAAGCGTTCTTTCACTCTTTCTAAGAGGTCAAGAGTAGGCAAGCTTTTTAAATCATAAGGGCAAAAAGGTTGTAATACGGTATAGTCAAAACGGGCGCTGTTAAAGCCAATGACGCAATCAGCCTTTTGCAATAGAGAAAATAGCGCAGACAAATTCTCTTGGGTATAGTGTATAAAAGCATTATCTTGGCTATCATAAAGTACAGCTATGCTTACTCCCATGTGGGCGGCTTTATGCCAACCGCCTACTTCTTTGGCAGAGCGACGTGTTTCCACATCAAGCACCATATATCGTGAGGGATGTTCTGCTTGCTGCGTAGGGACAGTTTTTTTGAGTTCTTGTATCTGCGGGAGAATGGTTTGGCTTTCGTGCTTTTTAAGTGAAAAAAGGTGTTGCAAAAGCTCTATGGCACCTTCCTTACTGATGGGTCTATTGCCAGAGCCGCATTTGGGCGAATGCACACAAGAGGGGCAGCCATCACTGCAAGGGCATTCTTGCATGGCTTGTAAAGCGTTTTGAAATAAAATATGCGCCTCTTCATAGGCCTGACGACAAAGGCCTGCCCCTCCTGAAAGGGCATCGTAAATAAAAACAGCCGGCAAGGCCAGTTGAGGGTGTAGCGGTGTTGAGATGCCTCCAAAGTCATTTCTATCGGCCATGACCAGGAGGGGAAGTAATCCAATGGCGCAATGCTCTAGGGCATGGATAGCCCCCATAAAGTGCCAGTAATTATCTTCTAAGTGGCGGCGTGTTATGTCTGGAATGCATATCCAAAGGCCTTCTGTTTCAAAAATAGCGGGCGGAAAATCTAGTGGCGTAATGGAAAGCAAGGTATTGCCAGCAACGGCCCGTTTTTCATAGCCGGTAATGTGTTCGGTAATGCGCAATCTGCCCCAAAAAACTTGAGGGCCCCATGGCACCCCATGCTCTTGATGTGAAAAAAGGTTTTTTTGCCCCTTTACTTCTAAAATATCTGTATGCTTTTGAGAACGCACTCGGGTAAACCATGCGGCTTTACGTAATTTGGCTACAATGCGCTTTGTGCTCAGGTCTAATTCTGTAATTTCATAGCTTTGCCCTCTATGTAAATATAAAGCTCCGGGGTGAGTTTCTTTTAAGGCACGCAAAGCATCCACATGACCAATAATCTGGCCTTGGGTATCTTCAATGGTGTAGCCGCTGCCGCCATCTTGCCCACGTAAGTCCACATGGCGTTGCGGCCTTTTTCTAGTACTTACATATTCTTGCCCATCGGCACTTTGCAAAAGTTGCCCCTCTAGGCATAGTGTATGTAAGGCTTCCTGTACAGGGCCTTGTTGCAGCCAGATTTTGTCTCTATCGTGCGGGCGTAAGGGCATTTCTGCCGCAGCGCAAACCAAATGCTTTTGCAAAATAACGGGATTGTGTACATTGATAACGGCTTTTTCTGCAGGGCGTGTAAAAAAATCTTGGGGGTGTCGCACAATGTATTGATCAAGGGCATCTTCGCCAGCTACCAAAATGACAGCCGACTCTTGCTGCGCACGGCCCACACGCCCGCCACGCTGTAAGGTGGACATGATACTGCCGGGGTAGCCCACTAAAATGCACACATCCAGCGAACCAATGTCAATGCCAAGTTCCAAAGCAGAGGTAGATATGATGGCCAGCAATTCCCCCGAATGCATTTTTTTCTCAATTTCACGTCGTTCTTCTGCTAAAAAACCGGCTCGGTAGGCAGAAATTTTATCTTTCCATGGAGGCGATTCACCAGAGTTTGCCTTTTTGCTTCCCAGTGCCCACAGGGAGATAAGCTCGGTCATACGGCGTGATCGACAATAGACAATGGTGCGCAAATTGCGAGCCAGTGCCGCCTTAAGTAAACCAATGGCAGCGGTGGCTGGACTGTCATGAGGATTTAAAAAGACAAAATGACGTGGCCCTTGCGGCGCGCCGGAATTGGCAATAACTTGTGGCAGGCGTTCATGCTGGCTGGAATCTTTGCCAAGTAAATTTTGACCCAGCTCTTGGGCATTACCCACGGTGGCTGTGCACAGTATAAAGTGCGGTTGTGCGCCGTAGCGGGCTGTAATACGTTGCACACGCTGAAAAAGCTGAGCCATATGCGCCCCCAGCACACCACGATAGGTATGGGCTTCGTCTACCACAATATGCGTTAGGCCGGCAAAGAAGGCACTCCATTGCTCATGGTGGGGCACAATGCCAAGATGTAGCATTTCTGGCGTGGTGATGAGTACGTGGGGCGGGTTTTTACGTAATTTACGCCGAAAGTGGTCGCTGGTGTCCCCATCATAAATGCCAATGCTTGGCCGTGCATCTTGAGGCCATGGTGCAACAAACTGTTCAAAATTTTTTTTCTGATCTTGAGAAAGGGCTTTTAAAGGAAAAAGATAGAGGGCACGGGCTTCTTTATCGTGCACAAAACTTTCCAGCACAGGCAGAGTATAAATGAGGCTTTTTCCACTGGCAGTAGGTGTGGCCACCACAACAGATGCGCCACTACGTATTTTATCAATGGCTTGGGCTTGATGCGAAAAAAGTTGTGGAATATTTCTCGTGGTCAATAACGATTGTACTGCCGCCGAAAAAGGACGCACAGGGTTTGCATGCTGGGCTGGACTTGCCGGTACGATGCGATGATGACAGACTTGCGTTCCAAAAGATGAAGCTAGCAGTGCTGTTATATATTCATGAATTGTAGATGTTGTCGGCAACGTTTTTTCTCCGCTTTCTGAGAGGGGAACTTTTTTGAGAGCTTTGCGTAATTCACTATGCAGCGGTCTCTAAATCCGTTTTACCTTAAATAAGCGTTTCCATAATTTTTCAACGGCCTATTACATAGGAAAGTATAAAGAAATATCCTATGCCAAAAAGAATAAATAACAGGCTTGGAAGTATGACTTTTTTCACAGAAGAAGGTAGGCTTACATTAAAATATTGGCAGGAAAGGACAAAGCAAATATGTAGGGGGCTCATCATGGCACCGGCCAAGGCAGAGACAAGGCCCAGCATCATCCACGGTAGAGGGGAAAGACCTTGACCGGCCTCTACCAAGGCAAGAATTAAAGGGAAAACGGAACCCACAGCAGCCATCATAAGGCCTGTCAATGCGCCAATAATCATGGGCAAGCAAATGGTACTGACCCAAAGAGCCAAAAGACCGCTATCTTGACCGATAAGTTGCTGAACAATGCCCCCTTCAGTAAGCACATTTTTAAAAACACCCAAGGCACCCACAACAAAAATCATGGCCCGTACACCGGGTTTGGCAATGGTGCATAAAAAATCTTTAGGGCCTTTATTGTTTTGATAAAGGCAAAAAACCACTGCCAAGCACAAGGCCACAATGACCCCATAATCCAAAGGATATTGCGGTAAGAAAAAGGCAAAAAGAGCTTCAAAACACAGGGCGCCTATGATGGCAATGACCAGCGGTGCACCTTGCCAAAATACTTCTTGCCAAATGCCACTATTTTGGCCGTAGGCATCAGCATAAGGAATTTGGGGAAGCTTGTGTTGGCGCACAAAGAAAAACCAGCCAAGGCCAAAATATACCACACTCATGGGGGAGGTCCACATGGCTAGCTCTGGGGTGGTCATACCGCTAAAGCCTGCTGCCAGAATCATGGCGGGGTACAAGGGCCATGTCATTTCTGCAGTATGGCGAAACCAATAGTTGATGACAGATTTATTTTGTTCTGGCATGGGCAATTCTTTGGCCACGGTGTTAATCATGGGAGCAGAAAAGACAGCACCGCCAGGCATGGGCAGTAAACCAATTAATATGGGAAAAAAGACCATGCGAATATGGGGTGAAGTGATTTTTTTAGACAGCGGTGCCATAAAACGTTCGGCTTGTCCTGTGCTTTCCATAAGGGAAGAAAGCGAGAGCACCAAAATAACCACAGCCCACACAGTAAGGATGGATATGTCGGAGAAAATGGCAAGGGCGTGTGCAAACCACATCATGGGGGATATGCCAAAAAGCAGGGCAAGAAGAAAAGAGCCTAGAAAGACCGAAAGAGCTAGGCCACACTTACGCATGATGGCAAGCATTAGGATAAAGATAGCAGCTATTTTTAGATACGGTATAAGCATATATTTCTTTAAATGGGGTGTTGTTTTGGGCTGTTTAGCGAGACGAGCTAAAGCTATAATAAGCTCGGTTCGTTATGATTGTTGCATTGTGTGGCAGAATAGGGCCAGGGCAAGAGACGTACTTCCATACTTTGCCCAATTTCAGCAAGTGCCCAGTACGTGGCTTTGGTGCGATGTGGGGAAAATACAATTTTTAGTAGGGCTTTATGTCTATTTATGACGGAAAAATACGCCACATGCTCATAAGCTTCCAATAAAAAACGAAATAAACCCACTTGATGGGCAGGTACTTGCACCAGTAGTTGTGCGCTTTCCGTGGCGGGCTCCAGAGGTGGGCCGATTTTACGTGGGCGTTTTTTGAGATTTTTTTGCATATGTTGAAAATGCTATTATTGCTTTGTAAGAAGTTGTGGTATTTCTTGTACAAAAAACCAATGGAAAGTCCAAATGGGGGCAGTATATTGCCGTAGGAAATAGGATTTGTTTCTGGCGTATTCTTTTTTACTTTCGGTCATAATGTCAAAAAACGTGAAAAGATCTTGACGTGCGGCATGGCTCCAGCGAAAGGTGCCTTGCAATTGCATATGCTTGCTTAGGCGTATAAATTGTTGACCGCCATCATTATTTTCAGGGCGGGCCAAAAAAGTGGCAGTAACACCGCTGACAAGATCATTCTTGGTATGGACAAAAAGAGTAACGCCGCTGCCATAATCAAGAAAATATCCGCTGGCTTCTTTCGTAGCGCCGTCAAGACTGACTCTGGGGTCAGCGCCCCTATGCCAAAAGCGCAAAAAAGCAGACCAGCTAAATTCCGGAGTAAGCGTAAGGGCAAAATCTGTTTGCGTATCTAAGATTGCTTGCGCAGTATCTTCGGGTTCTATGTTTGATTGGCAAGCAGTTAAGAAGAGTGCACTAAAGAGCAGGCATAAGAGCATACAAAGTTTTTGCACACGATGTATTTTAGAACTTTGCACAGACACCTCCTTCGTCAGAATACTTTTGCAAATCAAGGCTTGCAGCACATTGTTATAGAATGTCAATGAGATTTCTGTGCAATTTACTGCGTAAGTAGATTGTATTCTCTCTATTGTTAACGTCTTACAAGAATTTAGGTTGCTTCTTTTTTGGCATTTGATTTTTCAAAAGGGGCAGGAGGACGCCATGCCCACAATAAAGCCAAAAGAGGGATGAGGCCGGCTATTTCGGCCACCAAACGATGCACATGGGGCGAAAGCCCCCACCAAAGACCAAAGGCTAGCAGTGGAACAGCTATAACAGTACCCCAATGGCGCAAACGCATGGGCCTTGCGGCGTATTGGAAATAAGATACAGTACCAATGGCCACCCAGACCTTAGTAAGCATGATGGCAAGGGAGGCCCCTTCTAGCGGCATCCACGCTGTAAGATAAGCGCATAAAATCACATTGACTATGAGCCCTGATACGTAAAATACCAAGAGCAATTTTTGTTTTTGCATGCTCATCATGGCATAGGCGGCTAAGTTATGTAAAAAGGCTGTGGCAATACAGGGCGCAAGAATACGTTGCGCAGTTACTGCCATGGCGTATTGGTCCCCATAGACAAAGGTTAAAATACGGTCGCTTTCCACACAGATAATATAAATAACAGGGAGACAGGCCGCCCATAAAGAACGTGTGGTTTGTCCGGCAAGTTTTTGAAAACCAGCTCTATCACTGTCCCAAAGACGTGCCAATTCCGGAAAGAGCACCTTGGCCAAAAGTACCGTAGAAATAAGGATGGAAAGGCCGTCCACCACTTCCCAAGCCACACTATAGGCACCCACCGCAGAGTCTCCCCCGTACTTTTTGAGGAAAAAGACATTGAGCTTATTATAAAAAATTCCGCAAGCAGAAATGGCGGTAAAGATAAGCCCTTTGCGCCATTGCCCCCAAATAAGCTTTAGCATGTGTAAATCGAGCTTTTTTAAGGGGTTGCGCCCAAGAGCCTTTAAGGAAATGGCAAGAAGAATGAGTGATTCAAGAGGTTTGTATAGGGCAATATAAATAACAGGGGCATCCAATAAAATAAGCACAATGCCTGTGCCTATACCCAAAATGCTGGAAGGCACACGAATGCGCATTTCCACATCTTGCCGCCCACGGGCTTCACAGAGGGCAAAAAAAGAATTGACCACAGCCTCAAAACCTAAACCGCCGGCAATGGCCATGACGGTAAAGCGCAATTCCGGTGTGTATTCTTGCCAAATGGTATAGGCCCAAGTAATAGTTAGGGCAATGGTAAGTAAAGCCAGTTTAAGCCAAGTAATTTCCCCAAGCATTTTTGTGGGGCGTGTTTCACGGCGTGCAAAGGAAAAAATGAGAAAGTGGTTAAGCCCTTCATCGGCCACTTGGCGCACAATGTACCCAAAGGACAAAGCCAACATGACCTGTCCCAACATGGTGGCACTGTGTCTTGCCAAAATAATGGTAAACACTGTCCATATGACATCTCGTGCCCATTGTCCCCCCAGCGCATAACCAAAACGCTGTGGTATACTTTTCAGCTTCACCATAATACCTACAATGTAAGAACAGTACGCAGTAGAGTGCGCAAGTATCGTTAAAGTATACGCCTTTGCAAGATGTAGTTTAAGCGTTGTATAAATTGCATTAGAAAAATACGCAGGTAAAAAGCATTTCTTTGCTCATAAGCATAGCAAGAGCATAAGAACGCCTGTGTAGACAAAAAAGTCTACTTACCGCCAAACTGTACAATGGCCTTAAAGCCTGGCTTAAGCTCCAGCTTAGGATTGGGAATGGTAAGTTCCACAGTAAAATAGGAAGCTTTGGCTACATCTAAATCAGAGCTAGTCCAAGAAATTTGCGCCACTTTGGCCTGAAAAACTTTGTCATTTAAAGAGGGAATGGTAACAGAGGCACTGTCGCCCACTTTAATGCGTGCCAGCTCTCCTTCAAAGACTTGCACTTGAATACGCATGGGGTTCATTTTTCCCACCAAGATGGGGGCGGCACCTCTGGCAAGTACAGCACCTGGTTGTACCGTAGCCGCCACAGAAAGTACGTGTCCATCCATGGGAGCCTTAAGCTCCAATTGTGTGGGCAAAGGTGCATTGGGGGTAATGGGCGCACCGTAATAGTCGCTTAACTCATCAAGGCGTCGTTTAAAGTTTTCTTCTTGTTTGTTAAGTTTTTGCTGCAAAAGTGTAATACGCTGTTCGAGTAAACGTACCTCCGATGCACTACGGGCTGATGCTTGATTGGATCCAAGGCCAGCAGAGGCCAACTGCCGGGCTGTGTTGCTTTGAGCCCGTAACGATGTAAGTTGGCTTTGTAAAGCAAGAATTTGGGCTTTGGTTTCTTCGGTATTGGCTCCCAGAAGCATTTCCTTATCCAAGGCTCTTTGCGCTTCTTCTGTGAGGCTGTACTTCATAAGTACCGTGCCTTCTTGTACTTCTTGCCCTGACTGCACTAATGCTTCGCTAACAATGGCATCAAAGGGTAAAACTTTGGCCCGTGTTACCGTGCTCATGATTTTACCGCTAAGAATAGTTGACTTTGCCCCTTGATCTTGGGCCGCCAAAGCTTCAGACAACAGTATAGGAGAAGGCAAGATATGCATGCCACCAAAGATACAAACAGCAGTACATAGAAGCCAAGAGAGAGATTTTGCGTTCATTTTACAATTCCTCCAGTTTAGGCTTACCAATGAAACGTTCTTTCAGCACACCGGCCACTTGCATCCAGCGTAATTGAGCTAAATTATAGTTAAGCTCAGCTTGCACATACGCAATGCGGGCATTCATATGGGCTTCTTGCTTGGCAGCCAGCTCAGGATAGGCAATAACACCTTCTTTAAAGTTAATACTCGCTTCTGTCTCTTGCATTTTAGCCACTTGTAAAGTGGTTTGGGCAATTTTAAGAGAAGTTGCGGCTAGACGTGTTTCTTGCTGCGCTTCAGTCCAAGAGTGTGAATACTGTGTGCGCGCCTGCGCTTGCTCTTGGTAGGCTTGGGCCTTACTCATGCGGGCTTGTTGTACACCACGGTAGCGACGGCCCCAGTCAATGAGGGGAAAGTCTATGTTAAAGTGTACAAAGCTGTCTTCAATACCCTTGTTGGGTTGAGCTTGTCCGCTGGGGGGGTCTTGATTTATTTCTATGGTCACATCGGGAACATATTTTGCCCATGCCACCATAATATTATAATCCATTAATTTTACTTGTCCACGTAAGAGCAAAGCATCTTCGGTGATATTCCAGCGGTCTTCCCATTGCAAGTCGGTACCTTTAAAGCCTTTGAAGACATCGTTGCTGTTCTTGGTGTCCACATTGAGTTTTTGCATGGTATCCACGCCGGATAAAATTTTCAAACGTGTACGTAGCATACTGTCTTCAATTTTGGCCCGTTCAAGTTTTAAGGCTGCTTCACGCTGGCGCTGTACTGCAAGGTTAAGAGAAACCCCTTGACGCCCTTCCACATGTTCTAATTTTTTCCAATAGGTAGCCACTTTATCTGTTAAAGGAATAAGTTCTTTTTGGATTTCTAAAATTTTTCTTTGGGCGTCTAAGCGTTGGTAAATATCGGCAATATCGCCAATGGCTTTGTCCATGGCTTTACGGTGCGTAGTAATGGCAAGATTTAATAAAGCCTTACGGGCTTGGTGGTTAAAATACGTAGCGATGGGATTGGGGAAAGCGGCGTAAAAGCCCACTTCTGTGGCAAGTTCGCCATAGTTATCTGGCTTATCAGAAATGCTTTGATTATGCCTTGTGATGTTTGAAGATACGTTCAAGGTCATTCTGGGTTCGGGCAAATATTCCCATACGGCGGAGGTTAAATCAAGTTTTTTGATTTCAATATCCACAGCAGAGTTTACTAGGATGGGTGACTGTTGAATGGCCAAATAAACACAATCTTCAAAGGAAAAAAGCTTTTGTGCATTGTATAAATTGGGAACAGCCGACTGTAATTTTGCCTTTTTTTCAATGGGCACGCCGGGGGTTTCTTCTAGCCAGTGCCGAGGGGGTAATTCTGGGGCTTTGATGCCTGCTTTGGAGGAGGCACAACCCATAAGGCCCCCCAAAGCCATGATACATACTGGTAGGGCCAAGAAAAAGACGTGAGCCATTGAAAGGCTTTTTTTTGAAGTTTTATGCACACAACATCCTTTATCCATGCAAGCCATATTTCTTTTCCTTATTAACTATTTTTTGCAAAACACATTTTTTCTAGGGTTAAAAGCAAAACGCCTTGGGCGTCATAGACATGCCCGTGGGCTATCAAATCCCAGTTCATGGCGTCCCAATCTTTTGTGCCCCAATGGTTTTGGCCGCCATCTTCAAAGCTGGTGACAGGGGCATTTATTGCTACAGGCTGCCAACAACAGTATAAAGGACCGTCAATGGCTTTTTCCAAAGCATTATTATGGCGTACATGGGCAATATATTGCAAGGGCCCCACAGGCTTTGTACAGTCGTCATCGCATGTAAGTGAAAGGGCGTTTTTTACACTTTCTTGTTGCGTTACAGCTTGTTCTTGCACAATATTTTGCACCTGAGCCATACACCATGCCAAGGCAGGGACTATATTGTTTTGGGCACTATGCCACAAGCCTTCTTGCTTGGCAAACCCTTTACCCAGATTGCAAAAGTTTTTTTCTTTTTGCGTATGCCAAAGGGGAGTTAAAGACTGATTCACAGGAGAAATGTCTTGGGAAATATGGATATTTTGCTCTTGTTTTTGTAAAAGCACCTGCGCTGAGGCCACGGTTTGTGCCGTATTTTGTCTTCGGCCATTGGCACTAATGTCTCGAAGGTAGAGGGCACATTGAGCCATGTGTGTGCTTTTTTCCAAGGATGTCGCAACCGGCATTTGTTCCTGAAGCGTTGCTTGCTCAGCGCAAGATGGGTCCTGAGCTACAACAGCTTTCGAAGTGACATGCACAAAACCAAAGGCTTCACGACTCACGCCATCAACACAGCCTTGAGGCCAAAAAGGTGTTTCTTGTAAAAAAACATGGTCTAGGCCACGCAAGTGCCATGGTCCGTCCAGCACAGCCACCGTCGTATAGAGGGCATGCACTAAGTCTTGAATGTCTATATGTGTTGCTGCGTTGTCTTGTTTGGTGAAGGTTGGGTGATAGACAGAAAAATGCCGCTGTACAGGATAGAAAGTGTCGCCACCTTGTGTAGAGGTATTTTCTTGTGCCCCAGATGCCTGAGTCCATTGTTCAAGGCCAAAGGCCAAAGCATCCCAAGCTACAGACATACCTTGAGGGGCATGTTGCTTTGGGCGTTCTTCGTCTTTCTTTTTTGTGCTGATACTATCTTCTAAAAATAATGCTTCAGTAAGAAAGAGTAGGGGGCGTGGCATCCCTTGGGTTTGAGCCAAGGCTTGAGGTATGTCTTTGGCCCAAAGTATTTCTCTTATCTGTGCAGGAAGTTGTGCCTGTTCGCAAAGTGTCTTTTGGGTCGCTTGCAGATGTGGTTCTACTACTAGAAGGGGGGAAGCAGGCAGGGAAGCGGCAGCATTGATAAGTCTTGTCTGGATAAAATCTTTAGCCACCTGTTGCATGTGTTGCGGGAAAAATTGTGCTAAAGCTTGCGCCAGTATGAGAGGGGAGGTTTGTGTGTCGGCCATGGCTTGGCCTTCTTTTCCCGCAATATTTTGTTGACGCAAATGCTGCACCACTTTGGCTAAATCTTGTATGGTAGCCACATGCATAACATCTTCAAATTGTACTTGTATGCCAAATTGCTGTTCAAAAGCATAAAGCATGGCAGGAAAACGGCTGGAGCGTACGCTTAAATCGTGGCGTAAGTCCATATGTGGCAAGAGTTTTTCTACGGCTATACCCGTATTTTCCGCCAAAATGGGTAATATGTCCTGTACATAATGGGGTATGGGGATAGCGTGTACTAACGTTTGCTCTTGAAGTTGCTCAGAAGCTTGCAATGCCGTTTGTTCAGAAGCTTGTAATGCAGCTTGTACTACTGACGGTGAGGGCGTTTGCTCCACAGGCTGTACTGTAGGCTCCATGCCGTTGCCACCTTCTTGCAGTACTGTTTGTGCACCCGCATTGTCTGCTGTTGTATGGGCGGTAGGCATTGCATGGGAATCTTGTGTATCTGTAGTGGCATAGCTAGCAGGCACCACAGCAAGTTTTCCCCAAGGAATGTGCCCCAAAGCATATAATTGTGCTGTGGCAGCACGCATGGCTCCTACTTCATCATTTTTTTGGGTCACAGCTACACAGCGGGCTTCTGGCATGATTTCTTTCACCAAGTTTGAAACGGCATCGCCTGCGCCTAATTCCACAAAATGCCGTACATCGCACGTATCCCATAATGTGTGTACGCAATCTACCCAACGCACCGTATTTTCATCAAGGTCGGCAATATATTCGATGATGGCCTCTTTACCTTGAGGATACATACTTGCTGTAACATTGCTTAGAATGGGCTTGTTTGCCGTATGAAAGGGGTACGCATGTAATTCTTGTATGGAATAGTCCCGTAAAGAGCGCATGTGCGGATGGTGAAAAGCCATGTTGATGGGCATAATCAAAGCCGGACGTTTTTCTTTGCGCAAAGCCTTACGGGCTTCTGTTAGCAGCTCTTTTTTTCCCCCCACAATACATTGGCTAGGGGAATTATGATTGGTAATGTGCAGTCCTGGGAACAGCTCTACCATTCTTTGCACTGTTTCGAGTGGAGCGTAAACCACCATCATGCCCATATCTGCGCCTTGCTTATGGCCAAAGTCATCGATGAGGGCAGCACGTCTATCAAAAATTTCCCAAGCCTTTTCGGGCTCGTATACGCCAGCTAAGCAGAGGGCAATTAACTCTCCAAAGCTATGGCCGGCATAAATATGCGGCGTAAAACCTAGAGATTGTAGATGGCAGGCCTGTGCGTATTCAACAAAAAATAAATACGGCAATTGCCAACGCGCGCAGTTTAATTTTTCCATGTTGGTTTCATCAAGCATGGCAAGCACATCCCAATGGGATACGGCGGCAAGGCGGTCCATGGCCTGACGGGCCGCAGGGAAAGTGTCATATAAGGCTCTGCCCATGCCGGGATAGACGCCGCCAATGCCAGCACATATCAATACGACTTGGGGTGTGGTAATTGCTACAGCTTGAGAAGCATCAACTTGTGGCGCAGTATTTGGTGCAAGCCAAAGGCCGTGTTCGGATAAATCTTGAAAATGTGTACCGTCCACGGTGGCATTGGTTAATTCTTTGCGCCAATGGGGGGTTATGGCCCCGACACGGTATGTTTGCCCTGCATTTTCTACCTGCGCATAATAAACGCCATTATATACGTATTCTTGCGAACAATGCTGATAAGCATGGGAATCATGAGAATCGTGGGCAGAAGATGGGGGTACTGGGGCAGAGGCTTTTTTTTGCATAATTTTATATTTCTTTCTAGGAGGATTTAGTAAGGTGCGCCAATCCTAAACTACTTTTTCTGTACTGTCCATAAAACCCTTGAAAGGAGACCTTTGTGCAATGAACTGTGCAGAGATATTAAATCAGCGTGTTCCTTACGGGTACAGGACAGTACTCTGCCTTTTTAGGTAATGGCTTTCTAAACGAAAAGGATAAATTGGTCTACTTAAAGCCTTGCAAGATGAGACGTTTTGTAGTAAATGGTACCGTTCGTTGTGGCGAAATGTGTCAAAACTATGACGACGTTAAGTTTTTTCTGATAAATTTTAATATATTGTCACTATATTTCTGGGAGACGGCATGGATAAAGAGCAAGATTTGAACAATCCAATGGAAAGCAGCACCACAGAACAGGAAGCAACTTCTGTGGAGCAAGATTCTGCTTGGGGGTTTAGTCGCAACCGGAATAGACTTTCTGTGGAACGTACTGTGGCCATTGCTGCTCAACTTGGTATGCGCAATCCTTTGTTTACCTGTCATGACAGCATTGCTAAAGCCACCACACGTATTAACGGCAAAACCTATCTTAATTTCTCTACCTACGATTATCTTGATATTAATGGCCATCCAGAAATTACCGAGGCTGTAACGCAGGCTGCAAAAGAATATGGTACCTCTGCTGGGGCGAGTCGCCTTGTGGGCGGGGAGCGTCCACCGCATTTGGCCTTTGAAAAAGCCATTGCCGAATTTTACGATGTGGACGATAGCATCGTGTATGTAAGTGGACATGCAGCCAATGTCTCCACCTTAGGCTTTTTATTTGGTAAGGGCGACCTTATTTTGCATGATAATTTGGCGCACAATTCTCTTACACAAGGTGCCAAATTGGCCGGTTCTGCCAAACAAGCCTACACACATAACGATGCCGACGCCTTAGAAGCTATTCTAAAAGAAAAGCGCAACGACTACCGCCGTGTTGTCATTGTTACTGAAGGTTTGTTTAGTATGGATGGTAACATTCCTGATTTACCAAGGCTTATCGAACTGAAGAAAAAGTACAATTGCCTGCTTTTTGTAGATGAGGCCCATTCTCTTGGAACACTTGGCGCCACCGGCCGTGGGGTGCGTGAGCATTTTAATATCAATCCTCGTGATGTGGATATGTGGATGAGCACATTAAGTAAGTCCCTTTGTGGTTGCGGCGGTTTCATTGCCGGTAGTAAAGATCTTATTGATTATTTAAAATACGGCTCCTCTGGTTTTGTTTATAGTGTGGGCATGTCTCCTGTACTTACTGTGGCCTGTCAAAAAGCCCTAGAAATTTTATTGCGTGAACCGGAGCGTGTGCATAAATTACAACATATCAGTAAATTCTTCTTGGAATACGCACAAAAGTTAGGCTTAGACACCGGCGTGGCTCAAGGCTATGCCAACGTACCCATCATCGTGGGTGATACCATGGTGACTGGCTTCATGGCCAACGCCCTTTTCGATCGTGGTGTATATGCCATGCCCATTGCTTTTCCTGCGGTAAAAGAAGGCACTTCACGTATACGTTTCTTCTTATCCGCAGCGCACTCTGAAGACGATGTGCGCACAGCCCTTGATATTATCGCTGAAGAACTGCCAAGGGTGACTGCTTGGACGGAAGAGGTTCGTGCTAAATTTGAAGAACAAGCCCAACAATAATAAAATAAAAATAAAATAAAAAAAATCCCCTCAAGTTTTTGACGCGAGGGGATTTTTTTTATGGGTAAAATGTGCCAAAGGGCAAATAGAGAAAATCTAGACAATATTTAAGGTGTTTAGAACACATCTTAATACCATTTAGGCACATATATTGCTATTTCCTTTATGGGTGATACCCAAGGGCTATTTTTTAGCTTTAACCAAGAAAATAAAAGTACTTTACGTAGATAGCTACATAATGTATAAGAAAACTACGTAACGCATTTTCTATGCATAAAATGACATTTTGGAGGACACTATGTTACTAAGAATATTTTTAAGCACAGCTATAGTATTATCCTTGGCAGCCCCCACTTTTGCAGAAGGTTTAACCGGTGTATATGGTGGTGTGAAAATTTTTGACTCTTACCAGACACAATGGGGCGGTGGGCATCTTTCCGGCTCTACTGAAAGCAATACCTTTGGCGCAAGCCTTTTAGCCGGTTATAATTTTTATGAGCAATCAGAAACGCCCATTCGTGCAGAAATAGAATACGGCATCCGTACAGCTTTTTTTGGTGAAAACGAAGTGGGTGCAGTGGGCCACAACAGCGAAGTAGAATATAATATGCACACGCTTATGGCTTCTGGCTATTACGATTTTTACAATGAATCCATCTTCACTCCCTATCTTGGTGCCGGTATTGGTGCTGGTTTTGTAGATGGGCATTACCAAATCAATGGTATCAGTCGTCAAATTGATAACACCGTGCTTGCTTGGCAAGTGGGTGGCGGTGTTGGTATTGCCGTAACCGAGACCATTACTGCCGACGTAGGTTATCGTTATCTTGACCTTGGCAATGTGAGTACAAAATTTTACGGACAAGATATGGATATGGACATCAATGCCCACGAATTTAGCGTCGGTTTGCGTTTTGGTTTCTAAAAGGTAGACAATGCGAAGGTGTAGCCTAGCCTTCTCACTTGTACGTATTACCTAAGAAAACAAAAAGAAGCTACGCCAGTTAAAGGGAACCTTTCGTCAAGGTTCCCTTTTTTTGATTGCCTAAATATTATGTGGTGTGTGTCAAGGGCTGAAGGGTGACTGCGTCCCCCTGGCCGCCCTTAACAATCCCGCCTCCCCCTCTTGCTCTATCGAACTATCCTTTCGTGACTACGTGGCAGGAAAAGAGGCTTTTCCTGCAGCAAAGGACGGCTGTTAGGCTCTTGGGTGAAAATCACAATATATCGGTGCGTCCTTTGTCCGTTCGTATAAAGACGTATTTCTTCGGATATTCAGCGTTGCGCATGGTA
>CAYJDE010000036.1:0-16168 GCA_964368805.1 uncultured Desulfovibrionaceae bacterium
AGTATGAGGGGGGAAGGGGAAGCTTTTGGGCTTTGGCAAAAGTTCCTCTTCCCCCTTCAAGAAAGTAGTGAGTAATATTTCCTTCAATAATATCTATTAATTTTGCCCTAATCCTTCAAGAGGCTTTACCGTGGTACTTTGAGGGTAGGTTAATCGCAATTGCTCTCTTTTAAAATTGGCAAGATTAGTAGAGCGTTCTTTCACGAGTAATAAGGCACGACGTTTACTAGAAACGTGTTGAATATTTAATTTATAAGGCAGTTTTTCACCGTCTCTGTATTGTAATTCCATAATCCAGCCATTGCCGTCATCTCCTTGCCAATACACAGGTATACCTTGCGTATTGAGCACCAAAGTGCCTTCAAAGTCATGGCCCATAAGGGCATACGCTTTGGCTTTAGCAGGGAGTTCTTTCACAATATCAGCTTGTATGGAGGCGTCTTTTAGTTCAGAAATATCAACATATTCTTCCCCAAAAACCAAGGCATACTGCCCTGTAAGTAGTTGGGTAAGTTGGGCAAGGCCAAGGGGCATGGGCACGCCAATGCTAAAGAGCGGTTTTTGTTTGCCGGAGTAAAGATAGGCTGTTTTTTCACGAGGCAAATACAGCGTAAACTCTTTAGGGCCTTCATAAACTTTTGCTACGCTTACACCTACACCGGCATTAATATCCAAACGAATTTCTTTGGAGGAATTTCCCCATAAAAGAGCGGCAGCCCGATCGGTTTTACCTTCCTTACCGTAGCGCAAGGTCATTTGATTACGAAAAGGGCTCATGCTTTTTTTAGCACTTGCCAAGTATTTTTCCCAAATAATTTCTGCTTCGCTTTTTTTCTTGGGTGCTTCTTCAGGAGCTTTTTCTACAGGTGCAGGTGCTGGGGGCATGGGGGTGAGCTGTTTTTCTTTGGCACAAGCACACAACATCATGAGGAGAAGGGCCATAAAGTAGTGCGTATAACGGGGAAAATAGGAGGATGTCGTCATGGCATTTCCTTAGATTTTTTGAAGTTTATCTTTGATGGTGTCAGCATTTTGGGGGGCAAACTCCAAGGCTTTTTTGTAGCCTGCACGTGCTTCTTTTTTTTTGCCAAGGGCAAGAGCGATATCGCCGTAATGTTCCCAGATGGTAGGGTCGTGCACTTGGCTTGCAGCTATGGCTTCATTAATATATTTCCATGCGTCCGCATAGTTACGGTCTTGGTACAAAGCCCATGCTAAAGAATCTAAAATGTAATTGGTATTGGGGGAAAGTTCAACGGCCTTATATAAGAGAGTGATGGCCCTTTTGATATTTTTATTTTGCTCGGCAAGGGAGTAGCCCACATAGTTAAGGGCTTGGGCGTGGTTTGGGTCAAGCAGAATAATTTTTTCCATGGCTTGCATGGCGGCTACTTTGTCATTACTTTGATCAAGTAAGGTGGCACGTAAAAAAGCGATTTCGGTATTTTCAGGCCATTTTTTATAAATAATATCTACGTTTCTTGAGGCTTCTTTAAATTTTCCCTGCGTAGCTAAAATGCGTATTTCAGCGAGCCAAAAATCTGGATCGTTGGGCATGGCAAATTGCCCTTCACGAGAGTCGCGTAAAGCCTCGTCTAGCTGCTCAAGGTCAAGGAGTAATTGCATACGCAAAAGGAGGGCGCGCGAGTAGGCTTTATTATTTTTATCTATATTGGTCAGCCATTTATAGGCTTTTTTTAAGTCTTTGTCACGTTCGTAAGCAATGGCGGCAAGGTAAAAATACAACTCTTGCGGAGCGTCTTCTATATCGGCAAGTCCCAATAAAATGGGCTCTGCAATGTCATTATATCCTGCCTCTACAAACATGCTGGCTACTGTCACATTCAGTTCTGGCGTCATGGGGGCATCTTCAAAATATTCTAAGGCTTTTTCTGGTTCTTTCAACTCTAAAGAAAGCATAATGAGACGCAAAACAATATCATATCCCTTGGAGTAGTTTTTACGCATTTTTTCGTATACTTCACGGGCTTTGACAAAGTCTTTTTCTTGTTCATATAAAAAACCCAAATCATTGAGGGCTTCCATAAAGTTGGGCAATTCTTTAATGGTTTTTTCAAGGTATGCTTTGGCTTCTGCTCGGCGATTTAGTCCAAGCAAGGCCTTGGCATAATAATAATTTATGTGCCCTGTACGTTGCGCATCACTTAAATTTGCCAAAATTCTTTCTGCTTCTGCAAATTTTTTGTCATTGATGAGTAACAATGCCAATTCCACTTGCCCATCCACATTTGTTGGGTGCATGCTGATAAAATTTTCAATGTGCTTGATGGCTTCTTTGTTTCTGCCGGCACGTTGTAATAATTCAGCATAAAGCATGTGTAAAGAAACGTCGCCGGGGTGTTGTTCAAGGCCTCGTTTAAGGAAGGGTAGGGCAGTAATCTCTTTGTTTTCTAATGCCCATAAGCCTGCGTCAACATAAACAAAAGCGGGTAAATCTACCTTGATAAGCTCTTTTAAAGTAAGCAAGATCCCTTGCTTATTATTGTTTTGTAAAGAGCGATTAAAAAGCAGATAGATGTATATGGTATGCGCATTGGGACTATATTTTTTATGCTGCATTTGGGCTGTAATTTTACTTTGGTCCATATTTTTAGGCGCAGATTTTTGCCCAAAAAAATGATTTTCTTGCGCAGAACAGCCTCCAACGCTGACCACAAGGCTGGAAAAGAGCAAAGCTACTGAGGTAAGACTAAGTTTAAATGTATTATTCATATTAAGTGTTTATCCATTCTTCAGAGAAGTCTTTAATGTCATTGCTAAGGTGTTGGCGCAGCTTTTCTAAAAGCCTTGCTTCCAATTGACGCACTCTTTCTCTGGTGACATTATACTTTTCGCCGATTTCACGCAAGGTGACAGGTTCATCAGAAAGAAGTCTATTATAAAGGATATACGTTTCTTTTTCGTTAAGCTTGGGGATGATATTTTGTAAGTGCTGTTGTATCAACTTGGAAATTTCTGTGCTGGCGATGCTGTCTTCTACGCCAGGTTCTAAAGCTGGCAAAAAATCCATGCGTGAAGCGCCACCTGTGGCGTCACTGACTTGCATATCCAATGACATGTCAGAAGCCCCAAGGCGTTGTTCCATTTCATGAATTTGCTCAACACTTACACCGAGTTTTTCAGAAAGCATGGCCGCATCGGGGTCAAAACCTTGAGAAATAAGTTTTTGACGTTCTTTATTTAAATTAAAGAAAAGCTTACGCTGTACTTGCGTGGTGCCTATTTTTACCATTCGCCAGTTATTCATAATAAACTTAAGAATATAGGCTTTAATCCAAAAGGCAGCGTAATAAGAAAATTTAATACCTTTATCAGGGTCAAATTTATTGACGGCACGCATAAGGCCCACATTGCCTTCTTGGATAAGGTCCAAAACATTTTGCATCCAACGCCGCTGGAAATCCATAGCAATTTTAACAACTAAACGTAAATGAGAAGACACAAGCCGAAAGGCTGCGTCGGTATCGCCAAGATTGCGTACACGCTGAGCAAGCTCTTGCTCTTCTTCAGGTTTTAACATGGGAAAGCGACTTACTTCTTTAAGATAAAGATGTAAGTTGTCACGACTGCTTGTTACCTTAGGCAAAGATGGTGAGGCAAGGGCCACCATCTTTCCACGCACGTCACCATCTTGTGAGTCAAGTTGTTCTGGGTCGTCATGGTCTAAATCGTCCATAAGTGCTAAGTCATCTTCATCAAGATCTATGACATCATCAAGCCCATCGTCCAGATGTGTATCGTGCGTATCATCGTCATCATCTTTAGGGGATGTGACGGTGTTTTGCAAAGGGGCTTTATTTTTTGGGCGGCGTAATTTTTTCGTGGAAAGTACGTTATCTATTTCTTCGTCGCACAACACATTTTCTGCATGAGGTGTCTCAGCAGAAATAATTTCAACATCTACTTTTTTCTTTCTACTAACTTTTGGGGAAGATGTCTTTTTAGTAGTAGCTTTTGTACTTTTTTTCATATATTTTCTCGATTGTTATGCTGTGGAAACAGCCAGTACAGACACCATGGAAAAGCGCATTTTGAAATGTTGTGTATAGAATCTTGTGTGACTTTCAGAAAATATTGCCGCTAAGTAATGCGAATAAAAATCTGAATACGTGCGCATTTTTTTATTAATCGATGGTTTTCTTGTGATTTTTGCTATGTTTTTCTCGTTTTATACACTTCAGAAGGGTGAAATGCTTTAAAAATACATAGCAGAAATGTATTGTGTAGAGCCTTTTTTTGTTTGTCCTTTTTACTATTTTTAAGTAGTAGAAGGTGCAAGCCAAGGTTAACGCTTATAGGTTTAACATAAAAGCCCCCCTTTGCACAGCATAAAAAATGGCATTTGAAAAAAAGTTTTTTTATGTTTTATAAGGGTAACTAACGTTATTTTACTATGAAAATAGCAATTTTTTAGAGAATATTAAGTTTTATGCTTATAGAGGATGTAAAAGAATGAAAGATTTTTGCCATGCATTGCAACAAGGGCGATTTTTACTTTTAGATGGCGCCATGGGTACTATGCTTCAAGCGGCAGGTCTGCCTGCGGGGATGACACCTGAAGAATTTTGTCTGGAACGTCCTGATATCTTACAAGATATTCATAAAGCCTATGTGCATGCGGGGTCAGATATTATACTTACCTGTTCCTTTGGGGGTAATGCCTTTAAACTCCCTAAAGGTATGGATGTTTTTTCTTATAACTTACAAGTGGCGAAAAGTGCTAGGGCGGCAGCTCAAGGGGTAAGTCGTCCCCATGGCGGTCCAGTTTTCGTGGCCGGTGACATGGGGCCCACAGGCTATTTTTCCCGTCCTTTGGGGGATGTGGAACCACGAGACCTCATCGCCGCCTATAGCGAACAGGTGCGTGGACTTTTACAAGGTGGCGTAGATCTTTTTTTCGTTGAGACGCAATTTGATTTGGCCGAAGCCAAAGCTGCTGTGGTGGCCATTCGCCAGCAGTGTAATTTGCCTATCATGGTGTCCATGACCTTTGAAGATGGCGTTAGCCTTACGGGGTCTACACCGGAAGTGTTTGTGGAAACCATGCAAAACTTGGGTGTGGTAGCCCTTGGCACCAATTGCAGTGCCGGCCCTGAGCAAATGGTGCCAGTAATTGAAGAAATGCTGTCTTTTTCCAAAGTGCCGGTGCTGGTGGAGCCCAATGCCGGTTTACCGGAGCTTATTGACGGGGAAACGGTTTTTCGTTTAGCTCCTGAACCTTTTGCAGAAAAAACGGCACGCTTTGCCGCTGCAGGGGTGCAATTGCTTGGAGGGTGTTGCGGCACAACGCCAGAGCATATTGCGGCTTTACACAGACGTATTAAGGATATGGAATTGCGTCGGCCCTCAGTACGGGTTAGTGCCGGAAGTATTGCCCTAACCACACGGTCGCAAGTGGTGCGTATTGGCGAAGATTATCCTTTAGCCATCATTGGCGAACGCATTAACCCTACAGGGAAAAAACAATTAACGGCTGAATTACAAGCGGGTGAGTACAGCCTTGCTTTGCGTTATGCTCAAGAACAAATAGCTGCCGGTGCGCCTCTTTTAGATGTAAATGTGGGAGCCCCCTTGGTGGATGAAAGTGTTTTATTACCGGAACTTATTTTACGACTTACAGAACGCTATGAAGTGCCACTTTCGTTGGATTCTTCCAATATGGATGCCATTGCTAAAGCTTTGCCGTATTGCCCCGGCTCAGCCTTGGTAAATTCCATCAGTGGCGAAGCAGGGCGTATGGAAACTTTGGGGCCTTTGTGCCGTGACTATGGTGCCCCTTTCATACTTTTGCCCTTAAAAGGGCGTAACCTTCCCGTGCGTGCCACAGAGCGCATAGCTATTTTGGAAGCCTTGCTAGAACAGGCCGATGCCTTACATATTCCACGACGTTTGCTCATGGTGGATGTGCTTGCTTTGGCTGTATCTTCCAAAGGGGAGGCAGGGCGTCAATGCCTTGAAACCATACGTTGGTGTGTGCGAGAAGGTTTACCCACCACCATAGGCCTTTCCAATGTCTCTTTTGGTTTGCCGGCTCGAGAATTGCTAAATGCCACCTATTTGGCTTTATGCGTGGGGGCAGGCTTAAGTTCTTGCATTGGTAACCCTGCCAACGTGCGACTTGGCGAAGTGCGTGATTGTACTGATGTTCTTTTAAATAAAGATATAAATGCCAGTCACTTCATTCATGCTTATGCGAATTGGAGTCAGGAAAATACAGAAGGTAGCGGTGCCCTTATCACAAGGCAAGGCAAAAAAAGTGCAGCGACTACCTTATTTGATGCTGTACTTTTGGGAGATAAGGATAATATTATTACTCTAGTGGATGCAGAACTTACTAGCGGCACCGATGCCATGAGCTTGGTTCAAGACAAACTCATCCCTGCCATTACAGAAGTGGGCGTAAAGTATGAAAAGAAAGAATACTTTTTGCCGCAACTTATCCGTTCTGCCGAAACCATGCAGAAAGCTTTTGCGCACGTAAAGCCTTTATTGGAAGAAATGCGTGGCACAGAAAAGCGCCCTGTCATTGTGGTTGCTACTGTGGAAGGCGATATTCACGATATTGGAAAAAATATTGTGGCTTTACTTTTAGGCAATCATGGCTTTGATGTTATTGATGCCGGAAAAGATGTGAAAGCAGAAGACATTTTACGCTGCGCAGATGAGCATAATGCAGATATTATTGGTCTTTCTGCGCTTATGACAACAACTATGGTCCGTATGGAAGATACCATCAAGTTGGTGCAAGAACGTAACGCTCCGTACAAAGTTATTGTGGGCGGCGCTGTGGTAACACAGGCTTTTGCCGACGCCATTGGGGCTGATGGATACTCCGCCGATGCTGTGGGCGCTGTGCGCCTTGCAAAATCTCTTCTCTAAAGTTAATATAACCAAAAGGATTGCATTATGAACCGATTATTTTTACAGGTGAGTGTTTTTTGTTTATGTGTGTTGTTTACAGCCTCTGCAGTACATGCCATTTCTGCTCTTGAGAGTTTAGCAAAAACTGCCGGCGGAGGAGCCTCTGTGGCCATAGAGCCAAATGAGCCAAGTGCGCCAAATGAGCCAAGTGCGTCAAGCGAACCAAGAAGTACGAGAAAAGTAGGAAATGGCTCTATTGAAACTATTTCTTTAGATGGCTTGGAAAAAATTCTTGAACAGCACTCAGGAAAAATTGTATTACTCAACTTTTTCGCCACGTGGTGCCCCCCTTGTAAAGAAGAAATTCCTGGTTTGATATCAGTAGGGCAAAAAAGAGGTAAAGATGTGGTAATTATAGGTCTTTCTGTGGACCAAAAGCCCGAACTTTTACCTGATTTTATTAAAGACTTTAATATTGATTATGATGTGTATGTGGCTGATGCCGAAGTACGAAAGCTTTTTGAGGTAAAGACCATTCCACACAATGCTGTTTTTGATAAAGAAGGCGAAATAGTAGCCAATGAAAGCGGCTATGTGAGTGAAAGAGAAGTAAATAATTTTATCGATAAGTTGTTGGAGAAATAGTAATTATGCAGGATGTAACCATTCGCCGTGCCCATATGGAAGATGTGAAAGATATTCATCTTATGCTTATGGACTGTGCTAAGCAAGGTTTGCTTTTACCACGGGCCTTAAGTCATCTTTATCGACATATTCGGGATTTTTATGTGGCAGAAATGCCGGATAAAGAAATTATTGCTTGCTGTGCGCTGGCACCTACTTGGGATAATTTAGCAGAAATTTGTTCCTTAGTGGTGAAAGATTCCATGCGCAGACGCGGCCTTGGGCGACGTATGGTGGAATACTGTCTTGAAGACTGTAAGTTTCTTAAAATAAATAAAGTTTTTTCTTTAACGTATCAAGAACCTTTTTTCGTAAGCTTAGGTTTTTCTGTGGTAGACAAAGATGTTCTACCGCAGAAAATCTGGGCTGATTGTGTACACTGTCCAAAATATCCTGACTGCGATGAAACAGCTGTTATTATGGATATTTAGGGGGAAATATGCAGATTAAAGAAATTCGCCCCATTTTTACGGCTCACGAAGTAGCCGCACGTATCCAAGAACTTGGCAAGGAAATTGATGCCATGTATGGTGATGAACCCTTGGTTATTGTGGGGGTGCTAAAAGGGGCCAGTATCTTTTTTGCTGATTTGGTGCGCAGCGTGCAAAACCCAGAGGTAGAGTTAGATTTTGTTCGGGTATCGAGCTATGGCCTTTCTGACTGTTCCTCACACTCCGTGGTTATGAATAAAGATGTGGAAATAGGCATACAAGGTAAGCATGTGTTGCTGGTGGAAGATATTGTGGATACCGGCCACAGTTTACAGTATTTGTATGATGTTTTTTCTCAACGTGGCGCACGCACATTGCGTACTGCCGTGCTTTTAGATAAAAAAGAACGACGTGAAGTAAAAGTGCATTTTGACTTTGTAGCTTTTACCATTGATGAAGGTTTTGTTGTTGGTTATGGCCTAGATTTTGCGGAGAAATATAGACATTTGCCAGAAATTTGTATACTTGAATTTGAATAGCCGTTGTAAAACAGCGTATTGACAAGAAAATGTAATACGCACACAAAGAAGCCTTGCAGGAGTATCGCGTGGAAGTACAATGCCCCCAGTGTCAAAGTAAATTTCATCTCCCTGATGCGGCCGTACGTCCCAACGTAAAATTACGTTGTTCGGTATGTAAACATGTTTTTAAATATGAAGGTGCCCCTTTAGTGGATGCACCATCTGCTAGTATGGCAAATAATACACCTCCACCCGCTGCGCCTGCTATGGCAGAAGCTGGCCCTGTTGATGCCGGAGTAAATTTAGACCTTGACTCTTCTGCAAAAGGAGAGAAAAAAGAAAAGAAGTCTGGCGGGAAAGGAAAAATATTCATAAGTTTACTGGTGCTTTTGCTTTGCATTGGAGGCGGTGTTGGCGTGTGGTGGTATATGTTTAAACAACCACAAGGCAGTACACAAGCTGACAAAACGGAAGTTTCTGAAAATATAAAACAGTTAACTATCACGCATTTACGTCAATATTATCTTACCAATGAAAAATTTGGTGGGGTTTTTGTTATTGAAGGAAAAGTGCTGAACAATTCTGCTGTTCCTAAAGAACTTATAAAAGTGGAAGCGGCCATTTATACCGCTGACAAAAAAGTGCTTGTGGATAAAAAACAATTGGCAGGTACTGTTCTTTCTCGTTTCCAACTAGAAGTACTTAGCAAAGAAGAGCTGGAATCCTTCTTAAATAATGAAATTGAAATTTTGACAAAAAATACCAATATCCCCACCGGTGGTGATGTGCCCTTCATGGTCATCTTTTATGACCCACCGGCGGAAATGGCAGAATTTGGTATTAAAGTGTTTTCTGCGCAAGATGTGAAAAAGAATTAAATGGCTGCGAAAATACGTGAAGTGTATCAATGCACGGCTTGTGGGGCCCAATCGGCCCAATGGCATGGGAAATGCTCTTCTTGCCAAGAGTGGAATACCTTACAAGTCGTGCAAAGTCGTGGCAAAAAAAACGATAAACAGCGACTAAAATCTACTTCCCCAGTGCAATTGGGGCCCATCCCCTTGGGCGATGTAAGCGATGCAGGACACGAAGCCTTTGGTACCGGTCTTGATGCTTTAGATAGAGTACTTGGCAAAGGTTTTGTGCCGGGGGCTGCCATCTTAGTGGGGGGAGAGCCGGGCATAGGAAAATCTACCTTACTTTTACAAGTGGCAGGGGCTGTGGCGGCCTCGGGACGCAAAGTGGTGTATGCTTCCGGAGAAGAATCACTACCGCAAATTAAAGGCCGAGGTCAGCGTCTTGGCGTATTGCACGAAAACCTTTTGGCCATGGCCACCACATCTGTGGAAGATTTGCATTCAGTACTGGCTGGCGATGCCCATGTTATTCCCCCCTCCTTACTTATTGTGGACTCTGTCCAAACCCTTTCTTCCTTAGAGGCCGAGGGCCTTCCCGGTAATGTGAGCCAAGTACGTGCTGTAGCAACCGATTTACTAGAACGCTGCCGGCATGCAGGCATTAGTCTTATTTTGGTAGGGCATGTGACCAAGGAAGGTAATTTGGCCGGCCCACGCCTTTTGGAGCATATGGTCGATACTGTTATTTCTTTGGAAGGGGACAGGCGCCAGATGTTTCGCTTGTTGCGGGTTTTTAAAAATCGTTTTGGCCCCAATGAAGAGTTGCTTGTATTTCACATGGCGCAAAAGGGTATGGAAATCATTGCAGATCCGTCCACATACTTTTTAGGTGCTCGAGATGCTTCCCTCAGTGGTACGGCTGTAGTTATGGCTGTTGATGGGCATAGACCCCTTGCTGTAGAGGTGCAAGCCTTGGTGACTCGTTCGTATTTGGCCATACCTCGGCGTACCGGCTTGGGTTTTGATACCAATAGATTGCATTTATTACTGGCTGTATTGGAAAAACGTTTGAAGCTTAATTTTGGGCAAGTGGATATTTATGCCAAGGTTGGAGGCGGTATGCGCCTTGCCGATCCCGGTATGGATGTGGCCCTTGTGGCGGCGGTACTTTCTTCTTTTTATGATATTCCTTTGCCGGAAAGAGCCGTTCTATGGGGAGAAGTAGATTTAAATGGGCAAATTCGCCCTGTGTCTGCGCAGGAAATACGCCACGGACAAGCTTCACGTTTAGGCTATAAACCTATAATTCAGCCCGATACGGAACATGGCGGTATAAGCACCGTTATCCAATTGCAGCAAATGCTTTTTTCAGCAAAGCGCACCTAATGCCAAAGCGTAAAAAAGCATTCCTTAGTGCTTTCATAAAAAGACCTTCCAATAGATTATGAAGGATAAAGTTATATTTTGTGGTGCTGTTTTCTTGTTAAATGAAAGTGACGCATCTTGACCATTGCTTTGTAATGTTTATTGTTGTCTGGTGAGGGGCCTGCTGTTATGATGGCCTCATTAAAGGAGAAAGTGCATGGCAAAAACGCATTTTAGTACCCAGCATGATGATGACGTACTTTTGGAAGAAGAAGTGCGTGAACCAAGAATGTATAAGGTGCTCTTGCATAATGATGACTATACCAGTATGGATTTTGTAGTGCATATTCTCATGGTGGTTTTTCGTAAAAATATGGACGAAGCCACAGATATTATGCTGGCTGTACATGAGCGGGGTATAGGCTTATGTGGCATATATACGCGTGAAATTGCAGAAGCAAAGGTGGTTAAAGTACGTAATTTGGCACGTGAGGCCGGTTTTCCTTTACTTTGTACCTCTGAAAGAGCGCATGAATAAAAAATGACAATTTGCTATAGATTTGTGCTGAGCCTTTGTTCAGCATTGGGGAGATACCACCATGCTTGGTAGGAATTTACAAAAAGTTTTACATGTGGCCTTGCAAGATGTGCAAAGGCGGCGACATGAATTTTTAACCCTTGAGCATCTTCTTTACGCCATGGCCATTGAATCTCAAGGACGTATTTTATTGGAAGGTTGCGGCGTGAGCCCTGCGGTTTTGCGTGAACAATTGGAAGGCTTTTTTGCTTTTCATATGGAAACACGCAGCGACGATGCTGATGATGATATTATGCAAACAGAAAGTGTGCAACGGGTACTGAGCAATTCTTTACGCCAAATTCGTGCTGCCGGACGGGAATTGGTGGAACTTGGCGATGTGCTGGCCGCTATTATGGAAGAAGAAGAGGCCTATGCATCGTATTATTTGCGTAAACAAGGCATAAGTCGTACAGATGTTTTAGAATATATTTCTCATGGCGGACGGGGTACCGGCTCTAGCGGTACTAAGGGTGCCCCCAAAGGAACGCTTAATGCCGAGGGCGATGAAGATGAAGGGCAAGATGATGCCCTTGGTAAATATACAGTAGAGCTCACAGACAAGGCCAAGGAAGGGAAGATTGATCCTCTTGTAGGTCGAGAACATGAACTTGACCGCACCGTAGAAGTGCTGTGCCGACGTCGTAAAAATAATCCGCTTTTTGTGGGTGAACCGGGCGTTGGTAAAACAGCCATGGCTGAGGGGCTTGCTTTACGTATTGTGGAAGGTAAGGTGCCGGATGTTTTTAAAGAAGCCCGTATTTTTGCATTGGATATGGGGTCTTTGCTTGCCGGTGCACGCTATAGAGGGGATTTTGAAGGGCGTTTAAAAAACGTCATTGCCGCTGTAACAAAAATCCCACAGGCTATTTTATTTATTGATGAAATACATACCATAGTAGGCGCCGGCTCCACCTCTGGCGGGGCCATGGATGCCTCCAATTTACTTAAACCTGTGCTTGCCAACGGCGAAATACGTTGTATGGGTTCCACCACTCATGAAGAATTGCGCAATCATTTAGAAAAGGATAGGGCGCTTTCACGGCGTTTTCAGCGCATTGATATAAAAGAACCTAGCATTGATGAGTGTTTAGCCATTTTGCAAGGTTTAGAAAGTCGCTATGCCGAACATCACAATGTGGTGTATCCACCGGCTACACTTAAGGCGGCGGTGCATCTTTCTGCACGTCATGTGCAAGAGAAAATGTTGCCCGATAAGGCCATTGACGTTATGGACGAAGCTGGCGCAGCCGTAAGTCTTAAGGCCAATCACAAAAAAACCAAGGTGACGGTGCAAGATATTGAGCGCATTGTGGCGCGTATGGCGGGCATTCCCGAGCGTTCAGTATCGGGACGCGAAAGAGAACGTCTGGCCACCTTGGAAAAAGATGTACTGGCAAAAGTTTTTGGGCAAGACCAAGCGGTGGCCCTTACTGTCAAGGCAATTTTACGTGCACGGGCCGGCATTAACAGAGAAAATCGCCCTGCAGGTTCCTTCCTTTTCTATGGTCCTACCGGTGTGGGGAAAACAGAACTTGCCAAACAATTGGCAGAACGCCTTGGCGTGCAGTTTTTGCGCTATGATATGAGCGAATATATGGAAAAGCATGCCGTTTCTCGTCTTATTGGTGCGCCTCCCGGTTATGTGGGCTACGATCAGGGGGGGCAGTTGACAGAAGCTATTCGCAAAGCTCCGTATTCATTAGTGTTGCTTGATGAAATTGAAAAAGCCCATCCCGATATTTTTAACGTGCTTTTACAAGTCATGGATTATGGCACGTTAACTGATAATACCGGACGTAAGGCTGATTTTCGCAATGTTATTCTTATTATGACTTCCAATGCCGGTGTGCGAGAAATGAACGCTGGCTCTTTGGGTTTTGCTAAACAAAAGTCTGTGGATGTGGCAGAAAAAGGCTTAAAAGCTGTGGAAAAAGCCTTCGCACCGGAATTTCGCAATAGGCTTGATGCCCTTATTCCCTTCCAAGGTTTGTCGCCTCATTTGATGGAACATATTGTGGACAAATTTGTTGCGCAATTGGCAACTTCTTTGAAGGATAAGAAGGTGAAAATTCAACTTACCGATGCCGCCAGATCGTGGTTTGCCATTAAAGGCTATGATGAAGCCTTTGGTGCACGGCCTTTACAGCGTCTTTTGCGTGCAGAATTAGAAGATGCACTAGCTCAAGAACTCCTCTTTGGGCAATTGGTTAAGGGGGGTAAGGTGACTGTGGATGTAAAAAAAGATGCTTTGACTTTTGACTACGGTAAGGTCTGATGCCTCTTATTTTAAATGCCGATTTATACTTTCCCCCCTTACATCACAGCACTCGTGAAGGATTGCTAGCTGTAGGGGGGGATTTGCGCATGGAGCGGCTGATCCTTGCTTATTCACGGGGTATTTTTCCTTGGTATGATGACACGTCCCCCATTTTGTGGTGGGCGCCGCCTAAGCGTTGCATTTTACCCTTACGATTAAAGACCCATGAGCTGTTGCCTCCACAAGCTGGTGTTTCTACTCATTGCGTACCTTCTGCTGACTCCTTCATTGCTGCTTCGTCAATGCCTTCTGCTTCTTTGAATACTGCTGTTTCTTCCACTACAGGGGGCTTGAATATTTCTCGGCGTTTAGCCCGCAAGTACAAACAAAGTGCCTTTAGGCACACGCTCAATACCGCCTTTGTTGCAGTCATAGAGCATTGCGCCGCCGTGCCTCGACCGGGGCAAGATGGTACATGGATAACTGAGGATATGAAGGAAGCCTATGTACGTTTACATGAGGCAGGCTATGCGCACTCTGTGGAATGCTGGCACCATGAAGAACTTATAGGTGGTCTGTATGGTGTGGCTCTTGGTAAAGTTTTTTTTGGGGAGTCCATGTTTCATGTGCGTGCCGATGCTTCCAAAATGGCCTTGATAACCTTGGTGCAAACCTTATTACAGCACGATTTTCATTTGTTAGATTGTCAACAAGCTACGTCACATATGTTGCGAATGGGGGGAGAGGTTATTTCTCGTAATACCTTTGATGCCCTACTTAAACAAGCCCTTGAGCTTGGCGGTAAAGGCATGTCTTCGCTAGCCCAATCTTTTAGTTATAAACAACGATTGGCAGAAAAAAAATTCCCTTTATTTCCTGAGTAAAATTTATACATTTTTCCATGCAGCAACTTCCGGTTTGCCGTCCTTAAAATACACATCGACATCGAGCAAAGATTCACCATAGGCATGGAAGCTGTCAAAAATATCACGGGTAAAGTCATTTCGATTTATTTGAAAACGTGTGGCGGCGGCATTTTGAGCATGACGACGATGCTCTTCAAGAAGGTCAATATTGTCATGGGTAAGGGCCACAAGGTCAGCATCAAGGGCGCCGTTTTGCACCATGGAATCGAGGATTTCAAGAGCCTTTGTGGCAGGTAAACCTTGACGATAGGGTCTATCTTCTGTCAATGCCGTCAGCACGTCGGCCACAGCAATGACGCGCGCCTCTAAAGGTAAATCTGCGGCCCCAATACCGCAAGGGTACCCTTTGCCATCAAGGCGTTCGTGATGGGAAGCTCCCCAAAATCCTACTTTTTCCAGACCGGGAATGGGGATAAGAATTTGCCTTGAAATACTGGCATGTTGCTGCACTACGCTATATTCATCGGGGCTAAGTCTTCCATTTTTTTCTATCAGCTCCACAGGCACACCTATTTTGCCAATATCATGCAAAAGGCCACCTACGTATAAGTCACTTACGGCATCTTCATCGGCGCCGGTGAGTCGATAAAGTGTGCGGCTTTGCTCGGCTACGCCTACGGTATGGGTGGCAGTACTGGGGCTTCGAGAATCAATAACGTAGGAAAAAATAGAAGAAAACTCTATGATTTCTTGTGTATTTAAAAGGCGAGGAGTAAAAGGTATTGTGGGTTTGGGAAAACCACGCCGAAAATAAGCATAAAAGTCGTCATGAGAAAAAATATGCATAAGCGCTTGTATATCTTCTTGTACAAAGGTATCTTTTGGCATTTTTTGCACGCTTTCCAACACTTGAGCAAGGTTCTGGTTACGGCGTAGAAGAATATCTACGGTATCGGCAAGGTTTAATAACGCCCCATATCGTGCATCCATATGCCTTTCTTCTGGCATGGAAACGTGTTGATGCCATGGTGTGTGATGATAAAGTACTATATTGGCAATGGGCGCAAGAATTTTGCAATGGCTTAGCAAGGTCCATCCGGCTACAGCGTGTTGATACAAGTTTTTTTCAATATCGTTAATGCTAATATCACGGCGCAAGAGCAGGGCACCAATATCATGGAGCAAGGCTGCATTACGAATATAGCGGCATGTAGTAGAGGAAAAATTTTGTGTTTCGGCAAGGCGTAAGGCTATGATGGCTGTACGGCGATGGTGGTTAGCCAAGTCGGTAGTCATGGAGTCTAATGCGCGCGAAATACCTTCGACCAAATCTATAATTTGAACTTGTAACATGTGTGCCTCAAAATCAATTCTTGCATGCTGCATACCAATTTGTTCTTTCAAGGTCAATGGACATTTGTACGTATTTTTGTCATATACATTTTTTTACCTTGACAGCTCCATTAAAAATAGTCTATGTATTCCGCCTTTGGAAGTGTATGCTTCCCTAATTTCAATGGAGGATTATTATGCCTACAATTAATCAGCTTATCCGTAAAGAGCGGAAAGTCGTAGTAAAGCGTAAAAAAACCCCTGCGTTACAGGCTTGCCCACAACGTCGCGGTGTTTGCACACGTGTGTATACTACAACCCCTAAAAAGCCTAACTCCGCTTTGCGTAAAGTTGCTCGTGTGCGCCTTACCAACGGTATTGAAGTAACGGCTT
>CAYJDE010000037.1:0-5760 GCA_964368805.1 uncultured Desulfovibrionaceae bacterium
GGTTTGGGAGGGGGAACTTTTTTTTCCTAAAAAAAGTTCCCCCTCCCAAAAAAAGTTAATTTTCTTTATACAATCCCGTGTTCGCCGGGTTTTTCGTATGCTTCTTCCTCTTGATTACGTACATAGTCTTCAGTTTTACCAAGGGCCAATAAAATAGCCGAAGATACATATACTGAAGAGAAGGTACCTACCACTACGCCAATAAGTACGGTTAGGGCAAAATCATTGATAATGCCGCCGCCGAGCACAAAAAGGGCCAAAGCGGCTGCCATGGTGGTGCCTGAGGTAAGGATAGTACGTGACAGAGTCTGGTTTACACTGGTATTTACAATGCTTTCTAAGGATTTATCCTGCATATTATGTAAATTTTCACGTACACGGTCATAAACGATAATGGTATCGTTGAGGGAATACCCTATAAGCGTAAGTAAGGCGGCCACCACGTTCAAGTCGAGCTCTCGGTTAAGAATGCTGAGCAAGCCCACAGTGATAAGCACGTCATGCAGCAAGCCAACTATGGCCCCAAGGGCAAAGTTTAGCCGTAATTTCCAGCAAATGGCCACGGTAATACCTAGGGCCACCAAAACCAAATAGCCCATGCCAAGGCCGGTAAAGCCCATACCATACATGCTGCCCCATAGGGCTACGGTCATGAGCCCTGCTGTCATCCAGCGATGTTCAAAGCGGCCGGAAATATACACAGCAATAAGTAAGACGGCATAGTACATGGCTTCAAGAGCTTTATTGGTGAGGTCTGCCCCCACTTTCGGGCCTACTTGCTCTAAACGCTCGATGACCACGGCATTATTGGGGAAAGCCTTGGCCAAAGCTTTTTCCACATTTTCACGTAATTGTACAGCATTGGCATCCACGGTGGAAAAGCGCAAAAGATAGTCTTTATTACCTTCGCCAAAGCGTTGGGTGCTGATACCTGGAAGTTCTGGAATATCAAGACTTTGTTTGAGCACATTATCTTCAACATCTTGCGCAAATTTTACTTGCACAATGACGCCGCCGGCAAAGTCGATACCAAGCTTAGGACCGCCAGCAAAAAGCATATGTCCAAAACCTAATAAAATAAAAATTACCGACACAATGTAGGCAATGTTACGTTTGCCCACAAAGTCTATATTAGTAGTACTTTTTATAAATGCAAAACCCATACTAGCTCCTTAAATGCTAATGCCTTTTGAACCGCTGCTTTTCGCCCACACTTCAAAAATGCCACGAGATACAAAAACCGCTGTAAACATGGAAGCCACAATACCCAATGACAAGGTAACGGCAAAACCACGCACAGGGCCAGTGCCAAATTGGTACAGCACAACAGTAGCTATGATAGTGGTCAGGTTTGAGTCCACAATGGACAAAGAAGCTCTTTCAAAGCCTGCTTTTACCGCAGCTAGCGGCGTCAGGCCACGGCGTAACTCTTCACGAATACGCTCAAAAATAAGCACATTGGCATCCACAGCCATACCGATGGTAAGTACAATACCTGCAATACCGGGCAAAGTAAGGGTAGCACCAAAGGCAGCCATACCGGCCAAAAGCATGGTAATGGTAAAAAGAAGCATACCATTGGCAATAAAACCGCTGGCACCGTAGTAGATGGCCATAAATATCACCACGGCCATGGCACCCACGGAAGCAGCAAGCATGCCACTATCAATGGATTCTTGTCCTAAAGAAGGGCCTACGGTACGTTCTTCCAAAACCACCACCGGGGCAGGCAAGGATCCGGCACGTAACACCAAAGCTAAATCTTGCGCTTCTGCGGTACTAAAGCTTCCGGTGATGCTGGCACGGCCTCCGGCAATACGTTCATTAATATTAGGGGCTGAATACACTTTTTTATCCAGCACAATGGCCATGCGCTTGCCCACGTTTTCACCGGTTACTCGCTCAAAGACACTAGCCCCGCGGCTATTAAAGTTCATGGCCACATAGGCTTCGTTGGTTTGGTCAAAACTTGGGCGGGCATCCACCACGTCTTCACCAGTAAGAACAGCGTCTTTATTTAAAGCGATGAGCGGTGTTTTATCACCGGCCTTATGGGTGGCGGGGTCGCTTTTATCTACCATGGGCAAAACTATCACATCAGGCGGCAGTACAGCGGCGTAGGGGTCTACATCGTCACGCACCATGTGAAATTCTAAATGTGCTGTTTGTCCGATAAGTTGTACAGCACGGCGTGGGTCAGAAATACCCGGCAATTGGATTTGAATGCGATAATCGGCTTGTTTACGAATATCAGGTTCAGCCACGCCAAATTGGTCGATACGGTTACGAATGGTACGCAGGGCTTGATCTTGGGCCATGTTTTTAATATTTAAGGCCGCATCTTCGGTAAAGCGTACTTTGTACTGTAATTGTCCATTGCCTGTGGCTTTTGCTTCTTCAACTTGCACCGTGGGGTAACGGTCTTTAAGTAGAGTTTCCAGTTTTTCTTGTTCGCTAGCTTTAAGCAGGATAAATTCAAGGTTAATAGCATCTAACATGCGTGGACGTAAGACTGCTATGCCGGAATCTTGTGCTTCGGCCCGCACATCTTGCCCCACTTGAGCTAGTGCATTGGTTAAAGCTTTTTCTACTTCCACTTCAAGAGTAAGGTGGATACCACCTTTAAGATCTAAGCCAAGATTGATACGAGAATCCGGTAAAAAATTCGCCAATGGAGACTGCTGCACAAAAGGGATGCTGGGCAGCACATACACAAGGCTTACTACAAAAACCAGCGCAGCTATAATAACGCGCCAACGTGATAATGACATGAAGCACCTTCCGACAAAAGTAAGCTTTGCCCCAGTATTTTCTTATCTTTTTATGCCAGTATGATGTAGCATCATAACATAAAAAGATAGGGTGAAAAAACTGACGCAAAGCCAAAAAAGAATTATAAAGAATAGGTAGTTATAAGAGGACAATTTTTTTCTTGATACACAAGAAATTTAAACGCCTCAGCAACCTTTCTTGTCATCACCAGAAGCAGGGGCAGAGTTTGATTTTCCGCTACCGCTAGGTGCATTATGCAAAGCACCAATGGCGCCACGGGTTAAACGCAATTTAGATTCGCCGCACTCCATAAGCACATACTCGGCATCAATTTCAATGATGCGTCCTACCATGCCACCGGAAGTGATAACATAATCGCCACGTTTCAAATTTTCTAACATGGTTTTATGCTCTTGCGCACGTTTTTTTTGCGGACGGATGAGCAAGAACCAGAAAATACCCAGCATTAAAATTAATGGGATGAAGGAAGTTAACATATCCGCACCGCTAGCGGGCGCACCACCGGCAGCAGGGGAACCCATAGCATGAGCGACAGAAGTAAAGAACATAAGGCCTCCGAAATATTGCTTTTTTTCTTAAAATTGTGAGACTAACCCACTAATAAGTGCCGCAGTATAGCCGCATTATACAAAAGGTGCAACTCAAATTTGCTAGACAAATCTGACAAGTTATCCTTTTTACCTTCTTTTTCCCCTTGCTTTTTTTCTTAAAAGCACCTAGCCTGACTCAAAAATATCCTTAATATACAGGTGGAAAAACGCATGCAAGCAAAGACGTATACCGGTGAAATGGTTATAGGTATTGTGGGTGGTAGTGGTTTATACAATATAGAAGGCATTGAAAACAAGGAAGAAATCACCATAGAGACCCCTTACGGTGCCCCTTCCGATGCTTTTGTGGTGGGGCAAATGCATGGCGTTAAAGTGGTTTTCTTAGCTAGACATGGCAGGCATCACAGTTTTTTACCCTCAGAAGTGCCCTATCGCGCCAATATTTACGCCTTTAAAAAACTGGGCGTCAGTCACTTATTATCCATTTCGGCAGTAGGCTCTTTACGTGAAGAGTTACCGCCACGTGATATGGTGGTAGTGAATCAATATATTGACAATACCAAGCACAGAACTTCTACATTTTTTGGCGAGGGCATGGTGGCCCATGTAAGTATGGCTAAGCCCACATGCGAAAACTTAGGTGCCATTGTCTATGAATGTGCCCAAAATATACTTAAAGATAGCCCACAAAAGGTACATAAAAATGGCACGTATTTATGCATGGAAGGTCCACAATTTTCCAGCCTTGCTGAATCCTTACTTTATAGATCCATGCATGTGGACGTTATCGGCATGACTAATATGCCCGAGGCAAAACTGGCCCGCGAAGCACAAATAGCCTATGCGCCCCTAGCCATGGTTACTGATTATGATTGCTGGCATAGTGCCTATGATGATGAAGAAGAGGCTGTTACTGTGGAGATGCTCATAGGTAACCTTAAAGCTTGTGCAGAAAATGCTCAAAAAATCTTAGTACGCTGCATTGCAGAAATTGCCACACGCAAACCTACTTCCATTGCGCATACAAGCTTAGACACAGCGGTATTTACCCCCTACGAAGCCTTAAGTGCAGAGAAAAAGGCTCTACTCAACTTCTTAAAAGGAAAATAGCGTAAAAATACGCCCTCCATACAGGATTATATATGGCAGACGCCCCCGTCACGCAAAAAGAAGGTTTCATTACCCCCGTTAAACCCACTTCCGTTTTGGGCGATGATAGCCTTGGGGACCTTAAACCCAGCTCGCACTTTGGCGGCAATGGACGTGATATCTTTGAAGGCGGCCCTAGGGACGATACCTTCTTTGGCGGAAGGGGCAATGATATTCTTTTTGGCGGTGGCGGCAATGACATCTTAGACGGAGAAGCCGGTCATGATGGATTGTACGGAGAAGACCATAATGACATTTTATACGGTGACCATGGCAACGATTTATTGCATGGTGGCTCTGGCAACGATATTCTTGATGGTGGTCATGGCAAAGACATCTTATATGGAGGCCCTGGCCATGATAAGATGTACGGCGACATAGGCCATGATAAATTATATGGTGGTGAGGGGGATGACATTCTCTACGGCGGCAGTGGTAAGGATATTTTAGACGGTGGCCCCGGCCATGACATTCTGCGCGGCGATGAAGACAAAGATATTTTACGTGGTGGTGATGGAGATGACTTTCTTCAAGGCCATGTGTATGACATACGCCTACAGGGCGGTAAGGGCAATGACCTCTTACAAATTGACATGGATGCCCTTCAAAAACTGCGTTTGAAGGATGTAGTTGAGATAGACGGCGGTGAAGGCATAGACATACTACTTATCAATGCCAGTCATTTAGCATCGGCACAGTCTTTACTCTCTTCAGGACTAAGTACAAACACCATTACTAACACCGAAATGCTTTTGGTGGGTCAATTGGAAAGAGACAGCGTTGCGGATGTACTGGCTCGTTTAAAAATTACCGACATAGGCCACGATGGGAAATATGAACTGCATGGCTGGCAGTGCACGCCAAGCCCTATTAAAAGTCCCCAAGGGGACTTTATGGAATGCACCAAACATGTGGGCGCAGGGGAAATGACTTTCTTAATAAATACCCTTTACCTTTTTCAATAGTGCACTTTATATCCTTAATAAAGCATACACCGCGTCCATATCCAAACTTTGTCGTACTACCTTAGCCAATCTATCAAGGCCGGGCCCCAAGGTATAAGGCGTTAAAGTGCTTACGGGTTTTAAGCCCTTATGGCAGCGTGCGCTGTCCAGCACATGACGACGAAAGGCATCATTATCTAAAATTCCGTGCACATAGGTTCCTAAAACTGTTCTCCCTGTCTCTTGGCGCATCCATCCAAGGGGCACATCTTCAGCAGAAAAAAGTACTGGTCCTAAAAAATCGTTGGTGGCAAGACTGTGCT
>CAYJDE010000037.1:5860-16034 GCA_964368805.1 uncultured Desulfovibrionaceae bacterium
TTCACCCCAAAAACTTTCACCATGATGAATTTCATACCCCTGCAAATCCGTCAACGTCATCCACGGTGCTTTATACTGCACAACACAACGCATCACATGTTTTTCAGCACACATTTGTGTTTTTAATGGCAATAAACCTAAACCTTCAAAGGAAGCCGGCACACCGCTTTCTAAACCAAGTTTATCATCAATATGTGTACCAAGCATTTGTAAACCGCCACATATTCCTATAATATAAGGAATTTTATGCGCCATATGCTGTAAAGCTGCCACAAAACCTTTTTCTTGCAAAAACCGCATATCCCCCAAGGTATTCTTGGTACCCAGCAGCAGTAGTACATCGGGGCAACCTAACTCTTCCACCTTGCGTACCACACGCAAACGTACATCAGCTTCCACCTTCAAGGCATCAAGGTCGGTAAAATTACTCACATGTGGCGTATCAATACAAGCCACATCCAGCGTGGCGTTAGTGGATGCAGATTTTGCAGATTCCGCAAATTCCGCTGTTTCCACAAATCCCGTAGTCATTTGGCAAAGCCCATGTAAGCGAAAAGAAACCGAATCCTCTTCGGGCAAATCCAAGCCTGCCATCCACGGCACCGTGCCTAAAAAAGGTTTTCCCGTGAGGCTTTCAATGGGGGCAAAGGCACTGTCTAAAAGACGTATGTCACCACGAAATTTATTTAAAATAAAACCAGCTACCGAGGCTTTTTCCTTGGCATCCAACAAAGCCATGGTACCCACCAAGGAAGCAAAAGCGCCACCACGATCAATATCTGCACATAAAAGCACAGGTGCCTTGGCATAGTCTGCCACGGCCATATTTACAATATCGTGGGATTTTAAGTTAATTTCCGCCGGCGACCCTGCCCCTTCAATGACCATAACGTCAACTTGCTGCGCCAGCTCCGTATAGGCAGCCGTAATAACTTCCCACGCCTTGGGTTTATAACGTATATATTCTTGCACCTTCATATGCCCCACCGCCTTGCCCAACACGATGACCTGTGAGCCCAAATCAGAATGCGGTTTAAGCAAAACAGGATTCATAAGTACATGCGGCTCACGCCCGCAAGCCGCTGCTTGTAGAGCTTGCGCACGGCCAATTTCCCCGCCTTCAGGAGTGACAAAAGAATTTAGAGCCATATTTTGCGATTTAAAAGGAGCCACAGATAAACCGTCTTGTAAAAAAATACGGCATAGAGCCGCCGTTAACAGCGATTTACCTGCATTGGAACACGTACCTTGAATCATAATAGATGGTGTAATCATGCGCACTTATACATTTTAACCTAACATATAGCAAGATAAAAATACATCCTTGCGCATGACAACACCCCACATATTCCCTACACATCTTCTTGACGAGACCTTTTTTCTAAGTTACACTCTCGTTATATTGGGCGGGATTTTCCATAAAAACTGCCTACGCACTTACTTCTCAAAAATTCAGCTTTCCTTATTGAAATGACAAAAAAAGAACTTGTCATTGCTCCAGAAAACTTTTATTATTAGTAAATATTATCAACAAGTGTAAAAAACCTAGTTTTATCACCTGTTTTTATTTTTTTGGAGGTCATATGGATGTCGTCTTGTTATCTCGGTTACAATTTGCTGTAGCCGTCTTCTTTCACTTTGTTTTCGTTCCACTTACGCTGGGACTCTCCGTGCTGCTTGCTTGGATGGAAACACGTTATGTGCGTACCGGTGATGAATTTTGGAAAAAGCAATGTCAGTTTTGGGGCAAGCTTTTTGTCATCAACTTTACCCTTGGAGTAGTTACTGGCATCACCTTAGAGTTCCAGTTTGGTACCAACTGGTCTCGCTATTCCGAATATGTGGGCGACATTTTTGGTTCGCTCTTAGCTGTGGAAGCTACCGTGGCCTTCTTCTTAGAGTCCACCTTCATTGCCGTCTGGGTTTTTGGTTGGAAAAAAGTAAGCAAAAAAGTGCACCTTTTTGCCATTTATATGGTGGCATTAGCAGGCAATCTTTCTGCTGTGTGGATTATTCTTGCCAATGGCTGGATGCAAAACCCTGTGGGCTATGTATTGCGCAATGGCCGTGCAGAGTTAGATAATTTCTTCACCGTCATCAGCAACCCCTACGCTTGGGGGCAATACTTTCACACCGTCATCTCCGCATGGATGCTAGGCGGCTTCTTCGTGCTTGGCGTGTCTGCTTGGCATTTACTACGTAAAAATCAAGTGCAATTTTTTGGTGCGGCCTTCCGTATGGCAGCCCCCTTCACCCTTGTCATGGCCTTGCTTGTGGGCGCCAGCGGTCACCATCAAGGTCAAGTGGTAGCAAAGTATCAACCTGCCAAGTTTGCCGCCATGGAAGCCCTTTGGGAAACAAGCGCTCAGGCCCCCATGCATGTTTTTGCTTGGCCCAATGTGGAAAAAGAAAATAATACTTTCGAATTTATCACCATTTCCGGACTAGTATCTTGGATGGCCTATGGCGATGCCAATGCTGAAGTGAAAGGTTTAAAAGCCTTCCCCAAAGAAGATCGTCCACCACTTTGGATAACCTTCCTATCGTTTAGAACCATGGTGGGCCTTGGTACCATTTTCATTGCCTTGGCTTTGTTTGCCTTCTGGCAGCGCAATCGCCAAGAAAATATGAATGCCTTACTCATGCGCTGCCTTGTATGGGTTATTCCCCTCCCCTATATCGCCATCATGCTTGGCTGGACCGTGGCTGAAGTAGGCCGCCAACCTTGGATTGTCTACGGACTCATGCGCACTTCTGATGCGGTATCTCCGGTACCCGGAAGTAGTGTAGCCATATCCTTAGTAGCTTTCATTGTGGTTTATTCCATGCTTGGACTTGTTGATATTTACTTATTACGCAAATATGCCTGTAAAGGCCCAAAGGTTTAGGAGGAGCATATGTTAGAAACCACATGGTTTGTACTCTGGGGCCTTTTATGGGCTGTCTATTTTATCTTGGATGGTTTTGACTTGGGGCTAGGCACACTGCTCCCCTTCTTAGCCAAGGACGAACACGAAAAAAGAGTTATATATAACGCTGCCGGCCCCTTTTGGGACGGTAACGAAGTATGGCTTATTACGGCAGGCGGTGTAACCTTCGCTGCTTTCCCTAAAGCCTATGCTGTTATGTTTAGTGCCTTATATGCACCGCTCTTAATCATTTTATTTTCACTTATCTTCCGTGCCGTTTCTTTTGAATTCCGTGGCAAAGAAGATCACCCTTTATGGTCGGCCTTTTGGGATAAAGTGCACTTTATCTCCAACTTTATACCTGCCCTGCTCTTTGGTGTAGCTTTTGCCAACTTATTTATGGGCATCCCCATTGACGGCGATGGCGTTTATCACGGAAATCTTTTAAAACTCTTAAATCCCTATGGCCTTGCCGGTGGTATATTCTTCTTGGTACTTTTTGCCTTACATGGTTCCATCTGGCTTTCCTTTAAATCAGAAAACCATTTGCAAAATAGAGCCATCGCTACTGCCATCTTCCTTTGGCCTATCATGCTAGTTTTGCTGGTTGCGTTCTTAGTACTTACGTATATGTATACCAATATATACCAAAACTATTTTGATATGCCTTTACTCTTCTTGGTGCCTGCCATTGCCCTAGTTGCCCTTATTGGCGTGCGTAAAATGCTTGCCACAGGAAAGCTTTTCCTTGCTTGGGCTTGTAGCGGTGTATACATTTTAGGGGTAACCTTCTTTGGCGTGCTGGGTATGTTCCCCGGGATTATTATTTCCAGCATGGACCCAAGCTTTACCGTTACGGCCTTTAACGCAGCATCAAGCCCGCTTACCCTTAAAATAATGCTTGGCGTTACCTTGGTTTGCATACCTATGGTGCTTGCCTATCAGGCTTGGATGTACAAAACCTTCTCCGGTAAAGTTACTGCTGAAGACTTAGAGGACGATCACGCCTATTAAATGCGTGCAATGTAAAACATATTCACATAAAAGGGCAGTACTTGTACTGCCCTTTCTATTAAAAAATATGGTTTTTTACACATTTTTAACACATCTATCTTTTGACAAAGGTCTATGCCTTGTTGTATAAAAATGTGATGTTTCTCCCCCATGTATGGGCTCACAAAAGTTCAGTTGCCTTAAGGTTTTCTATATTTTATTTAGAGAGGTCTTCCTATGTCCTGCGCTTATGGAAAATTGCCTTCTTTTTCTGCCCAGCAACTTCCGCTATTTTTTGGAGCCATGCCTACGCCTTTTCTTTGCATTTCCCACGACTTAAAAATTCTATTTTATAATAAAGCCTTTGCAAAATTTCTTCACTTTACCAATGAAGAAAAAAGGCTTGAAAACATGCAGGACATCATGCCCAAGGAACAGCCAAATGGGCTAGATTCGCAAAAATACCTTCTTGATTCTTTATGCACATCACAAGTTAGCGGCGTCAATTTTACAACAGTCACACTTCAAAGGGCCGATGGCACCCAAGTTACAACGCAACTCACCTTGAGTCCTCTAGAAAATGGGGAAAATAACTATTTTGCTTGTCATGTAGAACCTTTGGGAACGTGCGACGCCTGCTTTTTAGAAGCTTCCAAAACTAGAGAACTTACCAGAAGTATTTTACATACCCTCCCCATTGTTATGCACATTTGGGCTAAAGATTTGACTCTTATTGATTGTAGCCATGCCGTAGCGCAACATTTTAAGGTCAACTCGAAAGAAGAATACAAAAATAACTATCAAAAATTTTCTCCTGAATATCAACCGGACGGACGATCTGATGAACTTTTTACCCAATATTTACAAGAAGCTTTTGAAAAAGGTATTTGTAAATTCCAATGGATGGGTTTAGATAGTTCCGGAAAAATTATCCCCAGCGAAGAAACCCTTTGTCATGTGCTTTTTGAGGGTGAAGAATGTGTGCTTGGCTATACGCAAGATATTTCTGCCATTACAGAAAATATTATGGGCATTAACCAAATGGAAGAACGCACCAGAGCCATATTAGATAAAACCCCCATGGCCATTCATATTTGGGATCAAGACTTACGTTTACGCGACTGTAACCTTGAAAATTTACGCATTTTTGGTTTCAAAGATAAAGCAGCTTTTCTGGAAGACCCTTGGCAAACGTTTCCAGAACTGCAACCTAATGGTATTCGCAGTTCCAAACTTATTGATATTGGCCTTGAAGCTGCCTTTGAAACAGGGCAACATCATTATGAAACCATCTATGGCCTTTCTTCCACAGGAGAGTCCATTCCTTTAGAAATGACCCTTATCCGTCTTGTTTTACGTGATGAAGACATGGTCATTGGGTATTTACGAGATTTACGAGAAATTAACAAAGTATTAAAAGCCATTAAAGCTAGTGAAGAGCTTGTACAAAATATTTTGGACATTTCCCCTCTGGGCATCAATGTTTGGGGTGAAGGCCGTCAACTTTTAGACTGTAATGACAGGATTGTGCAGCTTTACGGCTATGAAAGTCGCGATGAATATCTCAACGACCCCAATAAAGCCTACCCCGAATTGCAGCCCGATGGACAAAACTCCATGGAGTTAGCAAAAAAGTTAGTGGCACAAGCTTTTGCTGAAGGTTTTGCCCCGCCACAGGAGTTTTTGCTTTTAGATAAAGACGGTAATGATTTACCGGTAGAAATTACTTTAAAGCGGGTTAAAGCACAGGACAGTTATGTGATTATTAGTTTTATCCGTGATTTACGTGAATTTAAAGCCATGTTGGCAGAAATTCACGCCGTGGAACAAGACTTACGTAGTGCCAGAGATGCTGCTGAACAAAGCGCACAAGCCAAAAGCGATTTTCTTGCTAATATGAGCCACGAAATTCGCACCCCTCTTAATGGAGTTCTTGGGCTTTTACATTTGCTTGACAATACTGAGCTTGGGCAATTGCAAAAAGATTATGTAAATAAAACCATTTTTTCCGCCAGCAATCTATTACGTATCATCAATGATATTTTAGACTTCTCTAAAATTGATGCCGGAAAAATGGAAATGGAAAACATTCCATTTACCGTGGATGATATTACCAAAGAACTTAAGTTACTTTTCGAGCCACAAATACAAGAAAAGGGCTTGCACTTAACGTTTGTTAACGAAAATTATTCTGGTAAACATCTGTTGGGCGACCCCTTACGCATCAAGCAAATCTTCTTCAATCTCATTGGAAATGCTATTAAATTTACAGAAGATGGTTCCATTACCATTACATTAAAAACGCAAGAAGATGAAAACACAAAAAAGATGCGTTGTGAATTTTCTGTAAAAGATACAGGCATTGGCATGAGCCCCGAACAATGCGAGCGCCTCTTTTCTGCCTTTATGCAAGCTGACACCTCGGTGACCCGTAAATACGGCGGTACTGGCCTTGGGCTTGTTATTGCTAAGCGTATGGCAAAGCTTATGCATGGCGATTTGTGGGTAGAAAGTAGCTTTGGCTTAGGCTCAACGTTTTTCTTTACTGCTATTTTTGACTATGCGCCGGAACAAAATGACGCAGACACACCTACAGCAAGTTGTGCCATTACCCAGCAAGAAAGAGAAACTGTGGCCTCCTACGTGGCTTCGGAAAAATTCCCAAGACCATCTATGGTAAACACAGCACATTCTGCTGCAGCTAGTGAAACTGCTTTACAAAAAGAAGCCGCACCTACAGAAAAAACAGCGCATATTCTTCTTGTGGAAGATAACCATATAAATCAACTTATTGCGAAAGAATTACTCATAAGCGAAGGGCACTCTGTAGAAATTGCTAATAATGGTCAAGAAGCTTTGCAATTATTAACGCAAAATGCATATAATTTAGTTTTAATGGATATACAAATGCCTATTTTAGATGGTCTCAGCACCGTGGCAAAAATTCGTCAAGATCCCAACTTGCAGCATCTGTCAGTGGTGGCCATGTCCGCCCATGCCATGAGCGGCGATAAGGAAAAAAGCCTAGAACACGGTATGAATGACCATATCACCAAACCCATTTGTCCTGAAACGCTGTTTGCTACTGTGCAAAAATGGGCTCAGTTTAATTCATAATAGGCTATGATAGTATAAAATTTTTCGTTGGCTGCACAGCTTTACGGTAATAAAATGGAAGGGAAAACCAATGAATGTTTCTTTCCTTTTATCGTAGAATAGGTTTCTTGTATGATACAATTTTTTTCAAAGGCTTTATACAAAATGCTCTTTAACAGTTTTAAAACAATATATTAACCCGAAACATAGGAGACTATCATGAAAAAAATTTTACTACCCAGTATGCTTTTACTTGCCTTTTGCCTTGCCATTCCTAGTACTTCTTTTGCCACAGCCAATTGGTGGGGCGATCGCTGCAACGATGAAACCAATATATGTCTACATATAGTGAATGTTAAACAAAATAGAATGGGTATTTGGTCTTTTCTTTTCACCTTTTATAATAAGGCTGACGGAGTAGAAAAAGCACTGTGTGAAGGCGCAGCACCTTTTGAAAGTGAAGAAAGCCTTGAAGCTGGCTATATGTTTTACAACATGACCATCAATAAAGATAATAGCATTACTGTTAATCAATACCCTGATGCTAAAATTGAAGAAGAAGGCACTTGTACCAAGGCCCTTTTCGGCACCTACAAATCTGTAAAATAGTAAAAAAACTACACCCTATAGGAGATTTACATAATGAAAAAATTAGTAAAAACACTTCTACTTACTAGTCTTTGTGCGTGCTTATTCATTCCAAGCGTAAGTTTAGCCAATGATTGTCCCGAAAAAAAATCTGCAAAAAAAGAAATAGATATTACAGTAAATAAAGTTTTTGTGGAACATAATATGGCCTTTATGCACTACACGCACCAAGGGAAAAAATCCGTACGCATCAATTATGGCGACATGAAAACATTTGAAAAATACCTTGGAAAAAAAGTAAAAATGCAATATGTTGACGTGCAATACTTTGATGAGCATGACGGAGAATGTGTACAAGAAAAAAGTATTGTTAAGATTGGAAATTCCAAGCTATCTCAGTAAGTCAAGAAGCAAGAGCAGCGACGTCTTTTTACTACGCCATGCTTTTGTCGTAATTTTCTGCTGACATAATATACTGTTTTAAGATCTCTGCACAGGTAACATTTATATAAAGAGCAAATTACCCTATTTATATGAACTTTTATATTTGAAATACTAGTGCAGAGGTCTTGTTTTGTGTAACATATTTTTTCAAGCCATATGGTATGCGCTACAATTTTCCCTTTCAAAGACATTATGCTGATGCAATTGTTTTTTTGAAGGGGGCAGTCTGAGAGAAAAAGTTTTTTTCTAAAAAAAGATACCCCTCTCAGGAAAAAGAATGCTTCAATGTTTCCTTACGATTTTCTGCGCCTCTGCCGTAAATAAAAAAACCTCCATTTTCTCACTTGACGAAAACGCCTTACTCCCTTAGGATAAATCGTTTTGTACTACTGCGCCCTACTTCGTTTTCCTCGATGTATTTAGGCGCATGCAAAACAAAGCCCATATTGTCACCATTAAAAGCAAATGAGACATGCAACCATGCCAAAACGCACTGATTTAAAGAAAATTATGGTCATTGGCGCAGGCCCCATTGTCATTGGGCAAGCCTGTGAATTTGACTATTCCGGCTCTCAAGCTGTAAAAGCCCTCAAAGAAGAAGGATTTGAAGTTGTTCTTGTCAATTCCAATCCTGCTACCATCATGACAGACCCTGGCCTTGCCGACAAAACCTATGTGGAACCCATTGAACACGACACTCTTGCTGCCATTGTGCGCAAAGAGCGTCCCTGTGCACTTTTACCAACCCTTGGCGGTCAGACAGGGCTTAATGCGGCCCTTGCCTTAGCCAAAAGTGGTGTTCTTAAAGAATGTGGCGTAGAACTCATTGGTGCCAGAGCTGATGTTATTGAAAAAGCCGAAAGCCGTGATCTTTTCCGTCAAGCTATGGATAATATTGGCGTTAAAATGCCAGCTTCCGGCATTGCCCGCACTATGGATGATGTGCGCACCTTGGGTGCCACCTTGCCTTTTCCGTTAATTATTCGCCCTGCCTTTACCCTTGGCGGTACAGGAGGCGGCATTGCCTATAATATGGAAGACTTAGAACACATTGCCGGTGGTGGACTTGCTGCCAGCCCTGTTTCCGAAGTCATGATTGAACAATCGGTCATTGGCTGGAAAGAGCTGGAAATGGAAGTTATGCGCGACAAAAATGACAACTGCGTCATTGTGTGTGGCATCGAAAATATCGACCCCATGGGCGTACATACTGGCGACTCTATCACCGTGGCCCCCATCCAGACCATGTCCGATGTGGAATATCAAAACATGCGTGAAGTTTCCATTGCCATCATGCGTGAAATTGGTGTGGAAACAGGCGGATCCAATGTGCAGTTCGCACAAAATCCTGCCAACGGTGAATTGGTGGTTATTGAGATGAACCCCCGAGTGTCACGCTCTTCTGCCCTAGCTTCCAAGGCCACAGGCTTTCCCATTGCCAAAATTGCTGCGAAGTTAGCCATAGGCTATACCTTAGATGAGCTGCGCAACGACATTACCCGTGAAACTGCGGCCAGCTTTGAACCCTCCATTGACTATGTAGTTACCAAAATTCCTCGCTTTACCTTTGAAAAATTCCCAGGGGCCAAGGATGAATTAACTACCGCCATGAAAAGCGTGGGCGAAGCCATGAGCATTGGGCGTACCTTTAAGGAATCCTTACAAAAAGGCATGCGTTCCATGGAGTTGGGCTATCCGGGCCTTGGCTTTGGTTTCCGCTTACCCTACCAAGATAAAGAAGCCGTGCTGGCCTCTTTGCGCACCCCCAATTCGCGCCGCATCTTAGCTTTACGTGAAGCTGTGCGCATGGGTATGACTGATGATGAAATTTTTGATATAGCATATTTTGATCCATGGTGGGTTCGTCAAATTCGTGAAATTGTACGCATGGAAGAACGTTTGCTCAACTTTGGTTTAGCCAACGATATGACACCGGCTAACCCTGAATTGGCCGACGTTTTGCGTGAAGCCAAAGAATTTGGTTTTTCCGACCGACAATTGGCCGAAATGTGGAAACGACCCGAAGAAGACATTCGCCGTGTTCGTAAAGAGCTTAACATTCTGCCCACGTACTATCTTGTAGATACCTGCGCTGCAGAATTTGAAGCCTACACCCCCTATTTTTACTCCACCTATGAAGGCGG
>CAYJDE010000038.1:0-4510 GCA_964368805.1 uncultured Desulfovibrionaceae bacterium
CAAAATAAAAGAAGTTATTATCCATGATGTTTATCTTTTATAGTTTGGTAGTGTTTTAAAATTAATTTACTATACTTTGTGTCTAAAACCTGAAAATCTGTCCGAAACGTAAAATAAAGTGCAGAGGTCTCATATAAGGTTTCCAAAGGGGATTATCCCCTTTGGCGGGGTGGAGGGGCAGCGCCCCCCATTTTCTTATACTTTATATACCTAGGCTACAGTCTTTCCATGCTTCTGACGTGGGCAGCGCCCCCTATTTCCCCATGCTTTTATACTTTCCCAGCTTTTTTTAAAATTGTAGAGCTTTTTGTTTAATGGCGTCTACGATGGCAGAGAAGTCTTGTGGTGAGAGGGTTTCTGGTCGGCGTTGCTCGTCGATATGCAGACTTTCCAGTATGGGGATGAGTTGCAGCACATTATTTTGGCGGAAAATGGATTTTAATTGTTTACGCCGGTTTTGGAAGCACATTTTCACTAATTTTGCTAGAGCTTGAGGGTGTTGTGTTTTTTCTTCCATGGGCAGTGGCGTAAAGGCCAGCACAGCGGAATCTACCTTCGGCGGCGGCGCAAAGGATTTTGGGCCCACTACAAATCCCCATTGGGGGCGGACGAAGCTTTGCGCCCATACGGAAAGGGCACCGTATTCTTTATTGCCAGGTGTAGCTACCAGTCGTAAGCCCACTTCTTTTTGCATCATAAACACAGCACGAACGAGTCCTGTGCTTTGCGAAAAAATATCCCACATCAAGGGCGACGCCACATTATAGGGTAAGTTAGAGATAATTTTCCAAGGGTTTTCTGTAGTTATCTTCGCCCAAGGCATATGCAGGGCATCCATGAGCAAGGCTTGCGTGTGCAAACTTTTGTTGGCTAGGGCTAGGCGTTGTCGTTCTTTGGCCCAAAAAGTATCTTTTTCTATGAGAACTAAATGCTTGAGGGCGTGTTTCTCTAGTAAAACAGTAAGCGCACCGGGGCCTGGGCCAATTTCTATAACCTTATCCCCTTCTTCTATGCGTAAAAGTTGGACAATTTTTTCACATATATTTTTATCACGCAGAAAGTGTTGTCCGAGGCTTTTTTTGGCTTTAGGTTGTGACATAAGTTATTTTCCGTTTAAAATGCTAAATAACGCTCTTCTCATTACAATGAGACTCCTGCACAATGCATTGTACAGGGCTTTTACAGTACATCAAATCTTGCAAACTGGAGCATAAGTCCTGCTCGGCCTTGTGTTGCAGAGCGCAGCGAGGTTGAGAAGCCAAAAAGCTTTGACAACGGTGCAAGGCCTTGGATTATTTTTATGCCATGCATGACATCGCTGCCTTTGTGTCCGAGATTTTCTACTCTGCCACCGCAGGTGGTAAAAAGACTCATGGCTGGGCCAAGATGCGCTTCTGGTACAGAAATTTCCACCGACATGATAGGTTCTAAGAGTACGGGGCAGGCTTGACTAAGGGCTTCACGCAGGGCCATGCCGGCGGCCATATGATAGCCCGGAGCTGAGGAAAGTCCTTCTTTCTTTTCAAGGCTTTCGATGCACACACCTACATCTTGTAAAGGATAGCCCAACAGGGGGCCGCTTTGCAGGGCATCTTCCAGGCCTTGCTTGGCGGCGGTAAGCCATGCTAAAGCTAAGCCAAATTTTGCTGCTTCTTTAGCATTGTCTAGAATATTTTCAGGGAAGGCACTGCCAAAGGTAACAGTATTACCTTGACCACGTTCCAAGGGGCGTACTGAAATGCGTACATGGCCGTAGTGATGCTCTTTACCAAGTTCTTTATCAAACTCAGCTTCAGCTACTGCTTCTTGGCTAATGCTTTCGCGGCATACCACTTGGGGATGACCGACCCTTGGGGCGATACTGTATTCACGGCGCATGCGCTCTAAAATAACATCTAGATGCAGCTCTCCCATGCCCGAAAGCATGCGATGGCCTGTGCCTTCGTCGGTGCGGGCTAAAAGGGTGGGATCTTCGGTGGTATAGCGCAAAAGAGCTTCATCCAGCACATTGCCTTCGTCGGCATTGCGTGGTTCTATGGCTAGGGTAATAACAGGCGCATAGGTTTCTATGCTTTCAAGGGCGTAGGCATTTTCTCCTTTGCCATGGGCTGTGTAGGTAACACCGGTAAAGGCATGGCGTAACCCCACCACAGCGACTATATCTCCGGCATAGGCTTGGCTAAGCTGTTCTCTATGATCGGCATGTAGGCGATAGATGCGCTGTACCCTGTCGTGTTTTTTTTCGTAGACATTATAATAATTTTCCCCATCTTTTAAGGTACCGGCATAGATGCGCATAAAGGCCATCTTGCGTCCTTCGTCCATGAGAATTTTAAAAATAAGGCCGCAAAGAGGGGCACTTTCTTGAACTTCAATAAGATGTTCTTGCCCGTCAGCATCAAGGGCCAAGGGGGCAGGTACATGAGCAGGGGAAGGCAGCAAAGCGCAAATGCCGTCTAAGACAGCTTGGATGCCGGCATTTCGTAAGGCCGAACCACAAAAAACCGGCGTCAGTTTACGAGCCAAGGTGGCACGGCGTATGGCAGCAATAATTTCTTCTGCTGTGAATGTTTTTTCTGCAAGATACTCTTCTAGAAAAATATCGTCGGCCTCAGCCACTTGTTCAAGTAATTTTTCACGCCATGGGACTACCAAAGCTTGTTCTTGATCTGTCAAAGGCTGGGTATGTACTGTGGCTCCATGGTCCTCTGGGTCATAGTCACAACGCACTTGCTGTACAATATCTAAAATGGCTGTAAATTCTTCGCCTTGCCCTAGGGGCATATTGAGCAAAAGGGGAGTTGCGCCCAATTGTTCTTGCATGGCCGTAAGCACCGCTTCAAAATCTGCGCCTATACGATCAACTTTATTGATGAAGGCAATTTTGGGTACGTTAAAATTTTCCGACTGTTGCCATACGGTTTCCGATTGCGGTTCTACGCCGCCCACGGCACAAAAAACGCCCACGGCACCGTCCAGCACACGTAAAGAACGCTGCACTTCCATGGTAAAGTCCACATGGCCCGGTGTATCAATGATGTTGATGCCATGCTCTTGCCAATGGCAGGTGGTACAGGCGGAGGCTATGGTAATGCCACGCTCTTGCTCTTCGGGCAAAAAATCCATGGTGGCGGTGCCCTCATGTACTTCGCCCATACGATGTATTTTATCTGTATAATACAAGATACGTTCGGTTAGCGTGGTTTTTCCGGCGTCAATATGGGCTATGATGCCAATATTACGAATGTGCTCCATAGACCATTTCTTTGCGCTCATAAGGCCCCCCACATCGTCCATCCTCACCCAAAACCTGTTGTATATGCTAGGGGGAGAGGTAAGATGTTTTACGTATATTTTGTGTATGCTTTTTTATGTATTACTGGTATTTTCTGTAAAAAACTTTAATCGGAAGAGGAAGGTGTAGAAAATCCTACTGTAAGCGTCTTTTGCAGGAAAAAATCTTTGCCGTGGTTGGGGTATTGCCAACACCCCTCAAGACCCTGTCCCCATATTTGTGGACAATTTTGAGTGGAACCCTGGGAATTTTTTATAAAAAACGCGTGTGCTTCATGTGTATATTGGTCAACATACCGTGCAGGGCCATGGGCAAAGGTGATGCTTTCTCTGGCTTCTTGGTCAAGGCTTGGGTCTAAACTTAGCTGATATTTTTGGGCATCTTCAAAGGTGGGCCAGCCCAAGGCTTTGGCTTGCACAAAAACCAACTTAAGCGTGTCATCAGGAGAGTTTTCCAGCAGGATAAGACGAGGATTTTGCGTTTCTCCCACCTCAAAAAGCGATTGAAAAAGGCTTTCAAAAATACTGTCTGCAGCTTTTGTGGGCACAGCGAAAGCTTCTTCAAGGCCCAGCAATTCCAAAGTGAGCAAGAGTGATGCATGAGGCTGCCCTATGCTGATAAAGTATACGGGCACATGATTTAGCAAGGCCGGCATGATGGCGGCAATCATACGTGCAGGGGCGCAAAAATTTTCGGCGCAAAGCACCAAAGCGAAATCTGCCGGCTTTGTGTGCACTTCTTGCCAAAAACCACGGGCTGCAAAATTTGAAAAACAACGCTGCTCTTGCGCCCCTTCCCCTTGTAAAGCATGGTAGGCAATGGCGGTTTTTAAACATTGCCTTTGCTTGGCTGTGGCTTCTTCATAGGCATTGCCACGCAAGGCATCTTCTATACGATGAGGTTCAAGCTGGGCTAACCATGCTGGTGCTGATAATTCCATACATACCCTCCATAATAAAGAAGCATTGATGTCATAAAAGGATTATACATTTTCCTTAAAACCGTGATTATTCTTTTTCTTACGTGAGGCCTCTACACTTGACTTTACATTTCGAACAAATTTTTAAATTTTAGACACACAGCTATATCTGAAAATAGCTGCGCAGGGGGCTCATGTTAGGAATGCTGCTGCATTTTTTTCCTGAGATGGGACTCTCCCCTTTAAAAAAACAATTGCGTCAGTATCTTGTCCTTGAAAAGAAAAATTGTGGCGCA
>CAYJDE010000038.1:4610-15474 GCA_964368805.1 uncultured Desulfovibrionaceae bacterium
ACATGCCTAAATACGCTTCTCTTACTTCTGGACTAGTGAGCAACGCTTCAGCTGTATCTTCCTTTACAATGCGTCCATTTTCCATAACATAACCACGATGCGCAATGCGCAAGGCTTGGTTGGCGTTTTGCTCTACCAAGAAAACAGTGGTGCCATTGGCATTCACTTGTTCTATGATACTAAATATTTGCCGAATAATGATTGGCGCCAAACCCAAAGAAGGTTCGTCTAGTAGTAAAAGACGTGGCCGCCCCATAAGTGCACGGGAGATGGCTAGCATTTGCTGTTCACCACCGGAAAGGGTGCCTCCCGTTTGTTTACGCCTTTCGGCTAAGATGGGAAAGAGGCTAAAGACATATTCTTGGTCCTTGGCAATTTCTTCTTTATCACTACGCAAAAAAGCACCAAGGTCAATATTTTCTTGTACCGTGAGGTCTGGGAAAATAAGTCGTCCTTCGGGCACTTGGCTAACCCCTAATTTTACAATTTCATGGGGGCGCAAGGTGTGTATGGGCTTGTCTTGGAAAAGTACTTGGCCACTACGTACATGGTTAATGCCGCAAATGGACATAAGGGTAGTGCTTTTTCCTGCGCCATTGGCCCCAATAAGGGTTACAATTTCGCCTTCATTGATGGTGAGGGTCACATCACGTAAGGCTTGAATATTGCCATAAAAAGTGGAAACATTTTCTAATTTAAGCATGGGCATCCTCACCAAGATACGCTTTAATAACAGCGGGATTATTACGAATTTCTTCCGGCGTTCCCGCAGCAATACGTGACCCATATTCCATAACATAGATACGATCTGACATGGACATAACCATACTCATATCATGTTCAATAAGCAGGATGGAAAGGGTAAATTCTTGACGAATTTTTTGCACAAGCTCTTCTAGTTCTTGGGTTTCGTTGGGGTTCATGCCGGCGGCCGGTTCGTCCAATAACAGCATATGTGGCTCTGTAGCCATGGCTCTGGCAATCTCTAGACGACGCTGGGCACCATAGGAAAGATTTTTGGCCTTTTCGTCATATACTGTATGCAAATTCATGGTGCGCAGTAAATTATAGCTATAATCCACAGAGGCTTGTTCCTCAAGACGGGTTTTCTTATCCCGTAAAATGGCACCAAGAATACCGGCTTTAGTGCGGCAGTGACGACCAATCATGACGTTTTCCAGTACTGTCATTTCTTGTAGCAAACGAATATTTTGAAAAGTACGGGCCATGCCAAGGGCAGTTATACTATGTGGCTTGCGCCCGTTTAAATGATGTTTCTTACCGTCGGGGCTATGCAAATACACATGGCCTTCGGAGGGTTCGTAAATACCGGTGATACAGTTAAAGAACGTGGTTTTTCCTGCACCATTGGGACCGATGAGGGCCACAATTTCGCCTTGATGCACAGTAAGGTCCACATCACTTAATGCACGTAAACCGCCAAAATTGCGGGAAAGCGAATTGACTTCAAGTATGGGTTTCATGGAGCTTTCCTTCCTTTACGACTTTTGCGGCGCGTCGGCCTTGTTTGAGATGCGATATTTACGTTGTTCACTGGTCACAAGACCTTGTGGGCGGAAAATCATCATAATAACCATGACCGCACCAAAGATAAGCAGACGGTACTCGGAGAAAGCACGTAAATATTCCGGAGCTAAAATAAGAATGAAAGCCGCAAGAATAACACCGGTAATGGAGCCCATGCCGCCAAGCACCACCATGGATAGAATCATGGCAGATTCCATAAAGGTGAAGCTGGCAGGGTTGATGAAGGAGGTTTTGGCAGCAAAAATAACGCCGGCAAAACCCGCCCAGCATGAGCCTAGGGCAAAGGCTGAAAGCTTTACTTGGGTAATATCAATGCCCATGGCTTGGGCGGCAATTTCATCTTCACGTAAAGCTTGCAAGGCAAGGCCCACACGAGAATTTTTGATGCGTGAAATAATTAGAATGGTAATGAGCACCGCCGCCAGCACCAAATAGTAGATATAGGTGGTGGTTTGGCCCAAATCCATTTCCATGCCAAAGAAGCTTGGCGGGGGAATGTTGGATACACCACGAGGGCCGCCGGTAATATCACTCCAGTTTTGTAAAAAGATGCGTACAATTTCGCCAAAACCCAAGGTTACAATGGCTAGGTAGTCGCCACGTAAACGCAGCACAGGAAAACCAAGGGCTAGGCCAAAAAGCACAGCCACAAAGCCGCCAAGAGGCAAGCACACCCAAAAGCCCATGCCAAAAAATTGATTTAGTAAGGCGTAGGTATAGGCACCAACAGCGTAAAAGGCCACATAGCCCAAGACCAATTGTCCGGCAATACCCACCACAATATTAAGACCTAGAGCTAAGATAACATAGAGCATGGCCGAAATCATGATATTGCTTTGATACATGGAGCTGGTCAGCGGCATAATCAGAAGAATCACAAAAATCAGCAGGGGCAGGCCACGTTTAAAAAGCATATTTTGGCTTAACGTAGCACAACTTTGGCTAATGCCTCGAGGAATGGGAATGACGGGCAACCCTTGGGCTTTGCGCTGAAAGCAAATATGCCATAAAATAGCCAGTACAAAGGTGCCAATGCCCATGCCAACAACACGCACCCAGCGAATATGAATGGTCGAATCTACCGCATTAATTTGTATACCCATGAGGGGGAAGGTCAACACCATAAACCATGCGGCCACCACTAGGGCTTTTATAAAAATATGCATAGTTTCCCCCTACACCTTTTGTACTTTGGCTTTGCCAAGAATGCCATCGGGACGGAAGATAAGAATAAGAATAAGAATGGCAAAAGCAATCATATCTTCATAGTTGCCGGAAAAATAACCTGTGGCGTAACTTTCGCAAAGCCCCAACACAAGGCCACCTAGCATGGCACCGGGTAAGGACCCAATGCCGCCCAGTACTGCCGCTGTAAAGGCTTTAATGCCGGCCAAAAAGCCAATGGCAAAGTTTACTTGCCCCATGTGCGAAGCAATAAGTACCCCACCAATGGCGGCCAAGGATGAGCCGATAATAAAGGTAAGCGAAATAATGCGGTCGGCATCAATGCCAAGTAATAAAGCCATTTTGCGGTTTTGTGCTGTAGCCCGCATGGCTTTGCCCATTTTGGTGTAGGTAATAAAGAGCGTTAAGGCAATCATGGCTACAGTACTGGTGACCAAGATAATAAAGTCGCTGGAGCCCATAATATCCCAAGCATACAAGAACTCTAGTTCGGGAAGCAGTCTTGGGAAAGCCACAAAGTCTGGAGTTTGTGCTAAAATGACATAATTTTGCAAGAAGATGGACATACCAATGGCGGAAATAAGAGGCGAAAGACGAGGAGCCCCGCGCAAGGGCTTGTAAGCCACTTTTTCTAAGGTGTAGCCATACGAAGCACACCAGAGAATAGCCACCAAGGCCGCAATAACTAAAATGGCTAAAGCCGGAAAGCCCATAATACCAAGGGCTGAAGCTACAATGAAGGCCGTAAAAGCACCAATCATATATATTTCGCCGTGGGCAAAGTTGATAAGCTCAATGATACCATAAACTAAGGTGTATCCTAGGGCTATGAGGGCGTAAATGCTTCCGCGAGTCAATCCGCCAAAGAAAAGTTCGATAAAATATTGTATGTCCATGACAATCCATCCGTGTGACCAAGGTAGGGGAAAAATGAAGGAAGCAAAGATTGGTAACGAATTACCCCATAAAATATACTGGCTTCCTTGAAAAAAGTGAGGCTAACAGTCTGCCTAAAATGCATTTTGCAGACTGTTACGGCCTCACTTTTTGTATAATCGTTTTATTCAATAATCATTTTATTTTCGGTTTCCACAAATTTTCCATCTCTTACTTGGAACATGGAAAGCCCCACGCCAATGGGGTCGCCAATTGTGCTAAATTTAATGTTGCCCGCAGGGGTTTCAAGAACTTCAGACTGCAAAATGGCCTTGATTTTTTCAGGGTCGCTGCTGTCAGCTTTATCAATGGCGTTTAACAATGCTTGAGCTGCTGCATAACCACCATAGAAGAACGCACCTGGCTCTGCCTTAAATTTAGCCAAGTGTTGCTCACGAGCTTTTTTGTACGTGGCTAAGGTAGAGGTATCGGAAGGGCCGGAAGCGTATACGCCTTCAGCTTCTTTACCACCAATTTTAATGAAGGCAGGGTCTTTTACGCCGTCAGGACCAATGAAGGGGGCCTTAATGCGTTCACGGCGAATTTGTTGTACCAATTTAGAAGCTTCTGGATGGTACCCACCAAAAATGATGGCGTCCACTTTAGCTCTTCTTAGTTTCTTTACAGTAGGACCGTAATCCACGGCATTGGGGGTAATGGCTTCAAAGAAAACAATTTCACCTTTGCCGGCAGCTTCGATGATCTTTTTGTTGTTTTCAGCATAGCCTTTGCCGTATTCGCCGTTATCATGAATAATGGCAATTCTTTTTGCTTTTAAGGTGTCAAGGGTAAAAGCCGCAGACAACTTGGCTTGAGCATCGTCATTGGCGATGGTGCGGAAGAAGTAGGGGTTTTTACCAGACGTGGTGAGGCTTGGAGTAGTAGCAGAAGGAGATATGGAAACAAGTTTAGCACCGTTGTAGATGGGCATGGCTGCAGTGGCAGCACCGGAACAGATATGCCCGATAACGCCGGCAACTTTTTCAGAAACAAGTTTGTTGGCAGCATTGGTGGCTTTTTCAGGCTTGCATTCGTCATCGGCGTCCACAATAACTACTTTCTTACCATCGATGCCGCCCTTGGCGTTGATTTCTTCTACAACTAATTGGGCTGCATTCCAGGTGGGAATACCGTAGGAGGCCAAGTCGCCAGAGTGAGCACCGGCAATACCAAGTTTAATAACGTCTTCTGCCATGGCGGGTGTGGCAAACATTGCCAACGATAAACCAGCAAGCAATAAAGATTTCGCCTTGTTCATGTGAGAAACTCCGTAACAAAATAAAAATTTTTTAAGTGCCCTAAGGCATGCACAAGCCAAAAAAGTGAGAAAAACAGGCCATGAAGCTTATCCCTTAGTTTGAGGAAAATGTAGAGAAAAGGGGTATTCTCACCATAAAATTAACATGGTATACTACCATGACGCCATATACTCTGTCAAATGGTGTTCATTTTAAGAGCATATACGTTTACGGGGCCCAGAAATGTTTTTCTGCGCCCCGTATTTTCATTTTATTCAATTCTATTGTCTGTTTCAACAAATTTGCCTTTTTTCACTTGATACAGTGATAGGCCCACACCGATGGGGTCTCCACTTTTATCAAAGGTCACATTGCCGGCAGGGGTTTGCACCCGATCGGAGCGTAAGATTTCAACGATTTTAGCAGGGTCTACGCCGTCGGCTTTATCGATGGCATGCAATAAGACTTGAGCAGCTGCATAAGCATTGTAATAAAAGGGGCCAGGTTCTGCTTTGTATTTATCAAGATGCTGCTTACGGGCTTCTTGGTAAATGGGCAAAGAGCTGGTGTCTGAAGGAGAAGAGGCGTATACGCCTTCAGCTTCTTTGCCGGCCATGCCAATGAACGTGTCTGTCATGATGGAGTCTGGCCCAATGAAAGCAGCCTTCACGTTGTTGCGTTGCATTTGTTGCAACAATTTAGAAGCTGTAGGATGGTAGCCGCCAAAAACGATAACATCAATCTTCTCTTTGCGTAATTTCCGCACGATGGAGGTATAGTCCACGCCATCGGGATTTACTGCTTCAAAAAGAACTACTTTAGCTTTACCGGCGGCTTCTAACAATTTTTTGTTATCTTCAGCATACCCCTTACCGTATTCGCCATTATCATGAATGATGGCAACTTTTTTAGCTTTTAAGCTGTCATTGATAAAGGAGGATGAAAGCTTTGCTTGGGCATTACCATTGGCAATGGTACGGAAAAAAAAGGGATTTTGGCCGCTGGTGGTTAAGTCTGGGGCTGTGGATGCGGGAGAAATCAACACACGCTTTGTAGTATTATAGTTAGGTAAAGCAGCCTTGGTGGCACCGGAACAGATATGGCCGATAACCACATCGACTTTGTCGGAAATAAGCTTCGTAGCTGCAAAAGTGGCTAATTCGGATTTGCACTGATCATCTTGCGAGATGACCACCACTTTTTTACCATCAATGCCGCCTTTGGCGTTAATTTGCTCGGCCACAATGGTGGCAGCATTTAATGTAGGAATACCATAAGAGGCAATATCACCACTTAAAGCTGTGGCCACGCCAAGTTTTATCACTTCCTCAGAAAAGGCCGGGGTGGCAAAAAAAGTCATGGCTAAGCCAAGGACTAAGGATGTACCTTTATGCATGAAAAACTCCGAAATTTAAAATTCTCAATACTTGCCAACAGCTTGAACAGCAAAGTCATTACCGACGGCAAAGCCCTGTACGTGCCTTAAAAGATTTTTGGAAACGCTGATTAAATGCCTTTTTGCCCTCTTACTGCGTCAAACTCATCTTAACTAAGACTGCATGTATATCCATATACTATGCATCCTTGGCAAAATTCGTCATTTGACGACACTACCTAAAGAACAAAAAAATCTATTAAATCAGTATTTTTTTCTCTTATTTGGCATACCATCAACCACAATATACGCTATGCTCTTAAGGAAACGCTAAAACGTTTTCTGTAAAACATAAGGCATATCCTATAAACAGCGCACAAATTAGCACTAGAGAAGTGCCATTGTCAAACGGCCTGCTTGAAACTAGCCTGTCATGCTTTTGTACGCATGAATCGACTGTTTGCAACAAGTTATTATGGCAAGTATGGGCAGTATCGAAGGTTCATTTCCACTTGCCTTTGGATCTTTGTATAAAAAGCATACACCTGTATAAATTTTATACAAAAAATGATGCGGCGTGTATAAAAAATGTACAAGGTGCCTCCTCTTTAAAATAGAGGCGGTATGGTTTTTATTAGTTTATATTAAGGGGGTTAGCTACGTTTAACGCTTTTGGCACACCCCTTGCTATACCAGAAATACAAGCGCGGCGTAATGCCGTAGCAAAAAGGAGATCATTATCATGAAGAAAAATACTTTTGCCATTCCGGTTTTAGCACTGACCCTACTTGCTGGCGGTTTTTATATGACCCCCAGCGCACAAGCGGAAAACGTTGATACAGGCAAACAAACACAACAACAAAAAAGGGCGCAATTTACCGACGCGCAAAAAGCTGAAGCGCATAAACTTATTGAAGCTTCACGTGACAAAATGTCCCCAGTACGTGATTCCCTCTATGTGAAACAGCAAGAATTGAAAGCTCTGCAAAATGCCACCAACCCCGATGTGCAAGCAGTGGCAAAAACAGCGCAAGAAATTACGCAATTGCGAGGGAAAATGCAAAGCGAGCGCCAAACTTTAGGCTTGGCCTTAGATAAGGCCTTAGGGCTTCCTGCCGGAACCCATGCTATGAAAAAATACCGTTTTGGAAAACATGGTGTAGCCTTCCATGGTGGCGGTAAAGGGCAAGGCCGTAAGCACGGTCGTCATATGGACAAAGGCAAAGGCCGAGACGGCCGCCGTGGACACGATGATAGACAAGGCTCCGGTCATAATCGAGATATGATGGGACATATGTAAAAATATTATTTACCAATACGTAAACCGTCCTACGTATTACGCAGCAAACCTTCTTAATGTACTAGTGAACCTCAATTACAGCGTAACAACGCTTTAACATATACGGCTAAGGTTTTCATTCACCCTATAACACTCCGTAAATACATAAACTCCCTTTGCCCGCCTCTGTTATGGAGGCGGGCTATCACCCACCCCCCGAGTATCTCCGTTAATAGGCATGGAGGGCGCTGCCCCTCCACCCCGCCAAAGGGGATAATCCCCTTTGGAAACCCTATATTAAGACCTCTGCGTTTTGTTTTACATTTCGAACAAATTTTCAAAATTTGGACACAAAGCTATATTTGAAAGTGATTGTGCAGAGGTCTTAAATAGAGGAATTGACAGGTGCTTTTTTAAAGCTTACTATTTTAGTCGGAATTCATTCTTTCAAGGAGGTAGTATGAAAAAAAGATTTTTCATGGTTTTTCTTGTAGTAATGTGTGTTCTTATATGGTCTGCACCAAAAAGTATTGCCCAAGATATGCATGGTGCCTATGATGCGCTCTTAAAACAATTTGTGTCGCAAGGAAAAGTAGATTACGCAGGGCTTAAAGCGCAGCGTGGACTTCTTGATGCGTATTTAAATCAGCTAGCGCAAGTTTCTCGCCCCACATTCAATGCGTGGTCAAAAAATACACGCCTTGCTTATCTTATTAATCTTTATAATGCCGCTACGTTAAAGCTTATTATTGATCACTACCCTGTAAAATCCATTAAAGATATTGGCTCTTTTGTAAGCGGACCTTGGAAGCAGAAAGTCGTGCGTCTTTTTGGAAACACCATTAGTCTTGACCATTTAGAGCATTCTATCATTCGTCCGGAATACGCTGAACCACGCATCCACTTGGCTTTGGTGTGTGCAGCCAAAAGTTGCCCGCCTTTACGCTCTGAAGCATACGAAGGCTCAAAACTTTCGGGACAATTGGATAATCAAGGAAGAATTTTCTTTAATAGCCCTCAAGGAATACAAGTAAATCATGCGAAAAAAAACGTAAGCCTCTCGTCCATTTTAAAGTGGTATAAAGAAGACTTCGCATCGGTGACAGCTTTTGCGCAACGCTATGCTCAACAACGCTTTGATGGGTATAAAGTGTCATGGCTTGATTATGATTGGGCTTTAAACAAAAAATAGACCTAAGGAAACGCTGATTAAATGCTTTTTTGCACTCTAACTGCGTCAGACTCATCTTACTAAGACTGTATGTATGTCTATATACTATACACCCTTACCAAAATTCGTCTTCCTTGTTAGAGAGTAAAAATTCTATTTAATCAGCGTTTCCCTAACAGCCCGTTGAAAAAATTTGTTTCATAAAAAGTTTCTGCAAAAATGTTATTTTCATCGTTTTTCTACAGGCTTTTGGCTATGGCTATACCATGCCTCATGTGCTTTTCCAGCTAAAAAGCACAATAGTATTTTACACAAGGTACTGTGTGGCTTTTCACGAAGTATTGACGGTAGCCAAAATAAAGCTTACTGCATGGTATGCTTTGCTACAGCTAGCTTAAGCAGTAACCTTATAACTAAGTGAGAAGCCTATGCGCGCAAGCATAACCTATTGTAGTTCTTGAAACTATGCTCCTGCGGCAGCCAGTTTGGCTGCCAAAATGAAAGAAGTTTTGGACGTAGATGTAGATTTGATACCGGGCAGCGGTGGCATTTTTGAAGTAAAAGTCAATGATGCTCTAGTATACTCTAAAGCAGATACCGGCTCTTTTCCCCAAAATGATGTATTGGTCAAAGAACTGGCAGAAAAATACTTACATTCTTAAGAGGAATGTTAACTAATTCTTTTTTCTCTCCCTTAAAAAAATCTCATGCGCCACAATGTGTCTTTGAAAAAACACATTGTGGCGCATGAGAACTTGCATGAGAAAAAATGCTAGACAAAACGAGACCTCTGCGCAATGAATTGCGCAGAGGTCTCAAAACAACTTATTGCATCAGTTTTTCGAAACAATGGTGCAAAGAGCTCTACACAGAGGTTTTAAAAGTATAATCCATAAGCCTTTGTTGTGGGATAAAGCCCGCTGCGCTGATAATTTTCTCTATATCTTGACGGCTTAAAGCATAGGATGTGCCTGCTGCAGCTACCACATTTTCTTCTAGCATAAGGGAGCCAAAGTCGTTGGCTCCATAAAAAAGGGCCAACTGTCCAATGTGCGGCCCCATGGTTACCCAAGAAGATTGAATGTTTGGAATATTATCCAATACTAAACGAGATACAGCAAGCATACGCAAATAGGCCGGCGCCGGAAGGGTTTGACAGTGAATGGCTGTATTACCCGGTTGGAAAGTCCATGGAATAAAAGCTGTAAAGCCAGCAGTTTTGTCTTGCGTGGCACGCACCGCAAAAAGATGATCAAGGCGATGTTCTGGCTTTTCTTCGTGCCCAAACATCATGGTGGCGGTGGTGCGCAGTCCAAGGCTATGCGCCTCTTCCATAATGGCTAACCAGCGATCTGCCGAACATTTGTTGGGTGAAACGTGCTTGCGAACATCATTGTGCAAAATTTCCGCTCCGCCACCGGGCAAGGAGTGTAAACCGCTGGCTTGTAAACGGGTTAATATTTCCTTGGTAGATAAGTGGTACAGCTCTGACCAATAGGCAATTTCCGGCGGGGAAAAAGCATGAATATGTAGGCTGGGCCATGTTTCTCGCATCCACCTAAGCAACTCTTCATACCAGCTAAAAGGCAAATGCGGATGATGTCCCCCTTGCATAAGCACTTGTGTTCCGCCAAGGGCTAAGGTCTCTTCGATTTTTTCTGAAAGCTCTTCACGGCTGATAACATAGGCCTCAGCACTGTCCGGCGCACGATAAAAAGCGCAAAAACGGCAAGCGCATACGCATACATTGGAGTAGTTAATATTTCTATCACCCACATAGGTGACAATGGGCTTTGGGTGCAAACGCAAGCGCATACCGTGGGCTAAAGCCGCCAAGGTAGGCAAAGAAGCCTGAAAGTATAGTATTTCAGCGTCAGCCCTTTCTAAACGCTGACCTGCATATATTTTATCTGCCACTGCCACGATAGCAGCATTTTCTTCAAAAGCAGAATGACTTAGCATAATATATCTCTTTTGTGTATGTGTCATCATAAATGACATATTTTTAAATCCATATTATGAGCACAGGAATTTTCTGTAAGGAAAATTCCAATGAAAAGTTTTTGAGGGTGGGGGTTTGGGGGAGGGGACTTTTTTCAAAAAGTTCCCTCCCCCAAGAAAAACTTTACAAA